>NZ_BAAHAB010000007.1:0-366898 GCF_054777895.1 Nocardioides ultimimeridianus | reverse complement strand
CCGCCGCACAAACATTTCACAACAATCAAATGCATGACACACTGTTGAGTTCTCAAACATCACACGCGTTGGAAGTTCACCCTTGCGAGCTCTTCTTCCCACTGGTGGCCGTCCGATTTGGCCGCGGCGCGAAAGCGCTGGTCTTGATCGATCGACTTCCGCCCGGGGCCGGAAACCCTTCGCTGGCCTGACGGCCGGCGCCTTGTTTCCCGCCGCTCCCTGGCGACAGAGAGAACATTACAGACACCTCCCGGGGAGCACAAATCGGGGTGGGGTGTCGGCGGTCACAGGGGCTGGTGGAGGGCCTCGGCAGCGCGTCCCGGGGTGCTGACACCGGCCAGGAGGAGGCCCTCGTCGAGCTCGCCCGCGAGCGTGTTCATGCAGGTCAGGACGCCTTCTCCCCCTCCGGCGGCGAGGGCCCACAGGGGCATCCGGCCGGCGAAGACAGCGTCCGCGCCGAGCGCGTGGGCGGCCAGGACGTCCAGCCCGTGCCGGATGCCGCCGTCGGCGAACAGGGTGAGGTCCGGCCCTGCCGCGGCACGGATCCGGCGCAACGCGGTCGCGGTGTCGACCGCGCGGTCCAGCTGGCGACCGCCGTGGTTCGAGACCCAGACCGCCGCCGCACCCGCCTGCCGCGCTGCGATGGCGTCGTCGGGGTGCAGCACGCCCTTGACCACGACGGGCAGCCCCGTCCGCTCCTGCAGCCATGCGATGTCCGCGCCGGCGAGGTCGCTCGCCCAGGAGCCGCGCTGGCCGCTGGCGACCTGCTCGGGGTAGTTGACCCGGTGCCACGAGAGGTCGATGCCCTCGAAGTCCGCGTCGGCCGCGCCGTGCTTGGTCCCGGGGACGGGGGTGTCGACGGTCAGCACGACCGCCTCCGTGCCTGCGGCGCACGCGGACTCCAGCATCGGGAGGGTGGACTCGCGATCGGCCCGCACGTAGGCCTGGATCCACCACGGCGCTCCCACCGCGGCGATCTCGGCGAAGGGATGGCCGGCCGTGCTCGACACGACGTGCGGCACGCCCGCCTCACCGGCCGCCTCCGCCATGGCGATCTCGCCGCGGGGATGGGCGGCGCGCTGCAGGGCCGTCGGCGCGATGCCGAAGGAGCGCGCGTACGTCGTACCGAACAGGGTCGTGCGGGTGTCGACAGTGACCGGTCCGCGCAGGACGCGCGAGCTGAACCGCACCGCTCTCCACGCGCTGGTCGACTCCTCGAGGGTGACCTCGTCACCGGTGCCCGCGGCGAAGTAGCGGGCGACGACGGCGGGCAGCCGCTCCTCCGCCGTACGACGGAGATCGGCTGCCCACCCGCCGGACATCAGGAGACCCGGACCCCGGCGAACTTCTTCTTGCCGCGGCGCAGCACCAGCCAGGCGCCGTCGACCAGGTCGTCGCGCGAGGGCACCTGCTCGGGGTCCTCGACGCGCACGTTGTTGACGTACGCACCGCCCTCGCCGACGGTGCGGCGGGCCTCGCCGCGCGAGGACGCCAGGCCGGTCAGGACGAAGAGGTCGACCACGCTGGGGATGCCGTCGGCTGCGGGCACCTCGGTCGCGCCGGCCTCACCGAGCGCCGCGGCGAGCGTGCTCGCCGAGAGCGCCGTGATGTCGCCGGTGCCGAACAGCGCCTGCGCGGCGGCCTTGGCCTGCTCGGTCTGCTCCGCGCCGTGGACCAGCGTGGTGACCTCGTCGGCCAGCACCTTCTGCGCCTCGCGCCGGAACGGCGCCTCGGCATGCCGCGCCTCGAGCGCCTCGAGCTCGGCCCGCGGCAGGAAGGTGAAGATGCGGAGCAGCTCGCCGACCTTCTCGTCCTCGACGTTGAGCCAGAACTGGTGGAAGGAGTACGGCGACATCATCTGCGGGTCGAGCCACAGCGCACCGCCCTCGGTCTTGCCGTACTTGGTGCCGTCGGCCTTGGTGATCAGCGGGGTCGCGAAGGCGTGCGCGTGGCCGCCGTCCGCGCGCCGGATCAGCTCGACGCCGCCGGTGAGGTTGCCCCACTGGTCCGAGCCTCCGAACTGGAGCGCGACGCCGTACCGGCGGAAGAGCTCGAGGTAGTCCATCGACTGCAGCAGCACGTAGGAGAACTCGGTGTAGCTGATCCCCGACTCGAGGCGGCGCTTGACCGTCTCGCGGGCGAGCATCCGGTTGACCGGGAAGTGCTTGCCGATGTCGCGCAGGAAGTCGATGGTGGACAGGCCGGAGGTCCAGTCGTAGTTGTTGACGACCGTCGCCGCGTTCTCGCCCTCGAAGGACACGAAGGCCGAGACCTGGGCGCGCACGCGGTCGGTCCACTCCTTGACGGTGTCGAGCGAGTTGAGCGTGCGCTCACCGGAGTCGCGCGGGTCGCCGATCATGCCGGTGGCGCCGCCCACGAGGAGGTACGGCGTGTGGCCGGCGTCCTGCAGACGCTTCGCCGTGACGATCTGGACCAGGTTGCCCATGTGCAGGCTGGGAGCCGTCGGGTCGAAGCCCACATAGAAGCGCACGCTCCCCCCGCTCAACGCGGTGCGCAGGGCGTCGCGATCGGTGGAGGTGGCGATGAGTCCGCGCCACTCCAGATCGTCGAGGAGCGTGGGGTCGACAGACACGATGGTCCTTTCGCTGGTCGGGTCGGTCCAAGCCTGCCGTATCCCCACCGCGTGGCGCCCATCGAGGCACCGATCCGGACGTTCCCGATGGCCTAGGGTCGGGAGCGTGAGCGAGTACGTCGGGAACCTCGCAGCCTCCCTGCGCGCCGGTGCGCGGCTGGAGCCGGACGAGGCCGCACGGGCCGTGCTGCCGATCGTCGCGGACCTGGCCGCCGAGCACGCGCGCGGCGGTGTGCGGGGGTCGCTGGACCCGGCGTACGTGGCGCCGGAGGTCTCGGCGGGGCGGCGGCCCAGTCCCGCCAGCGACGTGTGGTCGGTCGGAGCGCTGCTGTTCCACTCGATGGCCGGGCACGGTCCCTTCGAGCACACCACCGAGACGCCCGCGCGGCTGCGGCGGGCCGGCTGGCTCGGGCCGATGGTGGAGATGGCGCTGTCCCCCGACCCCGGAGAGCGGCCGTCGATGGCCGAGGTCGCGGCGTACCTGCGAGCCCGGATGGCACCGTCGAGCGAGCCGGAGCCCAGCATCCCGGTCGTCCTCGCCGAGTCCGCCGACGTCGCCATGGACGGGGCCGAGCCGCGGCGGCGTACGGCGATGCTGGTGCTGGTGCTCGGCGCGCTGGTCGTCACCCTCGGGATCGTCGCGGTGGTCCTCGCCCTCGGCAGGCAGACCGACCGGCCCGCTCCGGTGGCCGCGTCCGGCCCGGCGCCGGCCACCGGCCACCACTCCCCCACGCAGGACGCGGCGCGGGCGAGCGAGACGAAGCGTGCGAAGCAGCCGTCGGCGTCGGAGCTGACCGGGTTCGCGCGCAGGTACGTCGCCACGGCCAGCAGCGACCCGGGCGCTGGGTTGGCGATGCTGACGGCGGCGTACCAGCACGCAAGCCCGCGGTACCGGGAGTTCTGGACCGCGGTGAGCGCGCCGCGGATCCTGAGTGTGACGGCGCGGCCGGCGTCGATGTCGGTCACCTACACCTACCGCTACCGGCTGGCCGGCCGTGCCCACACCGAGACGGTGACGCTGGACCTGGTGCGCCGGGGCGGACGGCTGCTGATCGCCGGCGGGCACTGACTCAGCCCGGGCCGGCGAATGGGCCCGGTCGGCTGGGGTACCCCGGCCGACGTGATCCGGGTCGGGGTGTCGGGATGGAGCTACCCGCGGTGGCGCGGCGACTTCTACCCGAAGGGCCTGCGGCAGCGCGACGAGCTCGGCTACGCCGCCGAGCGGATGACGACGGTGGAGCTGAACGGGTCCTTCTACTCGCTGCAGCGGCCCTCGTCGTACCTCTCCTGGCGGGACGCGACGCCGGAGGACTTCGTGCTGGCCGTGAAGGGCAGCCGCTACGTCACCCACCTGAAGCGGCTGCGGGACATCGACCAGGCGCTCGCGAACTTCTTCGCGTCCGGCCCGCTGCTCCTCGGGCCGAAGCTGGGACCGTTCCTGTGGCAGCTGCCGGAGCGGATCGAGTACGACGCCGGGCTGATGGGCCGGTTCTATGCGGCATTGCCGCGCACGACGACCGGCGTGGCCGAGCTGGCCGCGCGGCACGACGAGCGCGTGCCGGAGGACCGTGCGCACACCACGACGGATGCCGAGCGGCCGGTGCGGCACGTACTCGAGGCGCGGCATCCGAGCTTCGCGGAGCCCGAGGCTCTCGCCCAGCTGCGCGAGCACGGCATCGGATGCGTGATCGCCGACACCGCGGGCCGCTTCCCGCGGCTCGATGCGGTCACCAGCGAGACGGTCTACGTGCGGCTGCACGGGGAGACGCGCCTCTACTACGGCGGCTACTCCCCCGACTCGCTCGACCGCTGGGCCGAGCGCTGCCGGGAGTGGGCCGAAAGCCCCGGAGTCAGCGACGTGCTGGTCTACTTCGACAACGACGCCGACGGGCGGGCGCCGTACGACGCCGTGGCACTGCTGGAGAGAGTAGGGCGGGTGGGGCTCGAACCCACGACCCAAGGATTATGAGTCCTCTGCTCTGACCGACTGAGCTACCGCCCCTCGAGGGATCAGGCTAGTGGGCTACTGGAACTGCGCGTCGTAGGCCTTGGCGTCGGCGACGGTCTTGCCGGTCGGGTGGTAGGCGCAGGCGTCGGTGGGGTTCTCCGGCGGGTTCGATGACCGGTGGTGCTGGTGGGCGGCCGGGTCGAGGGCCGCCTGGACCGTCTCGTGGATGTAGTCGAAGTCCGGGTCGGCCGAGTTGAACTGGGCCGAGGTCTTGAACACCACCGAGCGCGTCTTGGCGTCCTTCATCTTCAGGGCCAGCTCGACGAACGCCGGGCCCATCTCCTTGGGGATGTCGGTGAGGACGATCTTCTTCCCGGCCTTGATCACGTCGAGGTAGCGGGTCAGCAGCGTCGCCGGATCGGCAGCGTCGATGATCGCTCTGATCATGCAGCGCTGGCGGTCCATCCGCTGGTAGTCGTCCGCGCCCCAGCGACCGCGGGCGAACCACAGCGCGTGGTAGCCGTCGAGGTGCTGGTCGGGGCCCGGCGCGAGGTAGCCGATGGGCGGGATGTGGTCGCTGGTGTCGCCCTCGATCGCGATCGGCTCGTTGATGTTCACCGTCACGCCGCCGATCGCGTTGACGATCTCGCGGAAGCCGCTGAGGTTGACCAACAGGTAGTAGTCGACCGGCAGGCCGAGCGTCCCCGAGATCGCCTCCTTGATCGCGTCGGCGCCCTCGTTGTGGCTCTTGCCGAGCACACCGGGGTGGTACATCGGGACGTCGCGGTAGACGGCGTTGAGCATGTAGTTGCCGTCGGCCGGGTCGCCGTCGCCGAAGCCGTTCGGGTAGAGCGCACGCAGAGGACTGTCCGGCGGGAACTGGGCGTTGGCCAGGTTGCGCGGAAGGCTGAACGTGACGGTCTTGCCCGTGTGGGTGTCGATGCTCAGCAGGATCATGCTGTCGGTGCGCACACCCTCGCGGCCGATGTCACCGTCGCCGCCGAGCAGCAGCACGTTGACCCGCGCCTTGTCCGCCCACGGGTCCTTGGCGTCCAGGTGGGGCGTGGTGGCGGTGGTGTTGTTGTCGAAGACCTTGGTCACCAGCCCGGCCGTGGCGACGGCGTACTGCGCGGCCCGGAGGACGGGCGCGGCCACCACCAGGCAGATGACGACGACGGCGAGGTTGCCGAGGATCGTCTGGGCGCGGGTACGGCGGCGCGGCCGGACCATCCGGTACGACGTCCACACCACCCCGACCCAGATCAGCAGCAGCACGCCGACCACGGCCGCGGCGACCCGCAGGGCGGTGGGGTCGAAGACCAGGTCCAGTGCGCGGTGCCAGTCGGTGCCGAAGCGGACCAGCAGGCCGCCGAGGATCGCCAGCCAGCCGGCCAGCACGACGCCGCCGATCAGCCGGCGCCCGGCGTACAGGTAGCCGGAGCCGGGGATCACGGCACCCAGGAACGTGATCCCGACGGTGCCCGGCAGGCCCTGGGTGCGCCGGCGGCGGCGGTCGATCCGGCGACCGCCGCGCGGCACGTCGGCAGGACGCGCCGGCGCCGGGTCGCCCGGACGGAGCGCCCGGCGTCCGCCCGAGTGGGTCGCCTCGCGGCGCAGGGCGCGTCGCTCCCGGCGCGACAACCGCACCGACCGGGACGCGCGTCGGGCGCCTCCGGGTCGGCTTCGGTCCGCCTCGAGCGACATGCGCTTCCTCCGGCTTCTGGGCTGTCGAGTCGCCAAAGGCTACCGGCGGCGCGGATCCTCACCCCATTCCGGGAGGACCACCGATCGTGCCGCCGCCGAAGCTGCCCGACCCTCCGAATCCGCTCGAGCCGCCGAAGCGGGTCGTCGAGGAGTCCGACGTCGGCAGGTCCTCCTCGAGGTCGGCGAGCACCACCTGGTCGCCGGCGCTGACGCCACTGAGGACCTCGATGGCGCTGGCGCCGATGACGCCCGTCGTGACCCGGGTCCGCGTGGCCGTGCCGTTCCTCAGGACCTCGACCGCGCCGTCCGACACGGCCGACGCCGGCACCGTGACCACGTGCCGCGCGGTTCCGATCACGGCGGACACCGCGACCGGCATGCCCAGGGGTGGCTGCGCCGCACCCTTGCCGGTCAGGGTCACCTGCACGGCGTACGTCGTCGAGCTGGTGGCCGAGCTGGACGAGGTGGAGGCCGTGGGCACATGGGCGATCCGCGAGACCCTGCCCACGAGGGCCGTCGTCGCACCGGCAGGCGTGACGCTCGCTGTGCCGCCGACGCGCAGCTCGGCCGCCTGGGCCTGGGTCGCCTCGATCTCGACGGTCGTGAGGCCCTTGCCGACGATGACGGCGACGTCATCGCCGGCGGCCACCGCATCGCCCCGGGCCACCGGGAGCGACCGGAGCTGACCGGCCAAGGGCGCCCGGACCACGGCCGCCCGGCGGGCGGCGAGCGCGCTGACCAGGTCGGCACGGGCCTGGTCGATCGAGGCCTGGTCACGGGCCAGGGTGGCGGCTGTGACCGTCGTACCGCCGGACGAGGAGGTGCTGGGCGTCCTGGTGCTCGGTGAGGACGGGGCGGAAGGCGAGGAGGGCGAGGACGGCGAGCCGGTGGTCGTGAGGGCGGTCGTGAGATCGGTGGTCAGCGTGTCCAGTGCGGTCTTCAGATCGTCCTGGGCATCGGCGACGGCGGCCTGCGCCGACTGGACCGCGCCCAGCGCGGACTGGCAGTCGTCGCTGACCTGCGGGGTGCTCGACGTGGACGCGGTCGGGGTGTCGCTCGAGGTGTCGCTCGCGGACGGGGTGGGCGAGCTCGACGTCGTGGCGCACGCCGACTGCTCGGTCTGCAGCGCCTCGGTCGCCGTCGTCAGCGCCGTGGAGGCGGTGGTCTGCGCCTTCGTGACCGCGGCCTGGTCCTTCGTGATGGTCGCCAGGATCGGCGCCGTGCCGGCCGTCGACCGCGCCGTCGAGCGCGCGGTGGTGCGCGCCGAGGTAGCGGTGGTCGTCGTGCTCGCGGTGGTGACCGACGACGTCTGGGCGTCCTCGTCGCTCGCGAGCTGGGCCCTCGCCTTCGCCAGCGACGCCCGCGCCGCCTTCACCTGGGCGATCAGGGCCGTCTGGTCGAGGCGGACGACGACCTGGCCACGGCGTACCTGCTGGCCGACGTGGACCGGGACGGCCACGACCTTGCCGGACGCACCCGCGACCAGGTCCGCCCGGCCCGCGGCCGACACCGTGCCGCTGAGGTCGACGGTCGCAGAGACGTCGCCGACCCGAGCGGCGGCGAGGCGGTAGTGGTGACCGGTGCCCGCGGCCTCGGCGTACGCCGCCCAACCGCCGGCGGCGACGGCCAGGACCGCCAGCGGCACCAGCAGGTGGCGCCGGACGCGACGCCTGCTCACGACGCGCTCCCCCGCTGGCCGCCGAAGCCGGTCGTGCAGGATCCGTCGACCGCGTCGCTCACCGCGGCGCGGGTCGCCGTCACCGCACCGGTCGCGTCGGTGCTGCCGGTCGCCTGCAGGCAGCGGCCGACCTTCAGCGCGCCCAGCGACGCCTTCTGCTGGGCGGTGTACGTCGTCGACCCGGTCGTCGTGACCGTGACGGTGCTGCTTGAGCCGCTCGCGCCCGGCATCGACGACGCGACGGTGAAGCCGTGGGCGGAGACCGCGGTCACCTTGCCGACGACGCCGAAGCCCTGGCCGCCGCCCGTCGGCATGCCGGTGGGCATGTCGCTGGGCATGCCGCTCGGCATGTCGGTCGGCATCCCGCTCGGCCGCCCGCCGCCCGGACCGCCGGCCCCGGCGAAGCCGCCGGTGCAGGACGAGCCCGACGCCGTGGTGACCGACACCGAGGAGGCCGTGACGGCGGTCGTGCTGGTCGACGTACCGGAGGTGGAGGGGCGTACGACGACGCAGGAGCCCACCTTCACCGCGCTCCGCGAGGCCTGCACCTGATCGGTGAGGACGGTCGTCGAGGTCACCGTCACCGCGACCTGGCCGCTGGTGTCGCTCTGCACCTGGACGACCCTGCCGCTCACCGCGGCGATCGTTCCGGAGGCCCCGGGGCGGGTGCCCGCCTGGCCCGCGGTGGCGGCCGGGTAGCCGGCGTTCCCGGCATCGGTGGTGGTCGCGGCCGTCCCGCTCGACCCGCAGGCCGAGGCGAGGACGGCGACGGCCGCGAGGGCCGCGGAGGAACGGAGGATCCGGTGGGTGTGCATGGAAGTTGCCTTTCGGGAGGGGAGACGGGGACGGGAGGTCGCGCTCAGTCGCTGCGCAACGCGTCGATGGGGGTCAGGCGGGCGGCGCGGGTGGCCGGGTAGACGCCGAACCCGATGCCCAGGGCCAGCGCCGTGCCGAGGGCGGCGGCGGTGGCGAGCGCCGACAGCGCGACCGGCTGGTCGATCAGGCCCGGCAGGACCTGCGCCCCGACCAGGCCGATCCCGACGCCGACCAGGCCGCCGAGCAGCCCGAGGAGCGACGCCTCGACCAGGAACTGCCGCCGGATCACCTTCGGTGTCGCGCCGAGCGCCTTGCGCAGGCCGATCTCGCGGATCCGCTCGGTGACCGAGACCAGCATGATGTTCATGACCCCGATCCCGCCGACCAGCAGCGAGATCCCGGCGACGCCGGCGAGCAGGACGGTCATCGTCCGGTTCGTGGAGTTCGCCGTCGCGACCAGGGACTCCTGGGTCGCGATGGAGAAGTCCGCGTCGGCGGAGCCGACGTCGTGCCGGTTGAGCAGGACCGCCGTCGCCTCCTGGTAGGCCGCGGACAGGGTCGCGGCGCTCGCCGCCTCCAGGTAGATGGTCGACACGGCCTGGCTGGTCGAGCCCTCCAGCTGCTTGGCGGTCGCGATCGGCACGACCGCCTGGTCGTCCTCGGAGGTGCCCGTCGAGGACGAGCCGGAGGAGGTCAGCACGCCGACGACCGTCAGCGCCACACCGTCCGCGGTGATCGTCCGGCCGACCGGGTCCTGGACCCCGAACAGCTCGGCGGCGGTGTCCGAGCCGAGCACCACGACGGGTGCGGCGTGCGCGACCTCGGCGTCGGTGAAGAACCGGCCCGAGGACAGGGTCCGCGTGCGCACGTCCAGCCAGGCCGTCGTCGTACCGACGACGGAGGTGGTCCAGTTCGTCTCGCCGTTGACCAGTGAGAGGTTCGTGGAGGTGGTCGCCGCGACCTTCGCGACGTCCGGCGCGGCATCCGCCGACGCCAGCGCGGCGGCGTCGCCCAGGGTCAGCGTCGTGGAGGACCCGAACCCACCTCGTACGCCGGAGGAGCTGGTCGTGCTGCCCGGCGACACGATCAGCAGGTGGGAGCCGAGCGCGTCGATCTGGTCCGAGACCTGCTTCTGCGCGCCCTGGCCCAGGCCGACGGTGAGGATGACCGACGAGATCCCGATGACGATGCCGAGCATGGTGAGGATCGAGCGCAGCCGGTGCGCGCGGATCGCGGCCGCGCCGGTCCGGAGGGTCTCCAGCCAGCTCATGCCGATGCCCCGACGAGCCGGTCGGAGGTGATCTGCCCGTCCGCGATCACCAGGTTGCGCGCGGCGCGCGCGGCGACGTCCGCCTCGTGGGTGATCAGCACGATCGTGCGGCCGGAGGCGTGCAGCTCGTCGAGGAGCGCGAGCACGTCGCGGGTCGAGGTCGAGTCGAGGTTGCCGGTCGGCTCGTCGGCCAGGACGATCGACGGCTCGGTGACCAGCGCGCGGGCGACGGCGACGCGCTGCTGCTGGCCGCCGGACAGCTCACCGGGCCGGTTGTCGATGCGGTCGCCGAGACCGACCCTGGTCAGAGCGGCGACAGCACGCTCCTTGCGCTCGGCGCGGGGCACGCCGGCGTACACCAGCGGCAGCTCGACATTGCGCCAGGCCGACATCGAGCCGAGCAGGTGGAACTGCTGGAAGACGAACCCGATCCGCTCGTTGCGCACGCGGGCCAGCTCGGCCTCGGTCATCTGCGAGGTGTCCTCGCCGGCCAGCAGGTAGTGGCCGACCGAGGGCACGTCGAGGCAGCCGATCAGGTTCATCAGGGTGGACTTCCCGGAGCCCGAGGGGCCGATGACGGCGACGTACTCCCCCGGGTCGATCGTCATGTCGATGCCGCGCAGCGCCTCGAACTCGATGGGCCCCGACCGGTAGGTCTTGCGGACCCCGGCGAGCTCGACGACCGCGCTCACTGGCCACCGCCCGGGAAGGTGCCGCCGGCGGGGACGCCGCCGGCGGGCAGGCCGCCGCCGTTCTGCATCATCTGCTGCAGCTGCTGCATCCGCTGTTGCTGGTCGCTGTCGCCGCCGGCCCCCGACGGCAGCCGGAAGGACACGACCTCGACGGTGTCGCCCGCCTTCAGCCCGGAGGTGATCTCGGTCTGCATGCCGTACGTCGAGCCGACCTCGACCTTCGTCCGGACCGTAGCGCCGTCGACGATCCTGTTCACGTAGGTGCCGGCGGAGTCGCTGTGCACCGCCTGGGTGGCGACGGTGAGGACGTTCTGCCGGACCTTCACGGTGATGGTCGCGTCGGCGGACACCCCGGCGTACAGGTCTTTGCGGGTGCCGGTCACCTCGATGACGACCGGGAAGACGGCCGCGCCCGAGTCGCCGGCCTCGGCCACGAGCGAAACGCTCTTCACCGTGCCGTAGACGGTGTCGGTGACGCCGGTGACGCTCAGCGATGCCTGCATCCCCGGGCGCACCGACTTCGCGTCGGCCGCCGAGAGGTCCGCGTCGAGGACGTAGTGGCTGCCACTGACCAGCGAGATCGTCGCGGTGTCGGACGTGCCGCCGGTCGTGCTGCCGACCGTGTCGCCCACGGAGATGCCGACGTCGGTGACGGTGCCGGCGATGCTCGCGCGGAGGACCGCGTCATCGACATCGTCGTCGGCCTGGCTCAGCGCGGCCTCCGCCGAGGAGATGCTCGCCCGATCCGAGGCGATCTGCGCGTCGGAGGCGTCGGCCTTGCGGTCCGCCTTCAGCTGCGCGTACGCCGCCGTCAGCGAGCTGGCCGCGGCCGTGCGGGTGGCGACCAGCCCGTCGTCGTCGATCCGCGCGAGGCGCTGGCCCTTGCGGACCCGGTCGCCGGCGGCGACGTACACCCGCGTGACGGTGCCGGAGACCGAGAAGCTGTCGTCGTCGCTGGTGGCGGCCGCGATGGTGCCGCTCGCGGTCACGGTCTGCTTGACGCTGCCCCGGGAGACCGTGGCGGTGGTCGTCGTGGCAGCGGCAGCCGCGGGCCTGCGGAGGACCAGCCAGCCGCCGAGAGCGCCGGCCAGCAGCACCACGACGACGCCGACGACGATGCCGCGGCGGCGGAGGGGTCGAGGGATCGAGGGAAGGGAGAGTCGCACGACGGCGACTCTGGCCAAGCGCGCTGTGCCACCTCCCAGGTCGCGCTGTCAGTCACCTGTGACGCGTGGCAGCCTCACCGTGACGCGGGTGTCGCCGGGCACGCTGGCCAGCCGGACGGTGCCCCCGTGGGCGCGCACGATCGCGTCCACCAGCGCCAGGCCGAGGCCGACGCCGCCGGCACGCTGCCGCCCCGCGTCGCCCCGGCTGAAGCGCTGGAAGGCCACGCGGGCCAGGTCCGGGGGGATGCCCGGCCCGGCGTCCTGGACCTCGAAGCCGTCGGGCAGGACGCGGGCGATCACGGTCGTGCCGGCGGGGGTGTACTTGCGGGCGTTGGTGAGCAGGTTGGTCACGACCTGGTGCAGCCGCGACGCGTCGCCGACCACCACCACCGGCTCATCGGCGAGCTCGAGCCTCCAGTCGTGCTCCTCGTCGACCACCCGGGCGTCGTCGACCGCCTCGGCCAGCAGCCGGCTCAGGTCGACCGGGGCCTGCTCGAGCGGCCGCCCCGAGTCCAGGCGGGCCAGCAGCAGCAGGTCCTCGACGAGGGTGGTCATCCGGCGCGACTCCTCATCGATCTTCCCGAGGGAGACCTCGACGGCCTCCGGGTGGCGGCGCGCGAGCTGGGTGTAGCCGGCGATCGTCGTCAGCGGCGTACGCAGCTCGTGGGAGGCGTCGGCGACGAACTGGCGGACCTGCTGCTCGCTGCGGTGCCGCGCGTCCAGGGAGGACTCGACGTGCTCGAGCAGGGTGTTGAGGGCCGCCCCGACCTGACCGGTCTCGGTGCGCGGGTCGGTGAGGTGCGCGGGCACCCGCTCGGTGATGCCGATCTCCCCCGCGTCGAGCGGGAGCAGGGCCACCGCGTGGGCGGTGCGGGCCACCTCGTTGAGCGGCCGGAGCTGACGGCGTACGACGAAGGTGCCGGCCGCCGCCGCCACGGCGACGCCGAGCAGGGTGAGCGCCGCCTCCCACCAGACCAGGTTCTCGACGGTGTCGTCCACCTCGCGCGTCGGCATGCCCAGCACGACCGTGACCGTCGTGCCAGCCGCGGTGGTGCCGGCCTGCGCGAGCACCCGGTAGGTGCCCTCCCCGGGCACGTGCACGGTGTGCGGCGTCGACCCGGTCGGGACGTCCTCCACAGCGGCGAGCGCGTCGGCGGGGAGCGGGTCGGGCGCGCTGCGGTCGAAGGTGCCGACGAACCCCGACGAGGAGCCGTCGGACCGGAGGACCGCGATCAGGGTGCCCGGCGTGACGTTCAGCTCCCCGTCCGGGCCGAAGCCGGCGCCCGGCCGGTGCGACAGCGACGCCAGGTCGTCGTCGAGCCGGCCCATCAGGTTGGCGCGGATGCCGAAGGTGGTGATCGTCGCGATCAGGATGCAGACGACCGCGACCAACGCCACGGCGGTCACGACGAGCCGCGCGGCGAGGGTCGGGAGGAGACGCATCAGCTGGCCGGCTTGAGGACGTAGCCCGCGCCACGCATGGTGTGGATCATCGGCTCGCGCCCGGCGTCGATCTTCTTGCGCAGGTAGGAGATGTAGAGCTCCACGACGTTCGCCTGGCCTCCGAAGTCGTAGTTCCAGACGCGGTCGAGGATCTGCGCCTTGCTGAGCACCCGCCGAGGGTTGCGCATCAGGAAGCGGAGCAGCTCGAACTCGGTGGCGGTCAGGTTGATCGGCTCGCCGCCGCGCGAGACCTCGCGGCTGTCCTCCTCCAGGACGAGGTCACCGACCGCGAGCACGGAGCCGGCGACCTCGGCGGCGATGCCCGCCCGGCGTACCAGACCACGCAGGCGGGCCACGACCTCCTCCAGGGAGAACGGCTTGACCACGTAGTCGTCGCCGCCGGCCGTCAGCCCGGCCACCCGGTCCTCGACGGCATCGCGTGCGGTGAGGAAGAGGACGGGCAGGTTCGGCGCGATCGCACGGATGCGGCGCAGGACCTCCATGCCGTCGAAGTCGGGCAGCATCATGTCGAGCACGACGACGTCCGGCTCGTGCTTGCGCACCGCCCGCACCGCGGCCGCGCCGGTGTGGGCGAGATCGACGTCCCATCGCTCGTAGCGCAGGGCCATGGCGAGCAGCTCGGCGATGTTGACCTCGTCGTCGACGACGAGGGCGCGCAGCGGGGATCCGTCAGGTCGTGTCTCAGTCACGTGGCCGATCCTTCCGCCGGAGTCTGTGCGCCGACTGTGCGTGCACTGGGAGGATCTCACGGGTTGCGCACAGGTTCGCTCCAGCAACCCCACAGAGCGCGGTCGGACGGTGGGGTCATGTCCGAGAACCCGTCCCTGCCCGCATCCGAGGGTGACGACCTGACGCCGGTCGACCCGGCACAGGCCGCCCCGTCCACTCGGCCCACCCCACCTGACGACACCGGTACGCCGGCGGCGCCGCGACTGCGCGACCGGGCCTTCCGGCTCCGCTCCGTAGTCGCGGTCGCCGCTGCCGGGGTCATCGTCGGCGGAGTGGCGGGCGCAGGGCTCACGGCGGTCGCCGACGGGCACGGCGACCGGCGGCCGGACCTCGGCCGCAACGGGTTCGGTCCCGGGCACGCGCCCGGCATGTCCGGTGGGATGCCGGGCATGCCGGGTGGTCAGGGGTTCCCGGGCATGCCGGGCGGAGGGATGCCCGGGCAGCAGGGGCAGGTCCCGCAGGGGCAGGCGCCGCAGGGGCAGGCGCCGCAGGGGCAGGCGCCGCAGGCGCAGCCCAGCGCGGACAAGTCGAGCTGAGACCCACCCTCGACGCCGGCCCCGCGGCCCCGTAGAAACAGAACGTGACCTCTCCCCCGACCCGGCCCGACGCACGCGACCTCTGGCGGCTGCTGGAGCCCCTCCACGCCGTCACCTACTTCTCGCCCGAGCCCCTCGCCGCGCTGCGCGCCGCCGGGTTCCGGGGCTTCTGGATGGGCTACTTCGCCGGCCGCGCCGCCCCGCTGGGACCGGTCGGCCCGGCCCCGGTCCGCGCCCTCTTCTACAACTTCGCGCCGGCGCGGGTCGAGGGTGCGCTGCCGGACGCCTGGACCTTCGGTACGCCGGAGGCCGCCCTCGACGCCCGTCTCCGCGGATCGGTCGCCGCGCTGGAGCGGATCCTCGGCGACGCCGTCGAGGTCACGCCTGCCGCCGAGCTCGCCCGGCGGGCGGCCCTCGCCGCGCCGCCCGAGGGACGCCCGCTGTACGCCGCGAACGCGGCACTCCCCTGGCCGACGGACCCGCTCGCCGTCCTGTGGCACGCGGCCACGCTGCTGCGCGAGCACCGCGGCGACGGCCACATCGCCGCGCTGCAGGCGCACGGCATCGGCGGTCGCGATTCGCACGTCCTGCGCTCGGCGGTCACCGGCGTCCCGCGCGAGACCTACACGGTCGCGCGCGACTTCACCGACGCGGAGTGGCGCGCCTGCACCGAGCGGCTCGCCGAGCGCGGGCTGCTCGGCCCCGACGGCCTGACCGCGGCCGGGCGGGAGACGGCCGCGGTGATCGAGCAGAGCACGGACCGGCTGGCCGCATCGGCGTATGACGCGCTCGGTGACGACGAACTGGTCGAGCTGGCCGGTCTCCTGGAGCCCCTCACCGCCGCCGTCGTGGCGAGCGGCGAGATCCCGGCAGCTGCTCCGATGGGGCTGCGCCTCGACCGCTCCTAGCCCGGTACGACGAAGGGCCCGCCACCTGTTCGCACAGGTCGCGGGCCCTCTTCGGCTCCCCCAATTGGACTCGAACCAATAACCCTTCGATTAACAGTCGAATGCTCTGCCAGTTGAGCTATGGGGGAATGCACGCTCCGGTCCGGGGACCGACAGCGGCCAAACCTTAGCAAGCCCCGGGCGACGTGCCGAAATCGGGCGGCGCGGTGCTCAAGGGGCGCCGACGATGCGGTCGCGCAGCGTGCGGCGGCCCTGCTCCAGGGAGGCCAGCTGGGCGAACAGGCCGGCGAAGTCGGGGCTGTTGGGGTCGGTGCGCTGGAGCTTGGAGCGGACGTCGCCGATCCGGCGCAGGGCGGACAGCTCGAGCAGCCGGAAGACGTGCGAGGCGACGTAGTCGGCGTCGGCCTCGCGGGCCGTCGGCAGCGGCTCGACCGCGAGAGCGCTGATGGCCGCGGCGACGCTCGGATCGGTCGCGGCCTCCCGGATCCGGCCGGCCCAGCCCGCGTCGCCGTCGCCCGACGCGGGCCCCCCGGCGGCGGCGACGAGCTGCCAGACCCCGCGGTAGACCGGGTGGGTGAAGTCCTCCGGGGTGATCTGCGCGGTGCTGCGGCCGATCGCCACCGGGTGCTGGAGGACGACCTTGAGGGTCTCCCGCTCGATCGCGAAGCGCGGGTCGCGCGGATCCGGCATCGGCGGGGTCGCCGGGCGCTCGGGCGCCTCCTGGGCCGCAGGGGTACGGCGCTGCTCGGGTGCTCCCTTGGGACGGTTCGCCGCCCGGCGTACCTCTGCCCGGGCCTGGTCGGGATCGACCCCGACCAGCGACGCGAGCTCGCGGGCGAACGCGTCGACCTTGGCCCGGTCGCGCACGCTGGCGACCAGCCGCGCACCGGCGCGCAGGGCGTCGACCCGGCCGTCGGCACGGTCCAGGTCGTAGCGACCGATCTCGGCCTCGAGCGCGAACCGGTAGAGCGGCGTGCGACCGGCGATCAGCTCGCGGACCGCGGCGTCACCGGCGCCGATCCGCAGCTCGCACGGGTCCTGTCCGTCGGGCGCGACCGCGATGTAGGTCTGCGCGACGAACCGCTGGTCGCCCTGGAACGCCTTGAGCGCGGCCTTCTGCCCGGCCGAGTCGCCGTCGAAGGTGAAGATGACCTCGCCGCGCGACTCGTCGTGGTCGTCGATGAAGCGCCGCACGATGCGCGCGTGGTCGTCGCCGAAGGCGGTGCCGCAGGTCGCCACGGCGGTGCCGACGCCCGCCAGGTGGCAGGCCATCACGTCGGTGTAGCCCTCGACCACGACGACCTGCGAGGTGCGCGCCATCTCGCGGCGGGCCAGGTCGATGCCGTAGAGGACGTGGCTCTTCTTGTAGATCGGGGTCTCGGCGGTGTTGAGGTACTTGGCCTCGATCCGGTCGTCGTCGAAGATCCGCCGGGCGCCGAAGCCGATCGTCTCCCCCGACGCCTCGCGGATCGGCCACACCAGCCGGCCGCGGAACTTGTCGTAGCCCGAGGGCCCGACCAGCCCGCCGACGGTCATCTCCTCGACGCTGAAGCCCTTGGCCCGCAGCCGCTCGTTGAGCGAACGGCCCTCGCGCGGCGCGAACCCCACCCCGAACTTCAACGCGGCCTCGCGGTCGAAGCCGCGCTGATCGAGGAACTGGCGCGCGGCCAGCGCGTCGGGCGTGAGCAGCTGCTCGGCGTACCACTCCTGCGCGGCGGCGTGGGCCTCGATCAGGCGTCGTCGCGGCGGACCCTTCGGCCGATCGGCACCATCACCCTCCTCGCGGCGCAGCACGATGCCGGTCTTGTCGGCCAGCCGCTCGACGGCCTCGGTGAAGCTGAGCCCGTCGATCTTCATCAGGAAGGTGAAGGCGTCCCCGCCCTCCCCGCAGCCGAAGCAGTGGAAGAACCCGCGGCTGGGGTTGACGTGGAAGCTCGGCGACTTCTCGTCGTGGAAGGGGCAGAGCCCCTTCTGCGAGCCACCTCCGGCGTTGCGGAGCGTGACGTACGCCGACACCACGTCGTCGATCCGGGCCTTCTCCCGGACCGCCGCGATGTCCTCGTCACGGATCCGGCCTGCCACGCCGCGATCCTACTGTCGGGGCCCGACGTGGCCAGGGCGGTCGGGGTACGCCGGAATCCGGTACTCTCCCGACGTGACCCGACAGGCTCCATGTCGTTGGTCACATCGGTTGCGCGGTTCGGAGGGTTCCGCGCAGGCCTTCGAGGGAGGAGGAACATCATGAGCGACCTGTCGACCCGTGCGCGTTCCTCCTGGCCCATCGCGCTGGTGATCACGCTCCTGCTGTGCACGGGGCTGATCGTCGCGATCAGGTCGATGAACAAGACCGACGACCCGGCGCCGGCCGCCGCGCCCATCAAGGTCAACCTCAAGAGGCTGCCGAAGATCGACACCGCCGCCCGCGTCCCGGCCGCGCCGCGGGACCGGTCCCAGAACCTCGCCCCCGACGGCACCGTCGTGCACCCGCGCCACCTCACGGCGCTCTACACGGCCCCGGACGGAAGGCCCTTCGCGAAGATCGGTCCGCACCAGTTCGGCGACACCTGGCTGCCGGTGGTCGCCGAGGCCGGCGACTGGGTGCAGGTCCTGCTCCCGTCGCGGCCCGACGGCTCCACCGGATGGATGCAGGACCGCCGGCTGGACCACGCGAAGACGTCGTACCAGATCCAGGTGCACCTCGCGAGCCGCCAGCTCCAGCTCTTCGACGGGACGACCCTGGTCGGTTCCTGGAGCGTGGCGATCGGTGCCTCCGGTACGCCGACCCCGACCGGCCGCACCTTCCTGCTCGGACAGGTCGTCGACGACGGCCAGTCCTACACCCCGATCATCCTGCCGCTCGGCACCCACAGCCAGACCCTCGACAGCTTCGGCGGAGGTCCGGGAACGGTGGCGATCCACGGGTGGAACGACCCCTCAGTCTTCGGACAGGCCGTGTCCCACGGCTGCATCCGAGTGCCCTCCGACGCGTTGGAGCGGCTCAGCACCATCCCGCTGGGGACAGCGGTTCTCATCACGAACACCTGATTTGCCAGCGGAGAACGGGATCGGCCCGTACCGTGCCCATGTGAAGGAAAAGGGGAAGCCCATGAAGTTCAAGCGCCAACTCGCGGCAGTGGGCGGCACGCTCGCGCTCGTCGCCGCCGGTGCGTCCGTCGCGCTGGTCGGTGGCCTGTCGTCCAGCGACGCCGCTCAGGCGCCGTCCTCGGCGTACGGGCTCGTCGCCACGGGGCTGATCCCGATCCAGAAGACCCCGACGGTCACCTCGACCACGGGCTCCCTGGTGACCGACTCGCTGGTGGGCATCCCCACCAACCCGCTGCTCTCCGGTGGCGTCGTCAACGTCAAGGCCAAGAACGGCTACGCGCACTCCGACGTCGCCAACCTCGGGGTCATCGGCGGCGGCCTCAACGCCCTCGCCAGCCAGCTCTCGCAGCTCACCTCGCAGCTCCAGCCCGTCTGCGACGCGCTCAAGCAGGTGCCGGTCAGCCAGGTCACCGGCGCGGTCGACCCGGTCCTCGGCACGATCAGCACCACCGTCCTCGGCCCGCTGCTCAACCAGGTCAGCGGTGGCACGGGCATCGACCTCAGCCTGGTCACGGCGATCGACCTGTCGAAGCTGCTGCCCAAGGACCTCTCCGGTCTGTGCGCGGTCCTCGCGGGCACCGCCAGCGTCGTGGGCGCGGACGCGGTCACGACCGAGTGCCACGGCCACACCGGCACGTTCAACGTCGCGAACCTGAACCTGCTGGGCCTGCCGATCAACGTCGACACCAACCAGAAGAACGCCAAGGTCGAGATCCCCGGCGTGGTGAAGATCGAGACGAACCGCCAGACCACGAACTCCGACGGAAGCTTCACCGTCGACGGCATCGTGATCGACCTGCCGATCCTGCAGAACCAGGAGATCATCGTCACCTCGGCCACCTGCGGCAACGTCTCGAGCCGCACCGTGACCTCCAACGCGCCGACCCCGACGCCGACCCACACCCGGGCGCCCGTCACCGGCTGACGCCCGCACGGTACGCCGATCGGCCGTGACTCCTCCGGGAGTCGCGGCCGATCCGCTTTTGGCCGGTCGGTCAGCGGCAGAGGTCGGCGTGCCGGGTGACGGCGCTGGCGTCGGTCAGCGACGCGACCTGGTCGATCACGACCCGCATCCGGGCCGCGTCGTCGGCTGCCAGGTCCCAGTCCTCGGCGAAGCTCTGGTCCAGGCCGTCCCTCCCCCGCCCGGCCAGCGTCTCGACCAGCTCGGCGAGCAGCTCGCGCTGGCGCTCCTGGGCGGCGATCCGGCCGGCGTCCTGCATGACGTAGTGCGCGGCGACCGACTTGAGCAGGGTGATCTCGGCCCACGTCTCGTCCGGGACCACGAGCCCCGCGGCGTAGCGCACGAACGGCCCGTCGCTCGCGGCGAACGTCGCCTGCTGCACCGCGCCGCAGAACCTGCCGATCAGGTCGCTGGTCAGGTTCTTCAGCGCCGCCAGGCTTCCCCGGGTCCCGTCGTACGACGACGCCGGCCAGCTGCCGACCTCCCGCAGCCGGGCCAGCGCGGCCGTGAGCGCGTCGCCGTCGGCCGTGCCGAACCAGGCGGCGGCCGTGGTCAGGACGGCCGCCTCGTCCAGGTCGAGCAGGTCGATCATCCCGGCGGCGACGCCGTCCTCGACGTCGTGGACCGAGTACGCGACGTCGTCGGAGAGATCCATGATCTGGGCCTCGACGCAGCGCTCGCCCGCCGGCGCCGCCGCACGGGCCCAGGCGAAGGCGGGCAGGTCGTCGGCGTACACACCGAACTTGGCGCTGGCGGGGTCGGGCCCCTGTCCCCTGCCCCACGGGTACTTGGTGCAGGCGTCGAGGGTCGCCCGGGTCAGGTTGAGGCCGGCCGAGGGCGTCTTGGACTCCAGCCGGGTGAGCAGCCGGAGGGTCTGCGCGTTGCCCTCGAAGCCGCCGCAGTCGGCCGCGAGCTCGTCGAGGATCCGCTCGCCGTTGTGACCGAACGGCGGGTGGCCGAGGTCGTGGGCCAGCGCCGCCGTCTCGGCGATGTCGGGGTGGCTGCCCAGCGCGCGCGACAGGTCACGGGCGATCTGGGCGACCTCGAGGCTGTGGGTGAGCCGGTTGCGGACGAAGTCGTCGCTGCTCGGCCCCAGCACCTGGGTCTTGGCGGCCAGGCGGCGGAACGAGGCCGCGTGCACCACCCGGGCCCGGTCGCGCTCGAACGGCAGCCGCACCGGCGCATCCACGCGCTTGGGCGGCTCGGGGACGATGCGCTCACGCGCATGCTCGTCGTACCGCCCCTCGACCGCGTCCACGCCGGAACCCTATCGGCTGCAAGTCTTCCCTCTCCGGCCGTCGCGTGCGCCCCGCCCGCTCGTTGGAAGGGTGACATCCGCTCAGGACCACAGGGAGGCGCCCGATGTACCTCGCAGATCTCGCTCGATCGGCGGCGATGTTCGCTGTCTTCCTGGGCCTCAGCTCGTGGCGCGTCTTCGCCGTCGGCTCGGTCACGCTCCCCAAGGACGTCGACCGGATGTTGGGCTGGGCCATGACCATCTCGTCGGTGTGGCTCGTCATCGAGGTCTTCAAGCTCTGGACCTGAGCGGCGGGACCACGCCCAAGTCTTACCGCCGCGCCAACGCCCACGTCTTGCCGCCAGACCCAGCCCCGCGACCGTGCCCAGGTCTTGCCGCCAGACCAAGGCAGGACCTACGAGAGACAACCGCGGTGAACTGCGTCGGCAGCGCGGCGCCGCCGGCGCCGGTTGCCGAGCGTGGGCGACGAGGCGACGCAGGGAGCGCCAGCGACCGGAGAAGCCGAGGCGGCCACGCGAGGCAAGGCGCCGCCAGCGGCGACGCGCTCGACGTCAGTTCACGGCAAAGTGCACGTGGTCCATGTGGTTGGCCGTGGCGGAGCCCCGGTTCGGCATCAGCCGCCAGCCCTCGGAGGCGCGCACGGGGGTCCAGATGTGCTGCTCCCAGATCACGTCGTAGAGGTTGAGCTCGCTGGCGTGCGCGACGAGGAAGTCGGCGATCTGCTGGCCGAGGGCGCTGTCGGAGTAGACCATCGCGTCGACGGCGTGACCGGTGTTGTGCTCCTCGCGGGGGCCGAGGCCGCCGTACGACGTCACTGCGGGGAAGGCGTTGCAGACGGCCTCGTAGGCCCGGATCATGTCGGGCACCAGCCCGCGGGTGACGCCCATGTCGCCGCAGGCCGTGAAGACGAGGCCCTGCTGCGCGGGGTCCGCGGGCGGCTTGTTCTTCGCCAGGTAGCCCGCGGTGACCCACAGGTTGCGGCCGTCGACGACGATCTCCACGCGGCCGGACTGCACGGCGCCGGTGGCCTGCACGCGCGAGCGCGCCTTGATCTCGCCGCGCTGGGCGGCTCCGTCCTCGGGGCCGGTCCAGAGGTTGAGGTCGTCGGTGGTCCACCTCGTCACCAGCGGCTCGGGCGTGAGCGCGGCCGGGGACGTGGGGCGCTGGTAGCTGCGCGACAGGGTCGCGGGGCGGGTCGCCCCGTGCGTCACGGCCGCGAGGTCGGCCTGGGTGCTGTCGGCTGCGAGGGTCGTGGCCGGGTGGGAGCCGAGGACTCCGACGGCGACGGTGACACCGGTCGCGAGGACGGCGAGGGGGCCGGCGATGAGTGCGGCCTTGGGCCTGCGGCGTGCGGTTTCCCGCTTGTGGCTGATGGCCACGGCGCTGATTCCTTCGTTTCGCGGATGCTGTCTCGGTGCTGCTGGGGTGGGGTCGGTCATCGACGATGACACATCCCGCGCGAGCGCGCCGAATCCGCGGACCTATCCGCCGGTGGTCTCCGTCACGTCCTCGGTGAGGTGGATCTGGGAGCCGTCGGCGTCGTCGAGCCACCCCTCGGGCAGCACCACCTTGGCCCGGCGAGCGCCCTGACGCCCGCGGGGAGCGCCCAGCTCGGAGGTCGGGAACGGGGCGCCGTGGTCCAGGCCAGCGAGCAGCTCGTCGAGGGTCGCGAGCGAGTCGATGAGGCCGAGGGTGCGACGGAGGTCACCCCCAGCGGGGAAGCCCTTGAGGTACCAGGTGACGTGCTTGCGGAACTCCTTGCAGCCCCGCTCCTCCCCCATGTGCTCGCTCAGCAGCTCGGCATGGCGGCGCATCATGACCGCCACCTCGCCGAGGTTCGGGAGGGTCGTGACAGGGTCGCCGCCGAACGCCGAGGCGAGGTCGCGGAAGAGCCAGGGGCGGCCCAGGCAGCCGCGGCCGACGACGACGCCGTCGACGCCGGTCTCCTCGACCATCCGCAGGGCGTCCGAGGCCTCCCAGATGTCGCCGTTGCCCAGCACCGGGATCTCGGTGACGGTCTGCTTCAGCTCGGCGATGGCCTCCCAGTCGGCGGTGCCGGAGTAGGCCTGGGAGACGGTGCGGCCGTGCAGGGCGATCGCCGCCACACCAGCCTCCTGCGCGATCCGGCCGGCGTCGAGGTAGGTGAGGTGGTCCTCGTCGATGCCCTTGCGGGTCTTCATCGTCACCGGCACGTCGTACGGCGCCGCGGCCGCGACCGCCTGCTCCAGGATCCGGCCGAGCAGCCCGCGCTTCCAGGGCAGCGCGCCCCCGCCGCCCTTGCGGGTGACCTTGGGGACCGGGCAGCCGAAGTTGAGGTCGACGTGGCGGACGTCGTACTCCTCGCACAGGATGGTGACGGCCTTGGCGACGTACGCCGGATCGGTGCCGTAGAGCTGGACCGAGCGCACCGACTCGAGCTCGTCGAAGACCAGCATCCGCTTGGTGGTCTCGTCGCCCTCGACCAGCCCGCGGCTGGTGATCATCTCGCAGACGTAGAGGCCGGCGCCGTACTCCGCACACAGCCGGCGGAACGCCGCGTTCGTGACGCCCGCCATCGGCGCGAGGACGACCGGCGTCGCGACCTCGAGCGAGCCGAGCCGCAGGGTCACTGCTTCGTGGCCTTCTGGGTCGGCTTCCTCTTCGCCTTCGTGTGCTTCTTCTTGGTCACGGGCGGCTGGACCTTCGAGCTGATGTGACCCTTCCAGGTGATCGACTCGAGGGGCTCGTTGCTGTCGTCGTAGGGCCGGAAGGTCACCGACCGGAGGTCCTGGCCCGGCGAGATCGCGAACACGAAGCACATGTCGATCCGCGCACCGGGCGCGAACGACTCCGGCGTCACGTACGGGTGGCACGGCTCGAAGACGCGCTTCTGGAACGGCTGGGTGGCGACGAGCGTCCCGCTGTCCTCCTCGGCCCAGATCGGCACGACGATCTTGTCCAGGGGCGCGTCGGAGACGTTGGTGACCACGGCCCGCGCGAAGTACGGCGTCGTGGCGGCCAGGGTCGGGCTGACCTTCCAGCCCTGGAAGGACTTGTCGTACGTCGTGCGCTCGATCCGCGTGACCTGGACGTCGAGCACGGCGGTCTCGGAGACCTTCGGGTGCCACGCGATGACGGCGTGCTCGCCGAGCTTCAAGGTGGTGCCCGGCGTCGTCAGCGACACCCCGGACGGCACCGCGGTGAGGTACGGCGCGACCGTCGGCGAGGACGAGTCGCTCGGACCCGCCTGCGGTCTGGCCGAGCCGCCGCACGCCGACGCGGACAGTGCCAGCGCGAGCGCTGCGGTCACCCCGAGGATCCGACGGCTCACGACCTCAGCACCCCACGAACCGCTCGGCGAAGTAGGCGGTCAGCTTGTCCAGCGCCACCCGCTCCTGGCTCATCGAGTCACGCTCGCGGACCGTGACGGCCTGGTCCTCGAGGGTGTCGAAGTCCACGGTCACGCAGTACGGCGTACCGACCTCGTCCTGGCGGCGGTAGCGACGGCCGATGGCGCCGGAGTCGTCGGTGTCGACGTACCAGTTCTTGCGGAGCTCGGCGGCGAGGTCCTTGGCCTTCGGCGTCAGGTCGGCGTTGCGGCTCAGCGGCAGCACGGCGATCTTGACCGGGGCCAGGCGCGGGTCGAGGCGCAGCACGGTGCGCTTGTCGACGCCGCCCTTGGTGTTGGGCGCCTCGTCCTCGTGGTACGCGTCGACCAGGAAGGTCATCAGGCTGCGGGACAGGCCGGCCGCCGGCTCGATGACGTAGGGCGTGTAGCGCTCGTTGGCCGCCTGGTCGAAGTAGCGCAGGTCCTGGCCGGAGTGCTCCATGTGCGTGGACAGGTCGAAGTCGGTGCGGTTGGCGACGCCCTCGAGCTCGCCCCACTCCGAGCCCGCGAAGTTGAACCGGTACTCGATGTCGACGGTGCGCTTGGAGTAGTGGCTCAGCTTCTCCTTGGCGTGCTCGTAGAGCCGCAGGTTGTCGGCCTTGATGCCGAGGTCGACGTACCAGGCCAGGCGGGTGTCGATCCAGTACTGGTGCCACTCCTCGTCCTCACCCGGCTTGACGAAGAACTCCATCTCCATCTGCTCGAACTCGCGGGTGCGGAAGATGAAGTTGCCCGGCGTGATCTCGTTGCGGAAGCTCTTGCCCATCTGGGCGATGCCGAACGGGGGCTTCATCCGCTGGCTGGTGACCACGTTGGCGAAGTTGAGGAAGATGCCCTGCGCGGTCTCGGGGCGCAGGTAGTGCAGGCCGGACTCGTCCTCGAGCACGCCGAGGTGGGTCTTGAGCATGCCGGAGAACTGCTTGGGCTCGGTCCACGCGCCGCGGGCGCCGCAGTTGGCGCAGGCGATGTCGCTCAACGGCACCGTGTCCGGGTCGGCGATGCCCTTCTTCTCGGCGTACGCCTCCTGCAGGTGGTCGGCCCGGTAGCGCTTGTGGCACGACTGGCACTCGGTCAGCGGGTCGTTGAAGGTCGCGACGTGGCCGGAGGCCTCCCACGTCTGGCGCGGCAGGATGATGCTGGAGTCCAGGCCCACCACGTCGTCGCGGCTCTGCACCATCGA
Source organism: Nocardioides ultimimeridianus (assembly GCF_054777895.1). Lineage (NCBI taxonomy): Bacteria > Bacillati > Actinomycetota > Actinomycetes > Propionibacteriales > Nocardioidaceae > Nocardioides > Nocardioides ultimimeridianus. The sequence goes on along the minus strand of NZ_BAAHAB010000007.1, from coordinate 341,523 downwards.
GCGCCACCACTGGCGCTTGATGTTCTCCTTCAGCTCCACACCCAGCGGGCCGTAGTCCCAGGCCGAGCGGGTGCCGCCGTAGATCTCGCCGCACGGGTAGACGAATCCGCGGCGCTTGGCCAGGGAGACGACGTTGTCGACGGTGGAGGGAGGCGGCTTGGCCACAGGGGTTCCTTCGGTTCGGGCCGCGCGGCCGGCTGCCGTGCGGTCTTGGAGGTCGGCCCCTAGGTTACGCGGGTGCCGGCCTCGTTCAGCACTCCGCTCGGCTCCACCAGCTCATAGGCGCCGGGCTCGTCGATCGCGCGGCTGAGCACCGGGACGCCGTACATCTTCAGCTCGTACGACGACAGGGCCCGCCGGTAGGCGCCCACCCCCTCCCAGCGGGTGCTGAGCACCCACAGGTCCGGCTCGTCGAGGTTGCGCCCGATCGCGCCGTCGAGGTAGCCCGGCCGGGCGGCGAGGAGGGCGAGGACCGACTCGAGGTCGGCGCGGAGCGCGTCATCGCCTCGGAAACGGTTGACGACCAGCACGGGCCGATCCTACGGCTCGGGCTTGACACCCGGTTCAGATGTAAATGAGAATCGTTCTCATGTTGAAGCCGATCCTCGGAGTCGCCACGCTGGCGCTCGCCCTGTCCGGATGCGCCGCATTCTCCGACGACGGCCCGAACGCGAGCGACGGACTGACGGTCGTGGCCGGCCTCTACCCGCTGCAGTGGATGGCCCAGCAGGTCGTCGGCGACCACGCCCAGGTCGAGGACCTGACCCAGCCCGGCGCCGAGCCGCACGACCTCGAGCTCACGCCCAAGGAGGTCGGTGACGTCGTCTCGGCCGACGTGATCGTCTACGAGAAGGGCCTGCAGGCCGCCGTCGACCAGGCCGTCACCCAGGCCGACCCCGACGCCGCCTTCGACGTGACGCCGGTCGCCGGCCTCGAGCCGCTGTCCCATGGCGGCCACGACGACGTGAGCCACCACGCCGGCGTCACCTCCGACCAGGAGGCCGAGGAGTCGGCCAAGGACCTCGGCGACCTCGACCCGCACTTCTGGCAGGACCCGCTCAAGCTCGCGGCGGTCGGCCGGGCCCTCGCCGACAAGATGGCGTCGGTCGACCCGGTCGACGCGGCGTCGTACCACGCCAACGCGGACGTCCTCACGACCGAGCTCACCGCGCTGGACCGCGCCTACACGGCGGGGCTCGCGCACTGCGAGCGGAACGTGATCGTCGTCAGCCACAACGCCTTCGGCTACCTGTGGCGCTACGGCCTCGACATCGAGCCCATCGCCGGCCTCTCCCCCGACGCCGAGCCGACCCCGGCCGACCTCGGCCGGTTGCAGCGACTGATCCACAGCGACGGGATCACGACGGTCTTCGGCGAGCGACTGGTGTCGCCCGCGCTGTCGCACACCATCGCGCACGACACCGGCGCGCAGACCGCCGTGCTGGACCCGATCGAGGGACTCAGCTCGGCGACCTCGCACGACGACTACCTTTCCCTCATGCGCTCCAACCTCGCAGCACTCCGCACTGCGAACGGCTGCCGGTGAACCCGCCGCCGATCGAGCTGACCGGGGGTGCTGTCGCCGCCGGCGGGCGCCTGCTGATCAGCGACGTCGACCTACGGGTCGAGGACGGTGACTTCATCGCGCTGATGGGGCCCAACGGCTCGGGGAAGTCCACGCTGGTGCGGGCCCTGACCGGCCTGCGACCGCTCGCCGCGGGCTCGCTGCGGCTGTTCGGCGACCCGGTGGAGCGCTTCAAGGACTGGCCGCGACTGGGCTACGTGCCCCAGCGCGCGAGCGCCGCGTCGGGCATCCCCACGTCGGTCGGCGAGGTCGTGGCTTCCGGCCGGCTCGGGCGCCGCGGGCTGTTCCGGCCGCTCTCGCGCGATGACCGCCGGATCGTCGCGGCGGCCCTGGAGACGGTGGGCCTCAGCGACCGCGTCCACGACCCGGTCACCGACCTCTCCGGCGGCCAGCAGCAGCGCGCCTACATCGCGCGCGCCCTGGCCGGCGAGCCCGACCTGTTCTTCCTCGACGAGCCCACCGCCGGCGTCGACGCCGCGAACCAGCAGGTGCTCGCCGACACCCTGCGGCTGCTCAAGGAGCAGGGCCGCACCATCGTGCTCGTCGCCCACGAGCTCGGCCCCCTGGCGGGCCTGGTCGACCGGACGGTTGTGATGCGCGACGGTCACAAGGCGTACGACGGCGTACCGCTGGCCGACCACGACGTGCACGGGCCGGTGTTCTTCGGCGAGGAGCACAGCCATCACCACCACGAGCTCCCGGTGCCGCACGACCACCCACCGACCCCGCAGGTCGCCTCACCGCTGGAGTGTGATCACGAATGAGCGCCTGGGACCTGTTCTCCTACGGCTTCATGCAGCGTGCGCTGATCGCGGCCACGCTCACCGGCCTGGCCGCACCCATCGTCGGCACCTACCTGGTGCAGCGCCGCCTCTCCCTGATGGGCGACGGCCTCGGCCACGTCGCCGTCACCGGTGTGGCGCTCGGCCTGCTCACCGGGACCTCACCGACCTGGACCGCGGTCATCGTGGCCGTCCTCGGCGCCATCGCCATCGAGCTGATCCGCGAGCGTGGGCACGCGGGCGGCGACGTCGCCCTGGCCCTGCTCTTCTACGGCGGCCTGGCGGGCGGCGTGCTGCTGTCCGGGCTGGCGGGCAAGTCCGCGGCGACGCTCCAGCAGTACCTGTTCGGCTCGATCACCACCATCGGCATCAGCGACGTGCTCATCACGATGGCACTCGCCGCGGTCGTGCTGGTGATCGGCCTCGGCCTGGCGCCGCAGCTGTACGCCGTCGCCAACGACCGCGACTTCGCGCAGGTCGCCGGGCTGCCCGTGCGGCTCTACAACCTGCTGGTCGCGACCCTCGCCGCCGTCAGCGTCACCGTCGCGATGCACACCGTCGGGCTGCTGCTGGTCTCCGCGCTGATGGTGATCCCCGTCGCGACCTCGCAGCAGCTGACCCGGACGTTCCGCAGCACCCTCGGCCTCGCGATGGTGCTCGGCCTGGTCGCCTCGCTCGGCGGCCTGCTGATCTCGACGTTCGCGTCCTTCCACGCCACGGTCGCCCCCGGCCCGAGCATCGTGCTCCTGGCGCTGGCCTGCTTCGTGGTGGCGTGGCCGGCCGGCGTGCTGCTGCGGCGCCGGCGCGTCGGCGTACGGGCCTAGGCGGACTCGTTCGGCACCGCTCCGCCGTAGCGGCGGTCGCGGCGGGCGTAGGTGTCGATGGCCTGCCACAGGTGGCGGCGGTCGACGTCGGGCCAGAGCACGTCGGAGAAGACGAACTCGCTGTAGGCCGCCTGGTAGAGCATGAAGTTGCTCAGCCGCTGCTCGCCGGACGTGCGCCAGATCAGGTCGGCGTCGGGCAGCTCGGGGACGTAGAGGTAGCGGCCGAGGGTGCGGTCGTCGACCTTGTCGGGGTTGAGGCGGCCGCGGGCGACGTCCTGCGCCAGGCGCTTGGCGGCGTCGCCGAGCTCGGCCCGGCCGCCGTAGTTGACGCACATCGTCAACGTGCAGACGTCGTTGTCCTTGGTCAGCTCCTCGGCGACCTGCAGCTCCTTGATCACCGACTTCCACAGCCGCGGTGCGCGCCCCGCCCACCGCACGCGCACGCCGAGCTCGTGCATCTCGTCGCGCCGCCTGCGGATCACGTCGCGGTTGAAGCCCATCAGGAACCTCACCTCGTCGGGGCTGCGGCTCCAGTTCTCGGTGGAGAAGGCGTACGCCGACACCGCCTTCACGCCGATCTCGATCGCGCCCTCGACCACGTCGAACAGGCTCGACTCCCCCTGCTCGTGGCCGCGCGTGCGCGGCAGACCCCGCTCCTTGGCCCACCGGCCGTTGCCGTCCATCACGATCGCGACGTGGTTCGGCACCAGCTCGGCCGGGATCGCCGGCGGCCGGGCGCCGCTCGGGTGCGGGGTCGGGGGTCGGACGGGGGTACGGCGGGCCACGGGGAGCAGCCTAGGGGGCGCGGCTCAGCGCTCGACGTACGCCAGGGACCGCAGGCCTCGCTCCAGCTGCCACTGGGTGAACGCGGCGACCAGCCCGTTGGCCTCGCGGACGTGGCGGGGGTCCGCGGCCTCCACGACCGGCCAGTCGCCGGCGAGCAGGGCACCCATCAGCAGGAGGGTGTCGGGGGCGGGCGTGGCCGAGCCGGGGATCCGGCAGGTCGAGCAGAGCACGCCGCCCATCGAGGGGTTGAACCAGCGGTGCGTGACCAGCTCGCCGGTGCCGAGCACCGGAGGGCGGCCGCAGTGGGCGCAGTCGACGAAGGACGGCGCGTAGCCGGCGACCGCGAGGGCGCGCAGCAGGTAGGAGTCCAGGACGTGGCCGGGGGCGCGCTCGCCCGACGACATCGCCCGCAGCGCGCCGAGCAGCAGCTGGAACTGCTGCAGCGCGGGCTCGCGCTCCTCCACGACCAAGCGGTCCGCGGTCTCGAGCATCACGGTGCCGGCGGTGTAGCGGTCGTAGTCGAAGCCGATCTCGGCGGCGTACGCCCCCCGGGTGTCGGCCTGGGTGATCGTGTCCAGGTTGCGCCCGTCGGCCAGCTGCAGGTCGACGTGGGTGAACGGCTCGAGCCGGGAGCCCCACCGCGACGTCGTACGACGCACGCCGCGGGCCACCGCGCGGACCCGACCGTGGTGGCGGGTCAGCAGGGTGATGATGCGGTCGGCCTCCCCCAGCTTGTGGGTGCGCAGCACGATCGCCTCGTCGCGATAGAGAGGCACTTCCCTATTGTGCAGTTCATGACCGACACAGCCCGGTACGGCGCACCGACGCGACCCCGCGGATCCGTGGCCGACTGGACCCTCGTCATCCTCACCTGGGCCTCGGTGGTCACCAACGGCTGGCTGCTGTTCCTCCCGCCGCGCCACCACGACCTGCACCACGGGGTCCTGGTCGCGGACCTCGTCATCTGCGTGCTGCTCGCGCTGGCGATCTGCTGGCGGTGGCTGCGGTTCCGGGCCGGCCGTCGGCTGCTGCGCAAGCAGTGGTGGGAGGTGATCGCGCTGTTCCCCTTCATCGTCCCGACCGTCGGCGAGTGGAAGGCCGTGCTGCTGGCGGTGCTGGTCGCCCGTCTGGTCCGCACCGTCGACCGCACCGACAACGTGCTCGGCGACCGCGTCACCGCCGACCTGGTGCGGCACTTCTCCGACCCGATCGTCACCGCCATCAAGCGGCCGATCACCATCGCCGTCCTCGACGAGGTCGTCGACGTGATCCGCGCCGGGACCTACGCCGCCAACGTCCGCTCGGCGCTCGACGAGAACCGCGCCGAGCTCGAGCAGCTGGTGCTCGAGCTGGTCCGCAACGACCAGGCGACCGGCAAGCTGCGCCGGCTGCCCTTCCACGACGACCTGGTCACGATGATCGCCGACACCGTGCTGCGCCTGGTCAACGGCGCCCTGGACGACCCCCGCACCACCGAGCTGATCTCCGACGTCATCGCCCACTCCGCGGACCAGCTCCGGGTCGCGGTCCGGCAGCCCCGGCCCGCCTGAGCGCGAGTTCTGGCTTGTGGTCGACCGAATCCCGGGTTTCGGTCAACCACAAGCCAGAACTCGCGGGACCAGAACTAGCAACTCGCGGAGAGGAGGGCGAGGACCTTCTCGGCCGCGGGGACGGCCAGCTCGCGGTCGGCCGGCACCAGTCCGATGCGGGTACGCCGGTCCAGCAGGTCGCCGACGGTGGCGGCTCCCTCGTGGGTGACGCCGAAGACGAGCTCGGCCCAGACGGTCGCGATGGCGGCGTTGCCGGGGACGATCGGGGCCAGCAGCTCCTCGTCCGCCCACCCGGTGGCGGTGCGGGACGCGGTGAGGACGAGGTCGGCGTCGGCGCCGTACCTCCGGATCAGGCGGGCCCTGCCCGGGTGACCGGCACGGGCGATGGCCTCGGCGAGGTCCTCGCGGGAGGCGGCGCCGGCCAGCGGCAGCCGCGCCGTGACACACGGTCCGGCGGACAGACCGCCCGCCGCGACGGCCGCGTCCATCGCGTCCTGCGCCATCCGGCGGTACGTCGTGAGCTTGCCGCCCACGACCGTGACCACGCCGTCGGGGCCGGTGAGCACCGCGTGCCTGCGGGACAGGTCGGCCGTCGAGTCGCCGCCCGCGTCGAGGAGCGGGCGGAGGCCGGCGTACGCCCCCACGACGTCGGAGCGCCGCAGCGGGGTCGCGAACGACGCCGACACCACGTCGAGCAGGAACCCGATCTCGACCTCGGTCGGCTCGGCCACGTCCGGCACCGGCCCCTCGACCGGCTCGTCGGTCAGGCCGACGTAGAACTGCCCGTCGGGCTGCGGCAGCACCAGCACGAACCGGTTGGTCTCCCCCGGGATCGGCGCGAACACCGCGACGTCGAGGCCCGGCAGCGTCTCGGCGCGCAGCACCAGGTGGGTCCCCCGCGACGGCCGGAGTCGTACGTCGTCCACGAGCTCGCTCGCCCAGACGCCGGCCGCGTTGACGACGACCCGGCTCCGCACCGTCGCGGTGGCGCCGGTCAGCTCGTCGCGCACCTCGACGGTGGTGCCGCTCGCCGACAGCACCCGGACATGCGTGTGGACCGCGGCGCCCTGGTCGGCGGCGGTGCGGGCGATCGTGGTGACCAGCCGGGCGTCGTCCTCGAGCTGACCGTCCCAGCCGAGGTAGGCGCCCCGCAGGCCACCGCTGCGCAAGGGCGGGGCGAGTCGCCGGGTCTCGGCCGCGCTCAGCCGGCGCGGCCGCGGCAGGGTGTCGCCACTGGTCCGAGCTGCCCGGCGGAGCAGGTCGCCGCCGACGAAGCCGGCACCGGCCAGCAGGCCCATCGGCCGGCTCACCGTGGCGGCCAGCGGGATGATCGAGGCGAGCGGGTGCACCAGGTGCGGCGCGGTGACCTCCATCAGGATGCCGCGCTCGACCGCGCTCTCGTGGGCCACGCCGACCTGCCCGGAGGCCAGGTAGCGCAGCCCGCCGTGCACCAGCTTCGAGGAGAAGCGCGAGGTCCCGAACGCGAGGTCGTGGGCGTCGACGGCCAGCACGGAGAGGCCTCGGCTGGCGGCGTCGAGCGCGACGCCGGCGCCGGTCACGCCGAGGCCGATGACCACGACGTCGACCTCGGTCGGCGCGCCGGTGAGTCCTGCGGTGATCGTCATGGCTGGAGGCTCCTGGTCAGCTGGGTGTGCAGCTCGGCGTCGAGCGCGGGGAGGTCGACGGTCTCGTCGAGCATGGTGGGGGCGGACAGCACGAAGCCGTGGCAGGCGAGCACCAGGCCGCGGGCGATGGCGACCGGCTCCCCGGAGCGGATCGTGCCGGCCTCCTGGCCGGCGCGCACGGCCTCGGCCAGGAGCCCGATGATCAGCTCCTGCGAGCGGCCGCGCCGGTCGAGCAGGTAGGGCAGCACCAGCTCGGGGTCGAGTTGGACGATCCGGGTGAAGAGCTCGTTCTCGCGCAGGGCGCCGATCGTCGCCACGACGGCGTCGGCGAGCCGCTCGGGGGTCGGCGTCCCGTCCGGCGCGACCTCACCGACGACCACGCCGGTCCACTCGCGCGTCATCAGGTCGGCGAGCAGCGCCGGCATGTCCGGCCACGCCCGGTAGATCGTCATCCGCGAGACGTCGGCGCGGCGGGCGACCTCGGTGAGCGTCGTACGCCGCCAGCCGACGTCGAGGATGCACGCGCGGGCCGCGTCCAGGTAGCCGTCGCGTGCGGTCGGGGTCTCGGTCTTGTGACGCTGTGACGTCATGTGTCACACTGTAACACATGACCCACCAGCTGAGCGCGCCCGAGACCGCGACCGACCTCCAGCCGGAGATGCCCGCCACCCGCTGGGGCGACCCCGCCCAGGCCGCTCCCCTGCCCGACGGCGTGCGCGAGCTGGTCTCCCTGGTCTTCCCGGTCCAGGACACCCCGGCCCGCACGGACGTGAGCGTCCCCGCCTCGTCGCTGAGCGCCGAGCAGGTCGGCTCCCTGGCTGCGATCGTCGGCGCCGACAACGTGACCATCGACGAGACCGCACGCCGCCTGCGCACCCGCGGCAAGTCCACCCCCGACCTCCTCCGCCAGCGCAGCGGCGACCTGGGCGACGCCCCCGACGTCGTGGTCCGGCCTGCCGACCACGACGAGGTGGCTGCCGTGCTGGCCTGGGCCCAGGAGCAGCGGGTGGCGGTCGTCCCCTTCGGCGGCGGTACGGCGGTCACCGGCGGCCTGGTCGCCGACCCGTCGTCGGCCGGCCTGACCGGGGTCGTCTCGCTCGACCTCGGCCGGATGCGCCGGCTCCTCGCGATCGACCCGGTCTCCTCGACCGCGACCCTGGAGCCGGGGCTGCGCGGCCCCGAGGCCGAGGCCCTCCTCGGCCGGCACGGGCTGATGCTCGGCCACCTCCCCCAGTCCTTCGAGTTCGCGACGATCGGCGGCTTCGCGGCGACCCGGTCCAGCGGCCAGTCCAGCGCCGGCTACGGCCGGTTCGACTCCATGGTCGTGGGCCTGCGCGTCGCGACCCCCACCGGCGACGTACGCCTCGGCACCTCCCCCGCCAACGCGTCGGGACCCGACCTGCGCGAGGTCTTCCTCGGCTCCGAGGGCGCCTTCGGCGTCATCACCGAGGTGACCGTGCGGGTGCGCCCGCTGCCCGAGGTCAAGGAGTACGAGGGCTGGCGCTGGCCGAGCTTCGCCGACGGCGCCGACGCGATGCGGGTCCTGGCGCAGGCCGACCTGCTGCCGACCGTGCTGCGCCTCTCCGACGAGGCCGAGACCGCGATCAACCTCGCCGACCCCGAGAGCATCGGCGGCGACAGCGCCGCCGGCTGCCTGATGATCGTCGGCTACGAGGGCACGCCGGCCGCCGTGGCCGCCAAGCGGGCCGCCGTCACCGACGTCCTCACCGGCCTGGGCGGTACGGCGCTCGGCGCGGACCCTGGCACCTCCTGGTCGCACGGGCGGTTCAACGCGCCGTACCTCCGCGACAGCCTGCTGGATGCCGGGGTCCTCGTGGAGACGCTGGAGACGGTGACCTTCTGGAGCAACCGCGAGAACCTCTACACCCGCGTGAAGGCGGCGCTCGAGGCCAGCCTGGGCGAGGGCGCGATGGTGCTCTGCCACGTCTCCCACGTCTATGCGACCGGGTGCTCGCTCTACTTCACCGTCGCCGCCCCGGGCGGCGAGGACCCGTTGGCGCGCTGGCTGCCCGCCAAGGCCGCGGCATGCGAGGCGATCGTGGCGGCGGGCGCCTCGATCACCCACCACCACGCGGTCGGCACCGACCACAAGCCGTACCTGACGGCCGAGATCGGCGAGGTCGGCGCGCGGATCCTGCACGCGATCAAGGACGCCGTCGACCCCGTCGGCGTCCTCAACCCGGGAGTATTGATCCCGTGACGCGGTCGTTCTCGTTCCTGGTCAACCCGATGTCGGGCGGCGGCGCCGGCCCGCGGGTCGTCGTCCCCCTCGCCCGCGCGCTGCGCGAGGCGGGCGCCGAGGTGGAGGTCAGCTACACCACGACCGCCGCCGAGAGCCCCGCACTGGTCGGCGAGGCCGTCGCCCGTGGCGCCGTCGTGGTGTCGGTCGGCGGCGACGGGATGCTCTCGTCCGTCGCCGGCGCGGTGATGGACGCGGACGGCGTGCTCGCCGTCGTACCGGCCGGGCGGGGGAACGACTTCGCCCGGATGCTGGACGTGCCGACCGACCCCGAGGGGCAGCTGCGGCTGCTGCTCGAGGGCGCCGAGCGCCGCATCGACCTGCTGCGCACGACCTCCGGCGACGGCACGACCGCGGTCGTCGCCGGCTCGGTGTACGCCGGCGTGGACGCCCGCGCCTCGGAGATCGTGGACCGCTCGCGGTGGATGCCGTCCAAGCTGCAGTACCCGACGGCCGCCGTCCGCGCGCTCGCGGCCTATCGGCCGGTCCAGGCCGTGCTCGAGGTCGACGGCGTGCGGACCACGCACCGGGCCGCCACCGTCGTGATCGCGAACTCGCGCTACTACGGCAAGGGCATGGCCATCGCCCCGGCCGCCTCGGTCTCCGACGGACTCCTCGATGTGGTCGTGATCGAGGCGGCGTCGCGCCTGGAGCTGATCCGCTCCCTGCCCAAGGTGTACGACGGCGGGCACGTCGACCTGCCCGAGGTCACCGTGCTGACCGGACGGCAGGTCCGGCTCTCGGGCGCGTACGTCGGCGGCGGGCCCGTGCCGGTGGGCGCGGACGGCGAGCAGCAGGCTCCGCTGCCGGCCGGCCCGGCCGCGCTGACGGTCGACCTGCTGCCGGGTGCCCTGCGCGTCCTGGCGTGACCTCCGCGGCCCTCGGTAGTTTGACCGGCATGTTGGTACGCCGCGTTACCGCTCTGTCCTCGCTCCTGCTCGCCCTCGCTGTCGCCGTGCCGGTCGCGGCCACCACGCCCCCGGCCGAGGCGGCCCAGGCGGCCACGGGGCCGGCGTACGCACCGCTGGACCGGCCCGGCCCGAAGCTCTCCGTCGACCCCGCGAAGCTGAAGGCCTCGCTCGCGTGCCACGGCGACCCGAGCACCGGCGGCGAGCCGGTGCTGCTCAACCCTGCGACCAGCGTGACCCCGGACCAGGACTACGCGTGGACCTACGAGAAGGCGTTCACCGCGCAGAAGCGCTACTGGTGCGCGGTGACCATGCCGTTCCACACCTTCGGTGACATCCAGACCGCCGGGCAGTACCTGGTGCACGCGATCCGCACGATGCACGCGCGCACCGACCGCCGGATCGGCATCCTCGGACACAGCCAGGGCGGCATGAGCATGCGCTGGGCGTTGCGGTTCTGGCCGGACACCCGGGCGATGGTGGCCGACGTGATCGGGATGGCCGGCTCGAACCACGGCACCACGGCGCTGCCGCTGTGCGGCACGGCAGGTGTCGCCACGTGCACGCCGGCGGTGTGGCAGCAACAGGCGGACGCGCAGTTCATCAAGGCGCTCAACAGTCGCGCCGAGACGTTCGCCGGGATCTCCTACACCGAGGTCTACAGCCACACCGACGAGGTCGTCATGCCCAACAGCACGGCCGCGAACTCCTCGTCCTCGCTGCACACCGGCGCCGGCCGGATCACGAACGTCGCCACCCAGGACGTCTGCCCCACCGACGTCGACGAGCACCTGCTGATGGGCACGGTCGACCCGACGACGTACGCCCTGGTCATGGACGCGCTGCGCCACGACGGACCCGCCGACCCGGCTCGCGTCGGCACGGCGTCGTGCAGCCAGCTGTACATGCCCTACGTCGACCCGGCGTCGGTCGACACCTACCTGCAGCCGCTCAGCGCGCTGCCGAGCCTGGTCAGCACCTCGCTGCCCCTGGTCACCTTCTCGGGCGCCCCGATGCTGAAGGCGGAGCCGAGGCTGCGCTGCTACGTGCTCGCCGCCGGCTGCTGAGAGCGGGTTGTGAGTGTGAGGGTGACCCAGGGGTCACCCTCACACTCACAACTCCGGAGGATCAGCCGACCGGCGGGATCGGCACCGACGGGATCGTGACCGCCTGGGCGCGGTTGGCCGCGCAGACCACCGCCCGCAGCGACGCCGTGACGATGTTGTGGTGGATGCCGATGCCCCACACGATCTCGCCGGCGATCTCGCACTCGACGTACGCCGCGGCCACGGCGTCACCGCCGGCCGAGAGCGCGTGCTCGGCGTAGTCCAGGACGCGGATGTCCGCGCCGGCCTGGCGCATGCCGTCCACGAACGCCGCGACCGGGCCGTTGCCGAGACCGGTGAACGTCCGCTCCTCGCCGCGCACGACGAGCCGGACCTCCTGCTGGTCCTCGCCGTCCTCGCTGGTGGTCGAGGAGAAGCTGACGAGCTCGTAGGGCTCCTCGCGGTCCAGGTACTCGTGCTGGAAGATCTCCCAGATCTCGTCCGGGGTGACCTCGCCGCCGGCGGTGTCGGTGCGCTGCTGGATGACCCGGCTGAACTCGATCTGCGCGCGACGCGGCAGGTCCAGGCTGTGCTCGGCCTTCAGCACGTAGGCGACGCCGCCCTTGCCGGACTGGCTGTTGACCCGGATGACCGCCTCGTAGGTGCGCCCGACGTCCTTCGGGTCGATCGGCAGGTACGGCGCCTCCCACGGGATCTCCCGCACGGAGCGACCCTGCTCGGCGGCGATCCGGTCCAGGTCCTCCAGGCCCTTCTTGATGGCGTCCTGGTGGGAGCCGGAGAAGGCGGTGTAGACCAGGTCGCCGGCGTACGGGTGGCGCGGGTGGACCGGCAGCTGCGTGCAGTACTCGACGGTGCGGCGGATCTCGTCGATGTCGGACAGGTTGACCTGCGGGTCGATGCCCTGGCTGAACAGGTTCATCGCCAAGGTGACCAGGTCGACGTTGCCCGTGCGCTCGCCGTGGCCGAACAGGCAGCCCTCGACGCGGTCGGCGCCTGCCATCAGCGCCAGCTCGGTCGCGGCGACGGCGGTGCCGCGGTCGTTGTGCGGGTGCAGGCTGATCGCGGAGTGCTCGCGGCGGGTCAGGTGCCGGCCGAAGTACTCGATCTGGTCGGCGTAGGTGTTCGGCGTCGACATCTCCACGGTCGCCGGCAGGTTGAGGATGATCTCGCGGCCCGCCTCGGGCTGCCACACGTCGGAGACCCGCTCACACACCTCGAGCGCGAAGTCGGTCGGGGTCTGGGTGAAGATCTCGGGGCTGTACTGATAGCCGAAGTCGGTGCCGGTGAGCAGCTGCTCGGCGTACTTCATGACCCACTCGGTGCCGCGCGTCGCGATCGCGATGCACTCGGCCTCGGTGACGTTGAAGACCACGCGCTGGAACAGCGGCGCGGTGGCGTTGTAGAGGTGGACGGTCGCCTTGTCGGCGCCCTGCAGCGACTCGACGGTGCGGGCGATCAGGTCCTCGCGGGCCTGGGTCAGCACCGAGACGCGTACGTCGTCGGGGATCTTGTCGCCCTCGATCAGCTGGCGCACGAAGTCGAAGTCGGTCTGGCTCGCGGCCGGGAACCCGATCTCGATCTCCTTGTAGCCCATCTGGACCAGCAGCTCGAACATCTTCATCTTGCGGGCCGGGCTCATCGGGTCGATGAGCGCCTGGTTGCCGTCGCGCAGATCGGTGGAGAGCCACCGCGGCGCGTGGGTGATCTTGCGGTCCGGCCAGGTGCGGTCGGGGACCGTCACGGGCTCGAAGGCGCGGTAGCGCTCGAAGGGCATTCCGCTGGGCTGCTGTGCAGGGATGGTGGTCATGATTTCCTCGGCTTCGTTCAAGACGGATTGCCGGGCGCGCGACTCACTCCGCAGCGAGGGGGTCCGGCTTTCAGACCTCGCTGCGGCCGCTAAGAAGCAGTGCGCGCATCATGATGTCTCCACCATAACAGCCCCTAGGCTGTTGACGTGACCCGGCTTCTCGTCGTCCACCACTCCCCCAGCCGCTCGATGCAGGCCCTGCTCGAGCAGGTGGTGGCGGGGGCCGGGGACGAGGCGATCGAGGGCGTGGAGGTCGTCGTACGACCGGCGCTGGAGGCGACCGCCGACGACGTGCTGGCGGCCGACGGCTACCTGCTCGGCACCACCGCCAACTTCGGCTACATGAGCGGCGCCCTCAAGCACTTCTTCGACTCCACCTTCCTGGCGGTCGGCGGAGCACTGGACGACAGCGGCGGCGCTGAGGCCGGCAGGGGCGAGACGTCCGGGCGGCCCTACGGGCTGTGGCTGCACGGGCGCTACGACCTCACCGGCGCCGTCCGGTCGGTGCAGTCGATCGTGGGCGCGCTCGGCTGGAAGCAGGGGTACGACGTGCTCGGTGTGATCGGCGACGTCGACGAGCGGGCGCGGGAGGGCGCCTACGAGCTGGGCGCTACGATCGCCGCACTGCTGGCGAGTCTGTGAAGGGGGCCGTGTGACGCTGCGGAGCGCTCTCGGGATCCTCGCGCTCGCGCTGGCCGCAACGTCGATGTCGGCCTGCAGCGCGCAGCACCAGGGCTCCAACACCGACCCCGCGCAGGTCGACGCGACGACCCCTCCGGCCGACGGCGCCTGCCGGGCGCTGACGCCGGCCGACGTGGCCCAGCCGGCCAACGCGACCTCGACCGTGCCGTGCACGAGCCGGCACACCGCGCAGACCTACGCCGTGGGCCCGCTGCCCGGCCAGTTCGCCGACGTCGACTACGACGCGCAGTCGCTCAGCAAGTGGGCGTACTCGGCCTGCTCCGCGGCCTTCGAGCGGTTCGTGGGTGCCGACGAGAGCCTGGTCCTGCGCACCACGATCAGCTGGGCGTGGTTCCGGCCCTCGGAGAAGGCATGGGGCAAGGGCGCCCGCTGGTACCGCTGCGACGTCGTCGGCGGCAACTCCACCAGCACCGCCTACCGACCGCTGCCCGCGGACGCCAAGGGCATGCTCGCCGGCCGGCCCGACGACCACTGGCTCGCCTGCGCCGTCGGCCCGACGCTGCCCCAGGCCACCAAGGTGGCGTGCTCGGAGAAGCACAACTGGCGCGCGGTCACCACGATCAAGCTGGGCGAGCCGGGCGACCCCTACCCCGGCGACCGGGTGGCCGACTCCCGCAGCGACGCGTTCTGCGCGACCTCGGTGAAGGCGTGGCTGAACTACCCCGCGACCTTCCAGTACGGCTACACGTTCTTCCACCAGGCCGAGTGGGAGCTGGGCAACCGGCGCTCGGTCTGCTGGGCGATGACGACCAGCTGATGACCGGGCCGATGACGCCGATGATGCGTCGCCTCGGGCTGGTCGCCGCCGGCGTACTGCTGCTGGCGGGGTGCGGCACGGACCCCGCTCCACCGGTCGCCGGACCGACCACGCCCCTGCCCGCCCCGGCTCCCCCGGCCGCTCCCGCGCCGCACGGCTGCTACCAGCTGACGATGGCCCAGGCCGTGGCGCCGACCAGCCACGCGACGGCCACCTCCTGCACGAGCGCGCACACCACCGAGACCTACTACGTCGGCCAGCTCGACACCTATGTCGACGGGCACCTCCTCGCCGTCGACTCCGACCGCGTCTCGCAGCAGGTCTCCAGCACGTGCCGGCGGCGCCTCGGCGGCTTCCTGGGCGGTACGACGGCCGCGACCCGGCTGAGCATGGTCCGCGCCGTCTGGTTCACCCCGACCGTCGCGCAGTCCGCGCAGGGCGCCAACTGGTTCCGCTGCGATGCGGTGGCGGTCGCCGACTCCGACTCGCTGTCGAGCCTGGACACCAGCCTGCGCGGAGCCCTCCGGGCGCCGAAGCGCCGCGCCGCGCTGGCGATGTGCGGCACGGCGGCTCCGGGCACCGGCGGCTTCCACCGGGTCCAGTGCTCCGCGGCCCACAGCTGGCGCGCCATCGCGGTCGTCCCGATCCGCGGCGTCCGCTACCCCGGCGTCAGGGCCGCGAAGGCCGCCGGCAAGACCCGCTGCCTCGATGCCGCCGCGGCCGCCGCCAGCGACCCGCTCAGCTTCAAGTCCAGCTACGAGTGGCCCACCCGGGAGGACTGGTCGCTGGACCAGCACTACGGGATCTGCTGGACCAAGGCCTAGGCGGTCAGCACCAGCGCCGGACGCCTGTCGGCGTCAGGTCGCGGTCGCGCAACACGACGGCCCACCGAGCGCCGAAGTGCGCACAGGTCCACGCGAAGTCGGTGGCGCGGTACTCGATCGACAGCACCCTGCTCCCGTACGACGCGGCGTAGAGACCGCACTCCCGGTAGCGGCCGCACTCCTCGGCCACGGCGAAGTCGAAGCCGATCCGGGTCCCGTCGTACCCGGCCAGGTTCTTCTGGCCGACGGCGAGGCCGGCGTCGTGCGCCCGAGCCACCAGCAGCCGGGCGAAGGCGATCGCGTCCGAGCGCGTGAGGAGGTGCCGGCTGCGGGTGAACGAGTCGAGGTTGTCGAGCTCGGTCGCGTCGAAGCCGTCGGCGGCGCAGCCACGGATCCAGCCGCCCACGATCCGGGCGAGTGCCTGCCGCTTGGCGGCCGTGCGGGTGTCGAGGAGCCACTCACCCCATGCGGTGTCGCCGACCGGCCGGCCGTCCTGCTTCAGGACGAGGTCCCCGTGGTGGGTCCGCCACCAGCGCAGCGCATCGGGCTGCGTCTGGAAGCCGTTGACGTAGCAGACGTTGTACGTGCCAGGGACCGGACGGCTGGTCCGATCGCGCTCCACGATGCCGACATGCGCCGGTACCGTCCGGCCACCGCCGAGCTGGTAGTCGACGTCGGTGTGCAGCGGCACGTTCGTCCAGGTCGCCGCCCGGGCGCTACCCGCACCCGTCAGCAGCAGGGCCGCGACGAGGACGAGCAGGCGGTGCATCAGAACCCGAGCTTCCTCAGCTGGCGGGGGTCCTTCTGCCAGTCCTTGGCGATCTTGACGTGCAGGTCGAGGTAGACCGGCGTGCCGAGCAGGGCCTCGATCTGCTGGCGCGCATTGGTGCCGACCTCCTTGAGCCGGGCGCCCTTCTTGCCGATGACGATGCCCTTCTGGGAGTCGCGCTCGACGTAGAGGTTGGCGTGGATGTCGAGCAGCGGCCGGTCCTCGGGCCGGTCCTCGCGCAGGCCCATCTCCTCGACCACGACGGCGATGGAGTGCGGCAGCTCGTCGCGTACGCCGTCCAGCGCCGCCTCCCGGATCAGCTCGGCGGCGAGGATCTCCTCCGGCGCGTCGGTGAGGTCGCCGTCGGGGTAGAGCGCGGGGCCCTCCGGCATCAGCCCGACCAGCAGGTCGGCGAGCAGCTCGATCTGGTGGCCCGACACCGAGGACACGGGCACGATCTCGGCCCACTCGGTGCCGGTCTCCTGACCGAGCCGCGCGATGTCGAGCAGGTGCTCGCCGAGCCGCTCGTGGTCGACCAGGTCGGTCTTGGTGGCCACCGCGATCTTGACGGTACGCCGGACCTTGCCCAGCTCCTCGACGAGGAACCGGTCGCCCGGGCCGACCTTCTGGTCGGCGGGGAAGCAGACCGCGACCACGTCGACCTCGGCCCAGGTGGCCTTCACCAGGTCGTTGAGCCGCTCGCCGAGCAGGTTGCGGGGCCGGTGCAGCCCGGGGGTGTCGACCAGCACCAGCTGGCCGTCCTCGCGGTGGACGATGCCGCGGACCACGGTGCGCGTGGTCTGCGGCTTGTCGGAGGTGATCACGATCTTCTGGCCGACGATCGCGTTCGTGAGCGTCGACTTGCCGACGTTGGGGCGGCCCACGAAGCAAGCGAAGCCGCTGCGGTAGCCCTCCGGGGTGTCACCGCCGAAGACGGACGCGGGGGCCGGTGCCGGAGCCGGCAGGCCGGCGAAGTCCTCGTCGAAGTCCTCGTCGAAGTCCTCGTCGCGCTCGTCGTCCAGGTCGTCGCCCTCGTGCGGGAAGTCGGTCACTGCTGCTGCGCTCCTGCCTGGGCCGCGTCGTAGTCGGCCCAGATCTCGTCATCAGATTTGCCGGCGGCCTTGCCCGCCCGCCAGATCGGGCCCGGGTCGACGGCCCGGAGCTGACGCTCCGCGACCTTGCGCCAGTAGCCCATCACGTCGTAGTGCGAGCTCGGCATCTGCCGCTCGCGCATCAGGTGCTTGCGGATCGCGCGCATCTGCGCGGACTCGCCCGCCATCCAGAAGTAGCCGGTGCCGGCCGGCAGGTCGAGCGCCTCCGCGGCCGTCGCCAGTCCGTCGCCGTGACCCTGGGCCCAGGTGATCGCGACGTCGCCGGCGAGGTAGTCGGCCAGCGTGGCCGGGTCGTCCGGCACCTCGGCGTGGATCCGGACCGGCAGCCGGTCGGCGTAGGTCTCCGCGATCCGTGCCATGGCCGGCATCGCGGTGAGGTCGCCGACCAGCTGCAGCCAGCTCGCGTCGTCGGGCAGCGCGAAGGAGCCCTTGGGCTCGGTGATCGTCACGGTCTGGCCGACCGGGTCGCCGGCCCGGCCCAGCGCCCACTCGGTCACCAGGCCGACCTCGTGCACGACCACGTCGACCACGAGCTCGCCGCCGGTCCACGACCGCACCGTGTAGTAGCGGCTCTGGAACTGCCCGGGCACGATCAGACCCACCCACTCGTCGGGGATGCCCGTCGAGGTGAAGCCGGCGAGGCCCTCACCGCCGAGGGTCAGTCGCACGAAGTGGTCGCTCAGCTCCTCGCGGCGCAGCACCTGCGCGGCGTACTCCTCGGCCCGTCTGCTCATGTCGGACCCCAGGCTAGTGCTCGGCCGACTACACCCCGAAGTCGTGACGCAGCGGGTACCCGCTCTCGCCCTCGGAGTTCTTCGTCGCCAGCACGTGGTGCAGCTGGATCTCGTTACGCTCGAACGCGATCCGCGAGCCCACCATGTACAGGCCCCAGACCCGCGCGGTGCCCTCGTCGGTCTCGGCGACGCACTCGTCCCAGTGCTCCACGAGGTTCTCGCTCCACCCCTGCAGGGTCTTGGCGTAGTGCATGCGGAAGTTCTCGTGGTGCTGCACCTCGAGGCCCGCATCCTCGACGGCGCTGACGATCGTGCCCGAGCCGATCAGCTCGCCGTCGGGGAACACGTAGCGGTCGATGAACGCCCCGGCCTCGCCGCTGCTCCGGTTGTCGTGCCGGGTGATGCAGTGGTTGAGCAGCCGGCCCTCGGGCTTGAGCCGGTCGGCCACGAAGTTGAAGTACGCCGGGTAGTTGGCCACCCCGATGTGCTCGGTCAGCCCGATGGAGCTCACCGCGTCGAAGCCGGTCTCCTCCAGGTCGCGGTAGTCGGAGAACCGCACCTCGGCCACGTCGTCGAGGCCCTCGGCCTTGATCCGCTGCTCGGCCCAGTTGGCCTGCTCGCTGGACAGCGTGACGCCCAGCGCCTTCACCCCGTAGTGCTTGGCGGCGTGCCGGACCATCCCGCCCCAGCCGCAGCCGAGGTCGAGCAGCCGCTGGCCGGGCTGCAGGTCGAGCTTGCGGCAGATCAGGTCGTACTTGTGGGCCTGCGCCTCCTCGAGGGTCGCGTCGGGCGTCGGGTAGACCGCACAGGTGTAGGTCATCGACGGGCCGAGCACGCGCTCGTAGAAGGTGTTGGACACGTCGTAGTGGTGGTGGATCGCGGCCGCGTCGCGCTCCTGGGAGTGGCGGCCCCACCCGGTGAGCGCCTCGACCACGTTGCTGCGCAGCGCCTCGACGCGCAGGCGCCACCCGGGCAGGTGCTCCTGCGGCGGGGGCACCGGCGGGAGCAGGTTGCGGATGCCGAGGGCCCGCACCAGGTCGGCGATCTGGCTCGGCCGCGGGGTGCCGAAGTCGGTGTGGCTCTTGAGCAGGCTGAACGGCTCGTAGGGGTTGCCGGGGTGCGAGCCGTGCAGCACCAGGTCGCCGGCGACGTACGCCCGGGCCAGGCCGAGGTCGCCGGGGGCGGTGAGGATGTAGGCCAGCCCGCGCGGGCGCACCAGCTCGATGCTGTGGCCGGTGTCGGTCGGGCCGGCGCTGCTGCCGTCGTACGCCGTGAGCTGCAACGGGAGCCCACCGTCGAAGAGGGAGTCGATGGCCGGTGCGATCTTCACGCTCATCGCCGCTTCACCGCCTTGTCGTAGAGGTTGGTCAGCCGGCCCTGGGGGTCGAAGCGCTCGCGGACCCGGTCCAGGTGGCCGGTGTTGTAGAGCGCCGCGAAGGTCGGCTCGTCATAGAAAGCGTCGGAGTAGAGCGATTTATGTCCGCCCAGCTCGTGCACCTTGGTCTCGATCGCCCGGTTGCGCGGGCTGTCGACGGCATCGGGGCCGACATGGACGGTGCCCCAGAAGCCGACGTTGACGTACGGCGCCCCCGCCTCAAGCGGGTAGAGCGGCCAGGGGCGGGTCGCCACCAGCGGGCACAGCCATACCGGCCGCATCCCGATCTCCTGGTCGAACCAGGACAGGAACTCGGGCAGCCGGTCCAGCGGGACCTCGATGTCCTGCACCACCCGCTCGCGCAGCGGCCGGCCCGCGCGCCGGTCGAGCCGGTCGGCGATGCCGAAGCGGCGATCGAGGTGCAGCAGCCGCATGTAGACGTCGGAGCGGCGCCAGCGGCGCGGCCACACCCGGCGGATGCGCGGGTCCTGCGCACCGAACGCGCCCGAGCACCAGAACCAGTCGGTGTCCCACCGCCACAGGTAGTCGTACGCCGAGAGCAGGTCGGTCTCGCGCTCCTGGATCGAGCGGAAGTAGATCTCCTGGCCCGCGTAGTCGGAGGTGACCCCACCCTCTTCGGTGAACCTCGCCAGCGTCAGGTAGAGCTCGTCCGGGGCGAACGCGACCCCGTCGAGCCCGTCGACCCGCTGGCCGTCGTACTCCTTGGTGGCGGTGATCTCGCCGATCGTCTTGGCGAGCAACGCGGCGTCCTCGAACCGGACGTGGCGCAGCGCCACGTTGCCGGGCACCCGCTCCAGCCGGATCCGCAGCCGGGTCGCGTAGCCCAGGGCGCCGTAGGAGTTGGGGAAGGCGTCGAACAGGTCTTCGCCGGGCCGCGTCGTGACGACCTCGCCGGCACCGGTGAACACGTCCATCTCGACGACCGACTCGTGCGGCAGGCCGTTGCGGAAGCTGGTCGACTCGATGCCCAGCCCGGTGACCGCGCCGCCGAGGGTGATCGTGCGCAGCTGGGGGACGACGTACGGCATCAGGCCGTGGGCCAGCGTCGCGTCGACGAGGCGCTCGTAGGTGCACATGCCCTGCACCTCGGCGACCGGCCCGTCGGGGCTGTCGGGCAGCACCACGATGACGTCGGCGAGGCCGCCGACGTCCAGACCGGGGGCCTCGGAGGCCGCGCGCTGGCGGAACAGGTTCGTGGTGCGCTTCGCGAGGCGCACCGGTTGCCCCGGCGCGATCCGCTCGTACGACGCGGCGAGCCGCTCCACCGCGGCGCGATGGGCGTCCCAGCCGACTTCCCGTGGTTCCGGCATGTTGAAAACGCTACTACTTCCGGCCGACATCCGCTGCACCGGGTCGTTGGACTTCACAACCAGCCGTTGCGTTCCGCGATGAGCACCGCCTCGGTGCGATTGACCGCGCCCGTCTTGCCGATCGCCGCCGAGAGGTGGTTGCGGACCGTCCCGTCCGACAGGAACAGCGTCTTCGCGATCGAGGCCACCGACGCCCCGCTGCGCGCGGCCCTCAGGACGTCGGTCTCCCGGGCGGTCAGCGGCGACTGGCCGCTGACCAGCGAGTCGGTGGCGAGCGCCGGGTCGACGACGCGCAGCCCCTGGTGGACGCGCCGCACCGCGTCGGCCAGCTGCGCGGCCGGCGTGTCCTTGACGACGAAGCCCGAGGCGCCGGCGCGCAGCGCGCGCTGCAGGTAGCCGGGGCGGCCGAAGGTGGTCACGATCAGCACCCGGGTGCCCGGCGACGCCTTGATCACCTCGGCGGTGGCGGAGATCCCGTCCAGGCCGGGCATCTCGACGTCGAGCAGCGCCACGTCGGGCCGCAGCTCGGCGGCCTTCGCGACCGCGTCGTCGCCCGAGCCGACCTCGGCCACGACCACGAGGTCCGACTCGAGCTCGAGCAGCGCCGACAGGGCACCCCGCACGAGGGCCTGGTCGTCGGCGAGCAGCAGCCGGATCGGCGTACTCATGCGACGGTCACCCGCAGCGCGAAGCCGCCGTCCGCCGGGGCCGCGCTGACCTCCGCGCCGACCGCGGAGGCACGCTCGCGCAGGCCGACCAGGCCGTTGCCCAGCGCCCCGCCACCGCCCTTGCCTCCGCGGCCGTCGTCGATCACCTCGGCACTCGCCGGCGTCAGCCGGACCGTGCAGGTCTGCGCTCCGCTGTGCCGGATCACGTTCGTCACTCCCTCTCGCACCGTCCACGCGAACAGCTCGCGCAGCTCGGTCGGTACGTCGTCGGTCGAGTTGGGCAGGTCGGCGCGGATCTCGGCCGCCTCGAGCGCCATCCGGGCGCGGGCGATCTCGCCGGGAAGCGTCAGCTCGCGGTACCCCTCCACCGCACGGCGTACGTCGGCGAGCGCGTCGCGGGCCAGCCGCTCCAGGTCCTCGATCTCGGCCTTCGCACGGTCGCGGTCGACCTCGAAGAGCCGGTTGGCGAGCTCGGCCTTGACCGTGATCACGGTCAAGGAGTGGCCGAGGATGTCGTGCAGGTCGCGGGCGAACCGGTTCCGCTCGTCCTCGACCGCCAGCTGGGCGTTCTCCTCGCGGGCCGCCATCAGCTGGGCGTTGCGGGTGATCATCTGCTGGATGCCCCAGACCGCGAGGGTCGCGGCGAGGGTGCTGAGCAGCAGGCCCGCATCGGTGGTCCACCCGGGGACGGCGAAGCCGGCGACGTACCAGGCGAGGGCGTTGATGACGGCGAGCACCGGCGCCAACGGGTTCGGCAGCGTCATGGCGAAGAGCACCGAGAGGTAGACCGCGGTGGCGCTGCCGTCCTCCCCCACCGTCGCGCACACCACGACCGCCAGCACGATCGCCACCAGGATCCGCAGCAGCGCCGCCCCGGTGTCGATCACCAGCTGCCCGCCGGCGATCTGCAGGCGGCGGCGGGCGAAGACCAGCAGGTACCAGGCCGTGAACAGCAGCGTCGCGGCCATCCCGATCCAGCCGGCCGGTGAGTCCCGTCGGTCCCAGCCGGCCTCGAGCGGCTGCACCAGGAACAGCGTCCAGATGCCGATGAAGAACAGCCCGAGCCGGCCGGGGCGCCCATCGGGGCCACCCCAGCCGGCTCGCAGCATCCTCGGATCGTTGACGCTCATGGCTGCAGTCTCGCGGGTCCTCAGACCCGGGCCGTGTCCTTGCTCATCCGCCACGCCGCGCCGGCCACGAACAGCGCCAGCCAGAACACCAGGTTCGCCACCCAGCCCAGGTGCGGCAGGCCGCCGTACAGGGGCCACCGCGCCAGCTCGGCGAGGCCGTAGATCGGGGTGAGCGCGGAGATGTGGCCGAGCACGGAGTGCGCGTCGATCGGGAACCACAGGCCGCCGAGTGCGGCCAGGCCGGCCATCGCCGGGCCGAGGATCTGCATGACGTTCTCCGACGGCAGCAGGTAGCCCATGAACAGGCCGAAGGCGGCGAACACGATCGATCCGAACCACGCGAGCAGTGCGGCGAGGATCCAGGCGTGGAGGGGCATCTCGGCCTTGCCGTTGAGGACGCCGATCACGTTGACGGCGAGCACGGACAGCAGGCCCAGGCCCATGGCGACGATCGCCTTGATCAGGATGTACGCCGTCGGCGACAGCGGCGTGAGCCGCAGCTGCCGCGACCAGCCGAGCGCCCGCTCGGTCGCGACCATGGCGCCGCCGCTGGTCGAGGCCAGCACGGCGCCGTACGTCGCCATGCTGATCATGATGTACGCCGACACGTTGCCCGACCCCTCCTTCTCCGCGCCGTAGGAGGAGTTGGTGCCGATCACCAGGTAGAGCAGCACGGGCATCACCAGAGTGAAGATCATCGTGCGGCGGTTGCGGACCATCCGGCGCAGCTCGATCCTCAGCACCGCCAGGCTGAAGCCGCCCATCGGCGGGACCCGGCGGACGCTCGGGTCGTAGCTGCTCGTGGGAGTGGTGGTGCTCATCGCTGGTCCCCTTCGGTGTCGTCGCGATCCCCGGTGAGGCTGAGGAACGCCTCCTCGATGCCCTTCGCCGCGACCTCGAGGTCGCGGGCGTCGGTCGTGGTCAGCAGGTGACGCGCGATGGCGTCGCTGTCCTTGGCGTGCACGATCACGCTGTCGCCGCGCAGCTCGACGCTGTCCACGCCGGCCATGCCGCGCAGGTCCCCCGCGATCCGATCGGCGTCGGTCGGCAGCGTGGCCCGCAGCGTGCGGCCGGACGCGAGCGCCTTGATCTCGCTGCCGCTGCCGTCGGCGACGATCCGGCCGTGGCTGACCAGCACGATCCGATCGGCGTACTGGTCGGCCTCCTCGAGGTAGTGGGTGGCGAACAGGACGGTGCGGCCCTTCTTCGCGTCCTCGCGGATGGCCGACCAGAACGCGCGCCGGCCCTCGACGTCCATGCCGGTGGTGGGCTCGTCGAGCAGCAGCAGGGCCGGGTCCGACAGAAGCGCCATCGCGAACCGCAGCCGCTGCTGCTCGCCGCCCGAGCACTTCGCGACCTTGCGGTCGGCGATGCCGGTGATGCCCGCGCCGGCGAGGACCTCGTCCACGGGACGGGTGTCGGCGAACAGGCTGGCGGTGTACTCGACGGTCTCGCGGACGCTGAGGTCCTTGAGCAGGCCGCCGGTCTGCATGACCGCCGACACCAGGCCGCGGGCGATCGCCTGGCGCGGCTTCAGGCCGAGCACCTCGGCGGTGCCGGTGGTGGGGGTCGAGAGCCCCAGGATCATGTCGATGGTGGTGGTCTTGCCGGCGCCGTTCGGGCCCAGGAAGGCCACCACCTCGCCGGCGTTGATCTCGAGGTCGATCCCGCGCACCGCGTGGACCGACCCGAAGTCCTTCGTGACGCCGTCCAGCCGGATCGCGGGGACGGACAACGGGTTCGTGGTCATGGCACCAGCCTGCCGCTCGGGCGCGCCCGCCGCCTCGGCGACGCGTCACGAACGGCCCCTGACATTTGTCAGTCGGAGTCGGCCGAACCGCCACGGCGACGTACGCCGAGGTGCGATGTTGGGCCCTCAGGCTGGTACTCCTCGCGCCGATGGGTACTCGGGACGGACTGACGCCGTGCCCGACGACCAGCTGGAGAAGTGCTCGTGAACCACCCTCGCTCCCCGCGCACCGGACGCGCCCGGACCGCGGCGCTGTGCGCCCTCGTGACCGCCCTGCTGATGGCGTACGCCGGATCGCCGGCCGTGCGGCCGGCCGACGCGGCCACGGCCCGGGCGTCGGTCGACCCGATCGCCGGTGGGCCCTGGGGCCTGGACGCGGGCGACGACCTCGCCGTCGACTGGGAGAGCCAGACGGGGACCACGAAGGCGCTGCTCGGCCGGATCGAGGGGCAGCCCCGGGTCCGCTGGTTCACGGTGGGGACCGCCACGTCGGACGTCGAGACCGTCATCGCGCGCTACATCGCCAACGTGCAGGCCACCAGCGGGCCCGACGCCCTGGTGCCGCTCGCCCTGTTCCGGATCTTCCCGCGCGGCGAGGCGCACCGCGACGAGCGGATGACCGACGCCGAGGTCGCGGCGTACCGGGCGTGGATGCAGGCGGCCGTGCGTGCGATCGGGTCCACGCGGGCCGTGGTGGTGCTCGAGCCGGACCTGGCCGAGCTCGCGCCGCCGAACCGGAAGGGCGCGCCCGTCGTACCGGACGCGGGCCGGCGGGAGGCGCTGGTCAAGCAGGCCGCCGAGGCGCTCGCCGCGCTGCCGAGCACGACGGTCTATCTCGACGCGGGCGATGCCGACTGGCTGCCGCTCGACAAGGCGACCACGCTGCTGGTCAAGTCCGGCGTGCAGTACGCGCGGGGCTTCGCGCTGGGCGCCACCCACTACTCCCCGCTCGCGAGCAACGTGGCCTACGCCAAGGCGCTCCAGGCCTCGCTGGCCAAGCAGGGGTACGCCGGCCGGCGGGCCGTCCTGGACACCGCCGACAACGGTCGCGGGTTCACCTGGGGCTACTGGCACACCCACAAGGGCAAGCTCGGATCCGACTTCGACAACGCGGCGGTCTGCACCTCGAAGACGGCCACGCAGTGCGTCACGCTCGGCCACGCCCCGACCTGGGGCGTCGGCGGCTACCGGGCGCAGTACGTCGACGGCTACCTGTGGTTCGGCCGTCCGTGGCTGACCCGGCAGGCCTCGCCGTACAACCGGGCGCGCGCGCTGCAGGCGTCGCGCACCACGCCGTACAGCATGGCGAACGTGACGGGCGGCTAGAGACTCGTCGACGCGGCGATCTGGCCGCGGGCATCACCGGTGTGGACCAGCACGCCGTCGGCCCCGGCGAACTCGCCGAGGATCGCTGTGTCGCTCGCGCCGAGCTCACCCGCCTCGCCCAGCACCACGCACGCCTCGACCCCGGTCGACCCGGACGCGACGGCCATCGCGACGACGGCCTCGACCGCACTGAGCTGCAGCGACGCCAGGGAGACCGTGGCCGCGGCGTAGGTCCGGCCGTCGGTGTCGCGCACGGCGGCACCCTCGGCCGCCTGGATCCGGGCGCGGGTGGCGCGGGCCAGGGTGACGAGCTTCTTGTCCTCGGCGGAGAGATCCGGCATGGGTCGATTATCGGTCGCCCGCGTCGAGGTCGGCGAGGCGGGTGATCAGCACGGTGCCGATCCGGTTGCGCCGCCCGGCGACCTGCTCGGCCTCGAAGCGCAGCCCGTGCGCCTCCACCGACGCCCCGGCGATCGGCACCCGGCCCAGGTGCTTGGTGAGCAGACCGCCGACCGAGTCGACGTCCTCCTCCTCGACGTCGATCCCGACCAGCTCCTGGAGGTCGTCCACCGGGAAGCGCGACGACACGCGGATCGAGCCGTCCGGCATGGGCTCCGGCTCGGGCTCGGCCTCGTCGTACTCGTCGGTGATCTCGCCGACGATCTCCTCGAGGAGGTCCTCGATGGTGATCAGGCCGGCGGTGCCGCCGTACTCGTCGATGACGACCGCGACGTGCTGGTGCCGTGCCTGCATCTCCCGGAGCAGGTCGTCGACCGGCTTCGACTCCGGCACCCAGTGCGCCGGCCGCATGATCTCCTCGACCTTCTGGGTCAGCTCCACGTCGGGCGCCTCGAAGTCCCGTCGTACGACGTCCTTGAGGTAGGCGATGCCCCGGACGTCGTCGAGGTTCTCGCCGATCACCGGCACGCGGGAGAAGCCGGAGCGCAGGAACAGCGACATCGTCTGGCGCAGGTTCTTGTGGGCCTCGATGTAGACGACGTCGCCGCGCGGCACCATGACCTCGCGCACCGTCGTGTCGCCGAACTCGAAGACCGAGTGGATCATCTTGCGCTCGTCGGCCTCGATGACGTCGGTGGCCTCGGCCATGTCGACCAGCTCACGCAGCTCGGTCTCGGTCGAGAACGGCCCCTCGCGGAAGCCCCGGCCCGGGGTGATCGCGTTGCCGACCAGGATGAGCAGCTTCGGGATCGGGCCGAGGACCGCCGTCATGGCCTCGAGCGGCCAGGCGCTGGCGAGCGCGACCCGCTCGGCATGCTGGCGGCCCACCGTGCGCGGGCCGACACCGATCACCACGAACGAGACGACCAGCATCACCGCGACCGCGATGACGACGTGCAGCACGGTGGTGCGTCCCTCGCCGAGGATCACCACCGTGACGAGCACGGTCGCGGTGATCTCGCACAGCAGCTCCAGCAACAGGGCGGTGTTGAGGTGACGCGGCGCGTCGTCGAGCACGGCGACGAGTCGGCGGGCACCGGGGCGCGCCTCCCCCACCAGCTCGTGGGCGCGCGCCTTGGAGAACGAGCCGACGGCGGCGCCGGCCGCGGTCAGCAGCCCGGCGAGGACGACGAGCAGGGCGGCCGCACCGAGCCGCCAGAGATCACCTGAGGACCCAGACATGATGGGCGGGCTATTGCGCGCGCCAGTCGGCGAGCAGCCGGTCCTGCAGCCCGAACATCTCCTTGTGCTCCTCCGGCTCGGCGTGGTCGTAGCCGAGCAGGTGCAGGATGCCGTGGGTCGTGAGCAGCTCGAGCTCGGCGAGGGTGCCGTGGCCGGCCTCGGCGCCCTGGCGCTCTGCGACCACCGGACACAGGATGAGGTCGCCGAGCACGCCCTCCTCGGGCTCCTCGTTGACCAGGCCGGGGCGCAGCTCGTCCATCGGGAAGGCGAGCACGTCGGTCGGCCCCTCCTTCTCCATCCACTGCCCGTTGAGCTGGGCGATGGTGTCCTCGTCGACGGCCTTGATGCACAGCTCGGCGAGGGGGTGGACGCGCATCCGGTCCATCACGAAGCGGGCGAGCCGCTCGAAGTGCCGCGCGTCCAGCCCGGTGCCGGACTCGTCGATGATCTCGATGCTCACGTGTCGCTCACTTGTCCCGGCGTCGGTCGGTCTTGTGCTTCTTGTCCAACTGCTTGTCCAGCCTCGCCTGGGCGAGGGCGTCGTGCTCGTCGTACGCCGCCACGATCCGGCCGACCAGCTTGTGCCGCACGACGTCGTGGGCGGTGAGCCGCACGAACGCTAGGTCCTCGATGTCCTCGAGGATCTCCTCGACGATGCGCAGTCCCGACCGGGTGCCGGAGGGCAGGTCGACCTGGGTGACGTCGCCGGTGACCACGATCTTGGAGCCGAAGCCGAGCCGGGTGAGGAACATCTTCATCTGCTCGGGCGTGGTGTTCTGCGCCTCGTCGAGGATGATGAAGGAGTCGTTGAGCGTCCGGCCCCGCATGTAGGCCAGCGGGGCGACCTCGATGGTGCCGGCGGCCATCAGCTTCGGGATCGACTCGGGGTCGAGCATGTCGTGGAGCGCGTCGTACAGCGGGCGCAGGTAGGGGTCGATCTTCTCGCTCAGGGTGCCGGGCAGGTACCCGAGCCGCTCCCCCGCCTCGACGGCCGGGCGGGTCAGGATGATCCGGTTGACCTGCTTGGCGTTGAGCGCCTGCACGGCCTTGGCCATCGCCAAGTAGGTCTTGCCGGTGCCGGCGGGGCCGATGCCGAAGGTGATCGTGTGGTTGTCGATGGTCTCGACGTAGCGCTTCTGGTTGAGCGTCTTGGGGCGGATCGAGCGGCCGCGGTTGCTCAGGATGTTGACCGAGAGGACGTCGGCGGGGCGCTCGGGCTGCTCGGCGCGCAGCATCGACGCGATCCGCTCCACGGTCTCGACGGTGAGGCCCTGCCCGGTGCGCAGCAGGGCGACGGACTCGTCCATCACCTTCTCCGCGAGCGCCACCTCGGACGCCTCGCCGACCAAGGTGACCCGGTTGCCGCGGACGTGGACCTCGACGGCGAAGGTGCGCTCGATCAGGCCGAGGTTCTCGTCACCGGGACCGAGCAGGCCGACCATGTCGATGCTGTTGGGGATCACGACCACGTGCCGGGTGGCGGACGGGGTGCGGGGTTGGTCGGTCATCGGGTCTTTCTGGTCGGGGCGGGGTCGGCTTCCATGCTACTGGCGCTGCTCGGAGCGCGCCCACTTCGTTTCTTCGGCTGCGGAACCTCCGCGGGTGCCTCGATCATCTGAGGAAGTGATGGACACCGACGCCGCCTTCAGCGAGTACGCCGCCGCACGCTGGCGCGCCCTCGTGCGCACGGGCGTGCTGCTGGGGTGCGATGCCGGCGCCGCCGAGGACCTGGCGCAGCAGACGCTGCTGCGCTGCTACCTCAAGTGGAGCGCGGTCACCCGCGCCGAGGACCGCGATGCGTACGTCGCCAAGCTGCAGCTGAACCTCCTCCGGCAGAGTCGCCGGCGCCGCTGGTGGGGCGAGCGCGCGACGGCGCAGCTGCCCGAGCGGGGCGTCGCCGATGGGACCTCTGGTGTCGATGACGCCGACGCGGTGTCGCGGGCGCTGGCCCTGTTGCCGGCCGCCCAGCGCGAGGCGGTGGTCCTGCGTCACTACCTGCACCTGAGCGAGCAGCAGATCGCCTCGGTCACCGGCGTGGCGCCCGGCACGGTCAAGAGCCGGCTGTCGCGGGCGCTCGCGGCTCTGGCTGACAGCCCGGACCTGGCGGTTCTGCGGGAAGGACACCGATGAGCGACGAGATCCTGTCCGAGCTGCTGGCCCGCTCGGTGGAGGGAGTGCCCGTCGCCGACCCCCCGGTGGACTCCCTGGTACGGCGTGGCCGGGCCGCCCGGCGGAGCCGGCGTCGTACGACGGCGGTGGGGGCGGCCCTCGCCTGTCTGCTGGTCATCGGCGGGGTCGCCGTCGTGCGCTGGGCCGCGGCGCCGGACGGCACGCCTCCGATCGCCGACACGGCTGGGCCACCGCGGCCGCCGAGCGGTATGAAGTGGGTCGGGGTCGGCAGGCAGGTCGTGGCTGTGCCGGCGGCGTGGCCGGTGATCCCCGGGATCTACTGCGGCGAGCCGACCTCCCCCTACGTCAGCATCACGCAGTGGCACGTCGCCGTCGGCTGCGAACCGGTCACGCCCCACCAGGTGCCCAGTGTCACCGTGTCTGGCACGGCCCCCGGACGGTTCACCGTGGACGGCCCGGCATCACGCCGCACGACCCTCCCGAACGGGTGGCTGGCCGTCCCCTCCGGCGAGTCGTTGATCGGGGGCGCCGGCTCACCCTCGCTCACGGCCGAGATCGAGGCTCTCGAGGCAGCCGGCTTCCGCGTCGAGCGCCGGTACGCCGGCCCGACCCTCCGGTGGCAGCCGGTCACGACCGAGCCCGAGATCGGTACGCCGGCCCGGATCGGCAGCACGGTCGTCGTCTACGACCGCGGCGCGACCCAAGCCTCGGCGACCTTGACCGGCGGCCTGTCCTGGGTGGGCGGCCCTGCTCCCGGTGCCCCCCGGCCGCACGCCGGGATCGTGCACGTGACGAACGCCGAGGATTCTGTGGACCAGACGATCCGGACCGACGCCGCGGGCCGGTGGACGATGTATCTCCCGCCCGGCACCTACTCAGTGCGCGCGACCTCTCCCGGCTACCTGAGCGCGGCCGGTGCATCCGACGCTTGCTCCGCCGACGGTCAGGTCACCGTCGCGGCCGACCAGGTCGTCACGGCCGAGGTCTACTGCCAGCTGAGGTGACCCGGCCGGCCGTCGGCCCGCGTCACAGCAGCTGGGCGACGCTGACCACCAGGTACAGGCACAGAACAGCCGTCATGGAGACCCCCAGCCAGTAGGTCGTCGCCCGCCGCGTCCGCTCGATCCGATCGGGCAGCGCGTCATCGCCGAACCGAGCGCGGTAGAACGCGCACGCCGCCAGGAACCCCAGCGCGACGACCGGGAGAAGCACCCCCGGCTGCACCAGATCCCGCTGCTTCGCCAACGTGACGGCGACAGGCACCGACGCCACGGCCAGGTAGGCGATGCCTGCGGCGACATGGTGCGACTGCTCCGGAGCGCCCGCGTCGCGAATGATCGTCGTCGGCTCCACAGCAGGAACTCTAAGGCGATCGCCTCACGTGCGGCGGTGGAACCGGTAGTCGCCAGTCGCGAGCTTGGTCATGTCGTAGCGGGTGTCGTGGGCCCGGTGATGATGGTGGGAGCAGAGGAGCACTCCGTCGCCGAGATCGGTCCTCCCGCCTTGGGACCAGGGCCTGAGGTGGTGTGCTTCGCACCAGGCTGCGGGTATGGAGCAGCCTTCGGCGCGGCAGCGCTTGTCGCGTAGGCGCATGGCTTTGCGTTGGGGTGGTTCGAAGAGGCGGCGGGCTCTGCCGAGGTCGAGGGGTTCGGACTTGCCGCCGAGGACGACGGGGATGATCTTGGCGGTACACGCGAGCCGGCGGGCTTCGGAGGCGGAGATGACGGTGTCGCCGAGCATGGCGGACCCCAGCTCGTTGAGGAGTCCCTCGAAAGGGATGGTGACCATGACGGTGGTGGCGTCGCCGCCGTGGTCGGGGAGTCGTTTGGAGTCGAGTAGTTCGAGGAGTCGGCAGAACGCCTCGCCCCTGTTCCGGGATCGGGTCTGGGTGACGCGCGGGGAGTCTTGGGCTTCGAGGTAGGTGAGGGCTCGTTCGGAGACGGAGTCGGGGAGGTCGCAGATCCAGCGGGTGATCCCGTTGCCGCGTTTCCTGATCCTGATCGCGACCTCGTCCCGTGCGGCCTGTTCTTCACGTTCCAGGGCTTTGCCCAGTTCGGCCTCGGCGATATCGGGTGCGACGACTTCGAGGATCTTGGTGCCTAGGACCTGGAGGCCTTTGGGGTCGTAGATCGCGGCGAGTTCGATCAGGTGCTGCTCTGCACTCGTACGGGTGGCGTCGTCGACGGCGTTGGAGAGCTTGTCGACCGAGCGGATGATGACCCGGGCTTGCGCCTCATTGACCGAACCGGATCGCAGAGCCGCAGCAGTCAGCGGATGCTGCTCGAGCGCCTCGGCCAGACGCAGGGCAGCTCGGCCGGCGGAGGAGGTGATGCGAGTGGTGTGGGCGAGCCAGCAGCCGGCGTCACGCGAGCCGTGTTCCTCGGCCACGTCCGAGGCAGCGGCGAGGACGCGGAGCTTCAGCTCGGCGAGCTGGCTCTCCACGCGGGCTAGGTCGATCAGTAGGTCGGCTTTGTCGCGGGTGCGGAGGTAGTCCGCCGGCATGTCCGCGACGTCAGAGAGTTCCTTCTGCAGCGCTTGGGCGCACGCAAGGATCGGGTGCAACGACACCGTTCCTGCGACCATGAGATGCTCCCCGAGACGGACTGGTCAACTACCTCTCATAGTACACCTGTTCGAACGCCGGTGGAAGAAGTTCGACGAGAGTTTTCCCAGGTCAGGGCACCTTTTGTGGGCGGCCGCGAAGCGGCGGCGCGGGCGAAGCCCGTGCCGACTCCGCGCCGTCCAGCTCGTCGTCCGGGCCCCGCAGTCAAGGATGCCGAAGGCACCGCGCAGCGGCGCCGAAGGCGTCCTTGACGGCGGGTGACGACGAGCTAAGGTGCGGCCGCCGACACCAGCCCCGAAGGCGGCATGGGTCGGCTTCGACACGCCGCTCGCGGCTACTCAACCAACGTCGGACACCCGCCCCGCATGGCTGTACAGGTTCATCGAGCCACCCCGGACGAACCCGGCCAGGGTCAGCCCGCTCTCGACCGCCAGGTCGACGGCGAGCGAGGAGGGGGCGGACACGGCAGCGAGGAGCGGGATCCCGGCCAGCACCGCCTTCTGGACCAGCTCGAACGAGGCCCTGCCCGACACCATCAAGACAGCCGACGAGAGCGGCAGGAGACCTTCGCGCAGGGCCCAGCCGATGGCCTTGTCGACGGCGTTGTGGCGGCCGACGTCCTCCCGGAGCACGAGCAGCTCGCCGGAAGTGGAGAAGAGCCCGGCGGCGTGCAGGCCCCCAGTCTTGTCGAAGACCCGCTGCTCGGCCCGTAGCCGGTCCGGCAGCGAGGCGAGCACGTCCACCGAGATCAGCGGAGCATCCCCCTCGGCCGGAGCGGCCAGCGGCCAGCGCGTCTTCTGCTCGACGTCGGCGATGGACTCCTTGCCGCACACCCCGCACGCACTGGTGATCGGCAGGTTGCGTCGCTCGACCACGCGACCGACGCCGGGCCGCAGGGTGACCTCGAGGACGTTGAGGTCGCTGTCGGTGCAGTGCTTGGCCAGCACCACGTCCTCGCGGCCAGCGATCACCCCCTCGGCGGACAGGAAGCCGTGCGCGAGGTCCACGTCCGCGCCCGGGGTCCGCATCGTGACGGAGTACGCCGAGCCGTCGACCCGGATCTCGAGCGGCTCCTCGACCGCGAGCGAGTCGGGGCGGCGTACCCGGCCCGTAGGCGTGACCCGCACGACGGGGCGCCGGGCGGTGACCCGGCCCATCAGCCGGCCATCAGCCGAGGAGGGCGCGCTCGGCGCCGATCGTGGTGTCGGCGCCGTGGCCGGTGTGGACGACGGTGTCGTCGGGGAGCGCGAACAGCCGCGCGCGGATCGACTCCTCGATCACCGGACGCGAGCTGAACGACCGGCCCGTCGCGCCCGGACCGCCTTGGAAGAGCGTGTCGCCGGTGAAGACGCAGCCCAGGTCGGCGACGTACAGGCAGACGGCGCCGGGCGCGTGGCCCGGCGTGTGCAGCACCTGGAGGTCCACCCCGCCCACGGACAGCACCTGCCCGTCGGAGAGGTCGACGTCCCAGAGGTGGTCGGTGTGGGTGAGCTCCCACAGCGGCCGGTCGTCGGGGTGGAGCAGGATCGGAGCGACGACCGCCTCCCGCAGCGCGGGGGCGACCCGGACGTGGTCGTCGTGCGCGTGCGTGCAGACGATGGCCCTCACCCGCCGTTCCCCCACGACGGCGAGGATGTCCTCGACCGAGTGCGGGGCGTCGATGACGACGCACTCGGCGTCGTCGCCCACCACCCACACGTTGTTCTCGACGTCGAACGTCTCGCCGTCGAGCGTGAACGTCCCGGTGGTGGTCCCGTGGTCCACCCTCACCTGCTGCACTGCGACCTCCTCGGTTCCCTCTCGACTCTAGGTCAGCGCCCACTCAGCCGGGAGGCCAGCCGAACGTGCGGCCGCCGAGGACGTGCAGGTGCACGTGGAAGACGGTCTGCTGGGCGTCGGCGCCGGTGTTGAGCACCATCCGGTAGCCGTTCTCGAGGCCCTCCTTCTCCGCGATCGCCCTGGCGGAGTCGAACAGGTGGGCCGACGTCGCGGGCTCCCCCTCGGCGAGCGCCGCCGCGTTCGGGTAGTGGCTGCGCGGGATCACCAGCACGTGCGTCGGGGCCTGCGGGTTGAGGTCGCGGAACGCGATCGTGGTCTCGGACTCGTGGACGATCTCGGCGGGGATCTCCCCGGCGACGATCTTGCAGAACAGGCATGCGTCGGTCACGGTCCGAGCCTTTCAGAACCCGGCACGCCGCCGTCAACCCCCGGTGATCGCGCGCCGCGCCACTAGCGTGGTGGAGATCCGGCAGCAGGGCTGCCGTCGCAACATTCCGGCACCGCCGCGCGTCCAAGGACACACGGCACTCGTGCCGTGGACCATCCAGGGAGGACCCCATGACCAACCCGCTCCGCCGTACCGCCCCCGTGACCGTCGCAGCGCTCCTCGGCCTGGGCCTGCTGGCCGGGTGCGGCAGCAACGGCGCCCAGGCCGACGCAGGTACGACGACGCCGGCCACCACCGCGTCCTCGCCCACCACCGCGGCCACCACGAACACCTCGGCCACCTCCGCGACGAGCGCTGCGGCGAGCGACGCGACGGCGCTCGTCTACTACCTGACCAAGACGTCGCTGGGCGACCGCATCACCGCCGAGCCGACCGGCGTCCGGCTGTCGGACCGGCTCGCCACCACCTGGCAGGCACTCCTCCAGGGCTCCCCGATCGACCCCGACTACTCCACCGCCATCCCGGCCGGCAGCCTGTCGGGCAACGTCAGCTTCGACGGCACCGGTGACGCCGGCACCTACCAGGTCACGCTCACCGACGCGAAGTGGGCGACGCTGCCGGCCGGCACCACCGCGGCGCAGGCCAAGCTGGCCGAGCAGCAGATCGCGTACACCCTCAACGCGGCCGGCGGCACCAAGAAGGCGGCCGTCGACTTCCTGATCGACCACAAGCCGACGACCTTCCTGGGCCAGCCCGCCAGCGTCAAGCCCGGCAAGCAGCTGCAGACCCTCGCACTGGTCAACGTCCTCTCGCCCGTGGACGGCTCGACGCTGAGCGCGACGAAGACCTCCTTCAGCGGGCTCGGCAGCTCCTTCGAGGCCACCATCGGCTGGAAGATCACCGACTCCACCGGCAAGACCGTGATGACCAACAGCACGATGTCCCAGGGCTGGGAGTTCCACCTGTGGCCCTGGAAGACCACGATCGACCTGTCCAAGCTCAGCCCCGGCACCTACACCTTCACCGCCGGCACCGACGACGCCGCCGGGGGCGAGGGTCCCGGCCCGATCACCGACACGAAGACCTTCACCATCGGCTGACGGCGCCGGCTCCCGCTCCGGGAGCGTGAATGTTTGTACGGAGTTGTACGAGAACCGACAAACATGCTGGTCAGAGCCACCGCGCGCCGCCAGAGTCTGCCTCACGGACACCTCGGGAGACAGGGCGACGACAGGAGGCTGCGATGGGCGAGTTCGCTCCGGTCCTGCGGGACCTCCGCCACTCGGCGGGGCTCACCCAGGAGGGCCTCATCGAGGCCCTGGACGGTGAGTTCGCCCGGTCCACCCTGGCGAACATCGAGGCCGGCCGCGAGGTGCCATCGGTGCGGTTCTTCCGAGCGGTCAGCGGCCGGTTCCCCGAGTGGCGCTCGAGCCTGAGCGAGCCCTTCGGCCATGCCCGCGAGCAGGTCGGGCGGCGCTCCCGCACCGGCCGCGACCCGCAGCGGACCGTCCTCGGCCCGCTCGGCGGTCGCGCCGTGGTCGAGCACCTGTGCTCGACGTACGTCTTCGATGACGGACCCGGCCCGGTCGAGGTCGTCGAGACCCGACGGATCCGCGCGGCCAGCTCCGGCGTGACCGGGTACGTCGCCCGCTTCATCACCGGTCCCGGGTTCGAGGCCGAGCACGATGTGACGGGCGGCGAGCTGCGGGCCATCGACCGGGTCGCGGACCGGGTCGGTACGACGGTGCTGTGCCACATCGCCTTCGAGTCGCCGCTGCTGCGCGGCGAGACCCACGAGCTCACCACCCGCAGCGTCGTCCGCGGCGGCCATCACGATGCCGCCACCACCGCCCTGCTCGTCCCCGACACGACGACGGGCGACGCGGAGGTCCGGCTGCGCTTCGGCGGCCGGCTCCCGGACGCCGTCGACGCCTTCGGGCCGGTCGCCGACCGCTCGCTGCTGGACGCGCCCCAGGAGCTGGTCCGGTTCCGGCCGCTGGACGTGGCCGACGTGGTGACGACCCGGTTCGCCGACCCGGCGGTCGGCCTGGTCTACGGGGTGCGGTGGACCTGGTGACGGGCTAGTCCCGTTCTCGACGCGCCCCACACGCCCGCCGGCGTGCGGGGCGGTCCGGGGTCATGTGGGGGGACTCCGGGCGAGCGTTGTTTGCCGGCCGCTGCCGTATCGGCCAGCGGTCGGCAAACAATGCGGATCGTGACGCGCAACCAGCGGAAAAGATGACCTGAGACGAGCCGCGACGGACGTCTGCACCCCCTAGCGTCCCGGCTGTGACGTCACCCTCCGCCTCGGCCACGACGCCCTCGGATCCCTCCGATCCACGCCATCTCGGGACCCGGGCGGAGTTCGCCGCCGCGCTGACCGAGGCACGGATCCGTGCCGGCCTGACGATCCGCGAGGTCAGCCGGAGCACGTCCATCCCGACCGCGACGCTGGGCGGCTACTTCAGCGGCCGCAACCTCCCACAGCTCACCCAGTGGGAGACGATGCGGGACCTCCTGGTCACCCTCGGCCTCGATCGCAGCGACGAGGGCCTCGACGGCTGGCGCGACGCCTTCCAGCGGGTCCGCTCGGGCCGGCCGGGCCGCGCGGGAGCCGTCACGGCGCCGTACCTCGGTCTGCGGGCCTTCCAGGTCGAGGACGCCCCGCTCTACTTCGGCCGCGAGCAGCTGGTCGCCGAGCTGGCCGGGCGCGTCGACGCGCTGGCCGGCCAGGACGTCGGCTTCCTCGCGGTCGTCGGCGCCTCGGGCTCGGGCAAGTCCTCGCTGGTCCGCGCCGGCCTGCTGTCCGGCCTGGTCGCCCGCGAGGTGCCGTGGACGCTGTGCGAGCCCGGCGCCGAGCCGGCGGAGGCGCTCGAGGAGGCCCTCGGCCGGCTCCCTGCGGGAGCCGATCGGGCCGTGGTCGTCATCGACCAGTTCGAGGAGGTCTTCGACAACCGGGTCGGCGACGCCGAGCGCCGGCGCCTGATCGCCCGGATGGACGAGATCGCCCGCGCGGACGACGGCCGTGTCGTGATCGCCGTGCTGCGCGCCGACTTCTTCGACCGCTGCATCGCCGACCCGGTGCTGCTCGAGCTCGCGCGCGAGCGTCAGCTGCTGGTCGGGCCGATGGGCCGCGACGCCCTCGCCCGGGCGATCACCGAGCCCGCCCGGATCGCGGGCTGTGCCGTCGCCGACGAGCTCGTCGACGTGATCCTGGACGACCTCGCCCGCCGCGACGACCGCGACAGCTACGAGCTCGCGGTCCTGCCGCTGCTCTCGCACGTGCTGCTGACCGCCTGGGAGCGGT
Source organism: Nocardioides ultimimeridianus (assembly GCF_054777895.1). Classification (NCBI taxonomy): domain Bacteria; kingdom Bacillati; phylum Actinomycetota; class Actinomycetes; order Propionibacteriales; family Nocardioidaceae; genus Nocardioides; species Nocardioides ultimimeridianus. Next base: position 304,043 of record NZ_BAAHAB010000007.1, on the reverse strand, counting down.
CCGCCCGGACGACGCTCACCGTCGCCGACTACGTCGCGGTCGGCGGCGTGCGCCAGGCGGTCCAGCGGACCGCCGAGGAGGCGTACGACGGACTCAGCCCCGCCCAGCAGTCCTACCTGCGCGACCTCTTCGGGCTGCTCATCACCGTCGACGAGGACGGCCTCGCGACCCGTCGGCGGATCAGCCATCGCGACATCCCCGACACCGACGACGACAGCGGCGTCGAGGCCATCGGCGCCCTGGTCAACGCCCGCATCCTGACCACCACCGAGCACTCGCTGGAGGTCAGCCACGAGATCCTGCTGAGCGCGTGGGCGCGGCTGCGGACCTGGATCGAGGAGAACCGCAACGACCTGCGGCTGCGGCGCCGGATCAGCGACGCGGCGCGGGCCTGGGAGGAGGACGGTCGGCACGAGTCCGCGCTGCTGCGCGGCCCGCTGCTGGCGATCGCCGCCCGGCTCGCGGACGGCACCTCGCCGGTGCGGCTCTCGGAGACCGACCAGCGGTTCCTGTCGCTGAGCCGGGACCAGGAGCAGGCCGGCCTGGAGCAGGCCCGCCGCGGCCGGCGCAGGGTGCGCCGTCTCTACCTCGCCGCGGTGGTCCTCGCCGTGGTCGCGAGCGTGACGGCTGGCTACCTGGTGGCCGCCTCCCGCGCGCTGACCCGCGAGCGGGCCACCGCCCACGAGCAGCAGACCCAGCTGCTGTCCCGGCAGATCGCGCTCGAGGTGTCCAAGCTCAGCGGCTCCGACCCCGCACTGGCCGCGCAGCTGGCCCTCGCCAGCTACCGGATCTCGCCGACCATCGAGGCGCGCAACGCCCTGCTCGACCTGACCGGCCAGCCGCTCGAGACCCGGCTGGTCGGCCCGGCCGGCGCCACGCACGCCGACCCGAGCCCGGACGGACGGGCCATCGCCACGGTCGGAGCCGACGGCAAGGTCTACCTGTACGACGCCGCCTCGACCGCGCCCACCCTGGCGAGTTCGATCACCGTGTCCGCGAACGCCCTGTTCGCCTCGGCATGGTCCGCCGACGGCACGCGGCTCGCGTACGCCGGTCCGGGCGGCCTGGTCGGCGTCCTCGACGTCACCGACCTCGCCCGTCCCACGATCATCGCCAAGACGTCCTACGGCACCGACCCCAGCGTCTACGACCTGGCCTTCGCCGACCACGGCCGCACCCTCTACGTCGCGTCGTCCGATGCGCGGGTGCTGCGCTACGCGTGGGACGGACGGCACCTGCGCGCCCGGGGCAGCACCACCGGCTTCGACGGCGCGGTCCAGTCCGTCGCGGTCAGCCGGACCGGGCTCGTGGCGACCGGCAGCGCCGACGGGGCCGTGCGGACGTGGCGGCCGACCGCGGCCGGCCTGCGCCTGGTGTCGACGCTGAGGGTCGGGGTGGCCTCCGACTACGTCTTCGCGGTCGCCTTCTCCCCCGACGGCTCGCAGCTCGCCGCCGCGTCGAAGGACAAGACGGTCCGCGTCTGGACGACCGCGACGCACCCGCGCCCGGTCGCCACGCTGACCGACGGGTTCAGCTCCTGGGTCAACGCGGTCGCGTTCAGCCACGACGGCCGGCACCTGGCGGCCGGGGCGTCCGGCGCGCTGATCCAGACCTGGAACACCGCGGACTGGTCGCTCGCGGCGTCGTACGACACCCCCTCGAACGTGACCCGGGTCGGCTACACCAGCGACGACGGCGAGCTGGTGGCCGCCGGCGTCGACGGGGTCACCCGGATCTGGCCGACGAACGGCCCGCAGCCGGCGCCGTACGACGACGGCATCTGGGGCCTGACCCTCGCCGGGCACCGTCTGTACGCCGGCGTCGGGGCCGCCGCGCCGGCCATGCGCGTCCTGGACGTCAGCGACCCGGCGGTGCCACGGAGCGTCGGGCCGCGCTACACCGCCCCGGCCGGACCCGGAGTGCTGGACGGCGCCGGCGGCGTCTCCCCCGACGGCCGGTGGCTGGTCGACGGGACGGCGACGGGCAAGGTCGCTGTCTGGCAGATCGGCACGACCGACCCGACTCACCCGAGGTTCCTGAAGGCCACGACCGCGTTGGTGGAGAACGTGATGTTCAGCGGTGACGGCAAGCACGTCGCGATCACCTCCGACGACGGCAGCGCCGCGGTCTACGACCTGACCGGCGACCAGCCGCGCCTCCAGCACCGGTTCACCATCAAGGGCCTCGCGATCGGGGCCTCGTTCAGCCCCGACGACACGCTGCTGGCCGTCGGTGGCGGCGACAACCTGGTGCACCTCTACTCGCTGCAGACCGACAAGACGGTCGCCGTCATCAGCGGCTTCGACAACACCGTGTTCGCCGTCGGATTCAGCCCGGACGGCACGCGGCTCGCGACCGGTGGCGCCGATCGCACCGTGCGGCTGTGGGACGTCTCCGACCCGGCCCACCCCACCCAGGTCGGCGAGCCGCTGCGGGGTCCCACCGACACCCTGTTCGCGACCGTCTGGAGCGCGGACGGCTCGCTGCTCGCCACGCCGAGCACCGACGGACAGCTGTGGCTGTGGCGCATGACCGACGACGGCGGCGCGCCGTACGCCGCCCTCGACAACCTGGGCGCCCCGCCGACCCAGGCCGTCTTCGCCGCGGACGGGGCCACCGTGTACGCGGCCGGTCTGTCCGGTCGGGTGGGCTCGTGGAGCACCTCGGCCGACGGGGCGCGCGCCCGGATCTGCGCCCACCGCGGCACCCCGCTCACCGAGGCGGAGTGGAACCAGTACGTCCCCGGGGCGCCGTACGCCGGAGACCCCTGCGCGTGACGTGCGCGGCATCACCTTTGACTTCAAGTACTTGAAGTTCCTAGCGTCGATGCCGTGACCACCACCCAGCAGCGCAGCTACACGATCAAGGAGGCAGCGGCGCTCACCGGGCTCCCGGCGAGCACGCTGCGCTACTACGAGTCGATCGGCGTGATCGCGCCCGTCTCGCGCGGCGCGAGCAGCGGTCATCGCGTGTACGACGATGCCGACCTCGACCAGCTGATGTCGGTCGCCTGCCTCTCGGCGACCGGCATGTCGGTCGCCGACATGAAGAAGTACGTCGCCAACCGCGACCTCGGCGAGGCAGCGGCCGAGGGCCAGATCGCGCTGCTCGCCACCCAGCAGAAGCGTCTGCGCCACGAGGCGGAGCAGATCGTGCTCCGCCAGCGCTACGTCGCGCTCAAGATCGACTACTGGGGCGCCGTACGCGACGGCGACCCGCAGGGCGCCGAGCGGATCGCCGCCGAGGCCGCCACGCTCGCCGATGCCCTCAAGCAGACCCCCCGATAGGAGACCCGTGCAGATCACCCGCAGCTCGATCGACACCATCAAGGGCCCGGCCGACTGGTTCACCGGCGATGTCTACATCGACCCGGTCGCCGCGTCGCCCGAGCCGTCCCGGCTCAGCGCCGCGCTCGTGCACTTCATGCCCGGCGCCCGCACCCACTGGCACCGCCACCCTCTGAGCCAGACGGTCTTCGTGACCGAGGGGGTCGGGCTGTGCCAGCGCCGCGGCGGCCCGGTGGAGGTCATCCGGCCCGGCGACCGCGTCCTCTTCGAGGCCGACGAGGAGCACTGGCACGGCGCCGCACCGAACCGCCTGATGGTCCACCTGGCCATCAACGAGGCCGACCACGACCACGCGGTCGTGCACTGGCTCGAGCCCGTCACCGACGACGAGTACACCCTTCCCGACGAGTTCCCCCACCAGACTGGAGCAATCTGATGCGCGTCAACGCCTACGCAGCCCCCTCCGCCGGCGCACCGCTGGCCCCCACCACCATCGAGCGCCGCGAGGTCGGCGCCGACGACGTCCTGATCGCGATCGAGTACGCCGGCATCTGCCACTCCGACATCCACACCGTCCGCGGCGACTGGGGCCCACAGCCGTTCCCGGTCGTGCCCGGCCACGAGATCGTCGGCGTCGTCACCGAGGTCGGCTCGTCGGTCACCCGCCACCGGGTCGGCGACCGGGTCGGTGTCGGCTGCATGGTCGGCTCCTGCCGCGAGTGCGACAACTGCCGCAACGGCAACGAGCAGTACTGCAGCAAGGGCATGATCGGCACGTACGCCGCCACCGACCGCGACGGCACCACCACCCAGGGCGGCTACTCCACCCACGTGGTCGTCGACGCCGACTTCGTGGTGAGGGTGCCGGACGGGCTCGACCCCGCCGCGGCCGCTCCACTGCTCTGCGCCGGCATCACCACCTACTCCCCGCTGCGGCACTGGAACGCCGGCCCGGGCCGCAAGGTGGCCGTCGTCGGCCTCGGCGGCCTCGGCCACATGGCGGTCAAGATCGCGGCCGCGATGGGCGCGGAGGTGACCGTGCTGTCCCAGTCGCTGAAGAAGCAGGAGGACGGGCTCCGGCTCGGCGCCACCGACTACTTCGCGACCTCCGACCCGGACACCTTCCGCACGCTGCGCGGCCGGTTCGACCTGATCGTCAACACCGTCAGCGCTCCGCTCGACCTCAACGCCTACCTCGGCCTGCTCGGCGTCGACGGCACCATGGTCAACGTCGGCGCCCCGCCGGAGCCACTGGCCGTCAACGTGTTCTCGCTGATCGGCGGGCGGCGCTCGTTCGCCGGGTCGGCCATCGGCGGCATCGCGGAGACCCAGGAGATGCTCGACTTCTGCGCCGAGCACGGCCTCGGTGCCGACATCGAGGTGGTCTCCGCGGACGCCATCAACGAGGCCTACGAGCGGGTGCTCGCCTCCGACGTGCGCTACCGCTTCGTCATCGACGTCGCGACGCTGGCCTGAGCTCCCGCGTCAGACGCACCCGCTCCGGTGCCCCTTGGCCCACACGAGCGTGAGCACGCGTGCGGTGCGGGCGATCCGCCAGTGTCCGGTCGAGGAGCCCGCACCCGAGGTCACGACACAGGCTCCGCCCGTCAGCGAAGATCCCGAGGCCACGGGGACGCCGGCACCGAACCGCGGCACGTAGCCCACGTTGCGGGCGGCTACGCGGTGTCCGAGGACCACCGTCCCGGACACCGCGAGCCGATCCTTGGCCGTCGCCGACATCCCCACGCTGAGCACGGTCGATGAGGTGCCGGTGAGGCTGCCGGAGACCGTGAGCCGTCCGTACGCCGCAGCCCCCGGGGCCACCGTCGCACGACCGGTCGTGACCGCGCCGCTCACGGTTCCGGACCCCTCGAGCAGCCCGCCGGCGAACGTCAGCGCGGCAGCCGGGGACGAGCCCGCCAGGCGCGCCCCCGCGACGACGTCGGTGGACCCCGTGGCCTGGCTCAGCCCGGGGACGGTGAGCGTTCCCGAGCGGACCGTGAGTGCGCCCGCGTTGACGAGCGAGCCCACCGCGAGCGTCGCGGGTCCGCTCGCGGTGGTGGCCGCCGCGAGGCGGAGCGTGTCCGGCCCGTACAGGTCGTCGACGACTCCGGAGCCGATCGTCGTCGGGCCGGCCAGCACCACCGTGCTGGGCGCGTTGCCCGTCGTACGCCCGAGGTGCTTGGTCGTCGCGCCGCTCACCGAGATGCCCCCCGTCGTGGCGAGGCGCAGGGAGGCTCCGGAGAGCGTGCCGCCGAGCCAGGCGAAGCGGCCCGCTCCGCCGAGCGTCGTGGCGCCGTCGACGCCGCCGCCGTCCAGCTCGAACGTGGTCGTCGCGGCCACCGTCGGCGAGCCGGTGATCGTCGTGCTCTGGTCGTCGGCGAACGTGCCCCCGCCCGAGATCGTCGTGCCCGCCAGGGTGCTGCTCGCGCCGCTGCCGAGCTCCAGCCGTTGCGCCGGGGCGATCGCGATCGTGCCGCCGGTGTCGGCCAGCGCTACGCGGTCCAACACGGCGCCCGCCCGGCTACCGGCCGGCACTGCCACGTGGCCGGTGTCGACCAGGGTCGTGACGTTGCCGCCGCCGATGGTCGATCCGGGTGCCAGGGCGATCGTTCCGTCCGACGCGTTGGTGAGGTGCGGGGCGTCGTAGACCGAGGCATGGATGTTCGCGCCGTCGCCGACGGTGATCGTGCCGTGGTTGACCAACGTTGCCGTCACCGCGCCGTTGCTCTGGTCCTTGCCCGCCAGCACCCGGTCGCCATTGGGGATGTGATCGCCGAGCACGTCGAGGTGGAAGCCCGGGCCGATCGTCAGGTTCGCCTCGATCGTGCCACCGTCCCAGGCCAGCCGGCCCGCGCCGGTGAAGGTGCCCGTGCCGCTGACGGTGTCGCCGAGGTCGGCGTCCAGCGCGGCCAGCTGCAGGGTCATGCCCTCGCCCACCGACTGATCGCCCTGAAGAGACGTCGGCCCGTCGACGAGCTCGACCTTCCCGTCCCCTGCGTAGGTCGCTCCGGCTCCGAGCGTCGCCGCGCCCTCGTCCACCAGCGCGCCGTGGCCGCTCGTCACCACCGACGCGTCCTGGACCAGCTTGGCGCCGTTGCGCAGCCCGAGGGTGCCGCCGCTGACCGACACCGTGCCGTCGTTCACCAGGGTGCCGGTGTTGCCCGTCAGGTCGTTGTCGCCCTCGGCGTACAGCGTCGCACCCTGCTCGACGTGGACCGTCGCGGCCTGTGCCTGGTAGACGCTGAACGCCAACCGGCCGCTGGCACCGATCACCCCGCTGAGGGTGAGGTCACCCTTGATGTCCAGGTCGGCGTCGAGCTCGTTCTGCCCGCCTCCGGTGACGGTCGCGTGGGCGCCTGCGGCGACGGTGATCGGCGTGGCGATGCGGCCCCCGTTCCAGGCCATCTGGCCGGTCACCGTGATGGCGCCGCCGGTGACCGAGCTCCCGCAGGTGTTCGCGGTTCCGGCCAGCGAGAAGTCCACGAGACTCACGGTCGGCACGCCGTCGACGTACGCCGAGCAGTAGCCACCCCCCGGCTGCGAGATGTACGCCGAGTCGCCGTCGCCCGGCACGCCGTGCGGCAGCCAGTTGCGCGAGTCGCCCCACGAGTGGTTGTCGCCGTTCGAGCTCAGGGACCCGCCGATCCAGCGGTACGTCGTCCCGGTGCCGCCTACCGTCGTCGGGGTCCCGCTCACGCCGGAGCCGCCGGTGATGCTCTGGTCCATGAGGACCACCGGCTGGAAGCAGGCGCTGAGCTCGGAGGTGCCCGCGGGGCCGGTGGCCGTGGCGCTCACGCCGTGACCGGCCTCGACGGCGGCGTCGAGGATGCCGAAGCTGGCGTGACCGGCGGCATCGGTGTGGACCGTGGTGAAGCCGATCCGGTTCGTCGCCTCGCCGTTGCCGGAGGGGTCGCACACCGGGTCGTCGTAGAGGTTGACCACGTACGCCGACGACGGCTTCGCGTCGAGGGTTCCGTCGACCTCGTCGTGGCCGTTCACGTCGTTGGTGATCCGGCCCGTGATGACGGGGGCGTTGGTCGCCGAGCCGGCCGCGTTCGCCGTCACGCCATCGTCCCCCAGGTCGATCCCCAGGCCGCCGTTGTCGTGGAGCGTCGTCGCGGCGGACACGTCGACGCGACCTCCGGTGTCGGTGGCGACGCCCGCACCGCCGTTGTCGGCGACGGTCGAGCCGTAGACGGCCCCCTTGGCACCGGCGCCGACGTGCACGCCGACCCCGCCGTTGCCGAGCGCGTTGCCCGACGCGTCGAGGCCGACCCTGTCGCTGGCCGAGGTGCCGTCGCCGGTGAGCACCAGCCCGTCGTGGGTGTTGCCGCTGATGACGTTGCCGGCGGAGATGTCCGAGGGCCCGGCGAGGCGCAGCCCGGTGCCGTTGGGCACCGCGGTGCTTCCCGTCGCGTCCGTTCCGATGTAGTTGAGCAGGGCGAAGGTCTGGACGGCCCCGGTGAACGAGGCGACGCCCGCATCGGTGTTCCCCGAGATCACGTTGCGGCTCGAGGCGAGCGGCCCGCCGATCGAGGTCTGGTAGGCGGTCCCCAGGTCGATCCCGACGTCGTTGCCGATCGCGGCGGTCCCGTCGGCGGTCGTGCCGATCCGATCGCCCTGGATCGCCACGAAGGCCGACGGCAGGTTGTGGTCGAGAGCCACCCGGACGCCGTCGATGCCGATGTCGCCGACCGCACCGTTGTTGTACGTCGCCTTGCAGCCGCCGGTCGGCTTCGTGGTGCCCAGGGAGATGACGTTGCCCCCGCCGCCGCTCGCGCCGACGTGGATGTTGGTCGCCCCGTCGACGAACACCCCGGAGCACTCGCCGGGGATCAGCGCGCCCGGGGCGCGGATCGGCAGCGCCGCTGTCCCCGCGGCGTTGGTGCCGATGTAGTTGCCCTCGATCCAGGCGATGTTCGACCGGCCCTCGACGTAGACGTCGGTGGTGTTGCCGGAGATCACGTTGCGCTCAGCGGCCGTCGTGCCCCCGATGATCGCCCCGCTCTGCTGGAAGTCGTCGACGCCGATGACGTTGCCGGCGGACGCGGCGCCGGTCGCATCGGTGCCGATGAAGCTCGCGGTGATCGAGTCCGGGGCGAAGACGTCCTTGGTCGGCGCGAGCTCGATGCCTGTGTAGAAGCGCTGGACGTCGAAGCCGCTGACGACCGAGCCGTGCGGCAGCAGGACCAGGCCCGTGCAGCCGCAGGTGATGCCGTCGAGGACCACCTGCGGATGGCCGGCGGAGTAGCCGGGCTGGGTGGTGGCGAGCAGGTCGACACGGGCGTCGACGGCCGGCAGGTGGGCGACCGGCCTGATGACGTGTGGCCCGCCGCCCGGGATGGCGAAGTCCACGTCCACCACGGTCGAGTCATCGTCGGCGTACAGCGCGTTCGCCTCCTGGATCGCGGCACGCAGCGTGCAGCCGGACGACGAGGCGCAGGTGCCGTCGCCGGGATGGGTGTCGGCGCTGTCGGCCGTGGACGTGACGGTCAGCGTGACCGTGCCCGCCCGAGCCGGGAGCGCGAGGACCAGGGGAACGGCGGCACCGGCGACCGCCGTCGCGAGCGCCGATCGGAGCATCCCGCGCATGCCGCGCCTCCTCGAGAGCAACCCGGAGTCATGGACACCCGATTGCAGCACCGATGGTTGCGTCGATCAATCACCCGTTCGGGCTATCCGGCATCGCCGTTCCGCGATTCGGTCCGCGGACTCCGTCGAGAGCGATCCGGTGGCGGGCATCTCAGCAGGGGATGTCGCCGAGCGCCTGCAGACCGCGGATGTCTCCCGGGCCGTACGTCGTGCGGGTGAGCGAGGGGTACATCAGCTCGTGCTTGTCCTGGACGTGGGCGAGCCCGAGGACGTGGCCGAGCTCGTGCATCACCACGGCCTGCTCGTCGCGCTGGAGGTGGCGACGGTCCTGGTCGGCGAACCAGCTCGGCTTGAGCGCGACCATGCCGGAGTGGAAGTAGCGACGACGGTCGCCGGGAGCGACGTACGACACCGAGCCGCCGACGCCGACCACGTCGTCGCCGCCCAGGTCGGAGACCTCCGTCGGGTCGGCGAAGCCGATCAGCACCGGCCCGCGGTCGCGGTCGAAGTCGCGGTCGGTGGTCGTGCCGTCGTACTGGAAGGAGATGCCGGAGATCCGCGACGCATCGGCCACTGCCCGCTGGATGAAGTCGAGGTAGTCCGCGGGCCCGTTGTCGGGGTTGATCACGTAGTGGATCGTGTCGCAGGGGTCGTAGCCGATCGGGCTGTGTGTGGTGGGCTGCACCGCCTCGAAGGCGTAGCTGCCGTCGCCGGCCGGGGTCCACAGGTTGTACAGCTGCACCGCCATCACACCGAGCACGACCGCACAGATCAGCCCCGCGACCAGCTCGCGCCAGTACCGGAACCGGAAGGGGCCGCGTGCCTGCCGGCGGACCCGGTGCTGACGGGGGTCGGCGCCCAGTCCGAACTGGGCGTCGAGCCGGTCCAGCTCGCGCATCCGACGCTCCAACTCGCGTCGCGCACGACGTTCCTCCCGAGCTCCCACGGGCAGAAGTGTGCCTCGGCGTGAGCCGTCGCGGACAAAGTTCACCCATTTGTTGCATGCAGAGGAATGCGCTCGGTGGGCAGGCGCTGATAGCGTTGGTCCTGTTGAAAGGTGCAGCGTCGTGGTGACGCGGCATCCGGTCCCCGAGAGGGGATGCATCGCGTTGGTCTTGGTTTTCGGTTCTTGCTGGACATCAGGCGCACGAATGGATGTATCAGCTCCCCCACGATCGGAACGATCCGATCGTGAAGAATCGAAACGAAGGAAATACCAAATGACCCAGGGCACCGTGAAGTGGTTCAACTCCGAGAAGGGCTTCGGCTTCATCCAGCAGGATGGTGGCGGCGCTGACGTGTTCGTCCACTTCTCCGCGATCGAGGGCTCGGGCTACAAGAGCCTCGACGAGAACCAGCGTGTCGAGTTCGACATCACCCAGGGCCCGAAGGGCCCGCAGGCGGAGAAGGTCCACGCCATCTGAGTTCCACTCAGCTTCGAGCGGGTCGCGTCCTCCGGGACGCGGCCCGTTCTGCATTTATCGGGCGAGCGTGTCGCCGCGGATCGGCGCCACACCGCCGTATCGAAATCAGGACCAGCGGGGAGTCTGCGCGAGGAGCGCGGCGACCGCGGCCAGCCCGGCCGTCGAGGTGCGCAGCACCTCGGCACCCAACCGGGTCGACACTCCCCCGGCGCCCACGAGCTGCGCCACCTCCTCGTCGGTGAGCCCGCCCTCGGGCCCGACCACCACGACGATCTCCCCACGATCCGGTACGGCGAGGGCCGCGAGCGGCTCGCTCGCGTCCTCGTGGAGCACCACGGCGAGGTCGGCGGCGGCGACCAGCTCGACGACGTCACGCAGGGTCGCGAGGCCGGCCACCTCGGGGTGCCAGGCCCGGCGTGACTGCTTGGCGGCCTCCCGGGCGGTGGCGGCCCACTTGGCCTGCGACTTCACCGCCCGCTCGCCCTTCCAGACCGCGACGCTGCGCGCGGCCGCCCAGGGCACGATCCGGGACACGCCGATCTCGGTGAGGACCTCGACGGCCAGCTCGCCGCGCTCGCCCTTGGGCAGCGCCTGGACGACGGTGATCCGCGGGGTCGGCTCGGGATGGTCCTCGACCGCCGTGACCGCCACGTCGAAGCTCCGCTTCGTGGTGGCCGCGACGGTGCCCAGCGCCACCCGGCCGAGGCCGTCGCACAGCTGCAGCTCCTCGCCCACCCGCAGGCGTCGTACGACGACGGCGTGGTGGGCCTCGTCGCCCTCGACGACCACCGTGGACCCGGGCGTGACACCGTCCAGCGACGGGACGAGGTGCTGCGGCAGGGTCATCGGTGCTGTCTCAGTGCTGATGTCAGTGGGTGCCGAACGCGTCCCGCAGCCGGCCGAACACCGTCTTGTGCGCGGGGCGTACGTCGCCGGCGGGCTGCTCCTCGCCACGGACCGCCGCCAGCTCGCGCAGCAGCTCCTCCTGGCGCGGGTCGAGGCGGGTCGGGGTCTCGACGGCGACGGTGACGATCAGGTCGCCGCGGCCGCCGCGCAGCCCGGGCACACCGCGCCCGCGCATCGTCACCTCGTGGCCGGACTGGGTGCCGGCCGGCACGGCCAGGTCGAAGGCGGTCTCCACGCCGGAGTCGGCGCTGGTCTCCAGGTCGGCCTCCAGCGTCGGGAGGCTGATGGTCGTGCCCAGCGCCGCCGCCGTCATCGGCAGGGCGACGGTGCAGCGCAGGTCGTTGCCGTGGCGGGTGAAGGTCCGGTGCGGGGCGACCAGGATCTCGACGTACAGGTCACCGGCGGGGCCACCGCCCGGCCCGACCTCGCCCTGCTCGGCGAGCTGGACGCGGGTGCCGGTGTCGACGCCGGCGGGGATCTTGACGGTCAGGGTGCGGCGCGAGCGCACGCGGCCCTCGCCGGAGCACTCGCGGCAGGGGTCGGGGATGACCGTGCCGAAGCCGCGGCAGGTCGGGCAGGCGCGCAGGGTGCGGATCTCGCCGAGGAACGAGCGCTGCACGTGTGCGACCTCGCCCTGTCCGTGGCACGTCTCGCAGGTGGTCGGCTGGGAGCCGGCCGCCGCACCCGAGCCGCTGCACGTCGAGCACCGGACGGCGGTGTCGACCTTGAGCTCCTTGTTGACGCCGAAGGCCGCCTCCGCGAGCTCGATCTCGAGCCGGATCAGGGCGTCCTGGCCGCGGCGTACGCGCGACCGCGGGCCACGCCCACCGCCCCCGCCGCCACCCGCGGAGCCGCCGAAGAACGCGTCCATGATGTCGGTGAAGGAGAAGCCCGCACCCTGGCCGAAGCCGCCACCGAACGGGTCACCGCCGCGGTCGAACGCGGCCCGCTTCTGCGGGTCGGAGAGGACCTCGTACGCCGCCGACACCTGCTTGAAGCGCTCCTGCGCCTCGGGGTCGGGGTTGACGTCGGGGTGCAGCTGGCGGGCCAGCTTGCGGTAGGCCTTCTTGATGGTGTCGCCGTCGGCGTCGCGGGCGACGCCGAGCAGCTCGTAGGGGTCCTGGGACACGGTTCTCTTTCAGTCTCTGCGCGAGTCAGTCGAGGATGCGCGACACGTAGCTGGCCACGGCGCGCACCGCCGCCATCGTTCCGGGGTAGTCCATGCGGGTCGGGCCGACGACGCCGAGCGTCGCGAGGGCCTCGCCCTGGGTGGTGAGCGGGCCGTAGCCGCTGGCCACGACGCTGGTCGCCGACAGCTGCTCGTAGGGGCCCTCGGCGCCGATCCGGACCATCACCGCGCCGTCGGTCGTCGCCTCGCCGAGCAGGGTGAGCAGCACGACGTGCTCCTCGATCGCCTCGAGCAGCGGGCGGACCGAGGTGTCGAAGCTGTCGCCGAAGCGGGCCAGGTTGGAGGTGCCGCCCACCGCGACCCGGGCGTCGGAGCGGTGGTCGCTCATCGCCTCGACCAGCGCCGCGACCACGCCTGCGGTCGCCTGATCGGTGGGTACGGCGTCGACGACCAGCCCGCTGAGGGCGGTCACCGCGTCCGCGATCTGCTCGCCGGTGGCAGCCAGGTTGACCCGGCTGCGCAGCTGGGCGAGCTCGTCGTCGGACAGCTCGCTGGTCAGCTCGACCAGGCGCTGCTCGACCCGGCCGGTGCTGAGGATCAGCACGACCAGCAGCCGGTCGGGGTTGAGGGCGACCAGCTCGATGTGGCGCACGGTGCTGCGCGAGAGCGTGGGGTACTGCACGACCGCGACCTGGTGAGTGAGCTGCGCGAGCAGCCGCACCGAGCGGTTGACCACGTCGTCGAGGTCGACCGCGCCGTCGAGGAAGGCCGAGATCGCCCGGCGCTCCGGGGCGCTCATCGGCTTGACCCTCGAGAGCCGGTCGACGAAGAGCCGGTAGCCCTTGTCGGTCGGCACCCGCCCGGCGCTGGTGTGCGGCTGGGCGAGGTAGCCCTCCTCCTCCAGCGCCGCCATGTCGTTGCGGATCGTGGCCGGGCTGACGTTGAGGCCGTGCCTCTCGACCAGCGCCTTGGACCCCACGGGCTCCTCGGTCGCCACGTAGTCCTCGACGATGGCGCGGAGCACCGCGAGTCGTCGTTCCTCCTGCATGCTCCACCTCCTGCTCGCCGGCGCCCGTGGCGTGCCCTGGCACTCGCCCGGACTGAGTGCCAAGTCTATAGCCTTTCCGCATGCCCTTCATCGAGGTGGCCGACCGGGTCTGGGTCGCCCGCTACCGGCAGCACGACGTGAACGTCTCCCTGGTCGGCGGGAGCGCAGGCCTGCTGGTCGTCGACACGCACGGCTCCGCCACCGCCGCACGCGAGGTGGTCGAGGACGTACGCCGCCTGGGAGCCGGCGACGTGACCGGGATCGTCAACACCCACTGGCACTTCGACCACACCTTCGGCAACAGCACCTTCCTGACGGCGTACGGCGCGCTTCCGGTGGTCGCGCACGAGACGGCGGCCGAGGAGCTGGGCCGGTGGGGACCCGGGGTCCCGCGCGCGGACGGGACCGAGATCGCGCTGCCCGACCGCACCTTCTCCAGCGCGCTGGCCCTCGACCTCGGCGACCGGACGGTCGAGCTGGTGCATCCCGGACGCGGCCACACCGGCGGCGACCTCGTGGTCCGTGTGCCCGACGCCGACGTGCTGCTGGCCGGCGACCTCGTCGAGGAGTCCGGCCCGCCCGCGCTGGGCGACGACTCCTACCCGCTGGACTGGCCGGTGACGATGGAGCTCGTGCTCGGCCTCACCACCCCGGCCACGACCGTGGTGCCGGGCCACGGCGCGCCGGTCGACCGGATGTTCGTGGACCGTCAGCGCGACCAGCTGGCGGCGGTCGCGGAGACGATCCGGGGCCTGGCCGGTGGCGGCGTACCGGTCGACGAGGCGCTGGCCGCCGGCGAGTGGCCGTGGGACCCGGAGCTGCTGGCCACCGCCGTCCGGCGGGGCTACGAGCAGCTCCCGCGGGGGCAGCGCCGGCTCCCCCTGGTGTGATCCCGCGATCAGCGGGTACCGCCCGGCCATGAGCGAACACGAGGCACAGGAGCAGGAAGCGGCCCCGATGGGCATCCCGGACGAGGCGCTGCCGGAGGATCTCGTCGCCGGCGAGGACAACCCGCTCGCCGAGGGCCTGCCGGCCGGCGAGACGGCCGAGGGCCTGTTGGAGCCGGACCAGGACGCCGTGCGGAAGTCCCAGGAGGCGGAGGACTCGGACGAGCCCGGCGCGATCCAGACCGGAAGCGCACCCCAGGAGCAGTGACGCGCATCGCGTCCGGCGCGCCGAGTCCCGACGTCACCCCGGACGGCCTAGCGTTTCCCGTCGTGGATCGCTATGGCACCGACGTACTCAGCGGGGACTGGAAGGTGCCCAAGCGCGGGCGCGCGGTCGAGACGCCGGCCGAGCTCGGGCTGGTGGTCGAGGAGGTCATGACCGACTGGTGCGGCGAGATCGTCGCGGTCGACCGTGACATCGACACCGTGACCCTCGAGGACCGCCGGGGCAAGCGCCGTACCTTCGAGCTGGGCCCGGGCTTCCTGCTCGAGGGCAAGCCCGTGATCCTCACCGCGCCGATCCGGGTCGCTGCGCCCGCGAAGCCGACCCGCACCGCCTCCGGCTCGATCGCCGTGCACGACGCGCGCGCCCGGGTCGCCCGGGCGAGCCGGATCTTCGTCGAGGGCCGGCACGACGCCGAGCTGGTCGAGAAGGTCTGGGGCGACGACCTGCGGATCGAGGGCGTGGTCGTGGAGTACCTCGGCGGAGTCGACGACCTCGACGCCCACCTGCGCGACTTCCAGCCGGGTCCGGACCGCAAGGTCGGCGTGCTCGTCGACCACCTCGTCGCCGGCTCCAAGGAGTCGCGGATCGCCGACGCCATCGCGCGCGGCCCCTACGGCGACAGCGTCCTCATCGTCGGCCACCCGTTCGTCGACGTCTGGCAGGCGGTCAAGCCCGACCGTCTCGGACTGCGGGCGTGGCCGATCATCCCCCGTGACATCGAGTGGAAGAAGGGCGTCTGCCGCCACCTGGGCTGGCCGTACGCCGAGCAGGCCGACATCGCCCGCGCCTGGCAGACCATCCTGGGCCGGGTCGGCTCCTTCGACGACCTCGAGCCCGCCCTCCTCGGGCGGGTCGAGGAGCTCATCGACTTCGTGACCACCTGAGCGCGAGTTCAGAATTGTGGTCGACCGAGACCCTGGCTTCGGCTGACCACACGTCTGAACTCGGCATCAGAGGAGGTCGCGGACGACGCCGTCGGCGAGGAGGCGGCCGGCGTCGGTGAGGCGGACCCTCTGGCCGGTGCCGTCGTCGGTGGGCGCGTGGATGAGGCCGCGGGCCACGAGGTCGGGCAGCGCCGCGCGTCCCGCGTCGTCGAGTACGCCGGCGGGCAGACCCTCGCGCAGCCGGACCTCGAGCAGCACCCGCTCCACCCGGCGGGTCTCGGCGTCGAGGGTCTCCGAGTCGGCCTCGGGCGATCCGCCGGCGGCCAGCCGCTCGGCGTACGCACGCGGGTGCTTGACGTTCCACCAGCGGCGGCCGGCCAGGTGCGAGTGCGCGCCCGGCCCGATCCCCCACCAGTCGCCGCTGCGCCAGTAGCCGAGGTTGTGCCGGCAGCGGGCGTCGTCGTCGCGCGCCCAGTTGGACACCTCGTACCACTCCAGCCCGGCGGCGCGCAGCGCGTGGTCCGCCTGCGCGTACTTGTCGGCGAGGTCGTCCTCGTCCGGCATCGGCAGCTCCCCGCGCCGGACGCGACGGCCGAGCGCGGTGCCGTCCTCCACGATCAGCGAGTACGCCGAGACGTGGTCGGGCTCGCACGCCAGCGCGGCCTCCAGCGAGGTCCGCCAGTCCTCCGCGGACTCCCCCGGCGTCCCGTAGATCAGGTCCAGGCTGATCTGCTCGAAGCCGGCCTCGCGGGCCCACGCGACCACCAGCGGCACCCGCGCCGGGTCGTGGGTGCGGTCGAGCACGCGCAGCACGTGCGGCACGGCCGACTGCATGCCGAAGGAGATCCGGTTGAAGCCGCCGGCACGCAGCGCGGCCAGCGACTCTCGGTTCACGGAGTCGGGGTTGGCCTCGGTGGTCACCTCGGCGTCCGGCGCGAGCCCGACCCGCTCGTCGATCGCCCCGAGGATGGACACGAGGTCGGCGGCGGGCAGCTGGGTCGGCGTACCCCCGCCGAAGAAGACCGTGTCCACCTGACGCCCGCTCAGCCGAGCGGCGGCCAGCGCGACCTCGGCGATCGCCTGCCCGGCGTACTCGGCCTGCGAGCCGCCGCCGCCGAGCTCGGTCGCGGTGTAGGTGTTGAAGTCGCAGTAGCCGCAGCGCACCGAGCAGAACGGCACGTGGACATAGAACCCGAGGCTCACCGCTCGCTGCGCAGGAGCGCGCCGCGGAGGACGTCCTCACGCGCGACACCGTCGAGGAGCAGCCCGACGGCGTCGCCCTCACCGGCGGTGTCGACGATCCGGCGGAACATCTCGATGCCGTTGACGCGGGCACCGCGCTCCTTGCCCCGCGCGTCGAGGAAGCAGACCGTCTGCCCGACGGTCAGCGTCCCCGTCGCGATGCTGCCGGTGACGACGGTGCCCCGCCCGGTGATCGAGAAGACGTCCTCGACCTCCATCGTGAAGCCCGACCCGGTCGGAGCGCTGGGGTCCGGTCGCCAGGACGGGGCGGCCGAGCCCCCGGACCCGAGTCGGTCCAGGCTGCGCTCCGCCTCGGTCTGCTCCGTGTCGGACTTCCAGAACTTCCAGCTCATGCCAGGAGCCTACGGCGCGCCTCAGCCCCCGTAGAAGCTGTCGATGAGGTCCTTGTTGTTGGCCTCGACCACGGCGCGCTTGACCTTGAGCGACGGGGTCAGCTCGCCGGACTCGATGGTCAGGTCGTGGTCGAGCAGCTCCCAGCGCTTGATGGTCTCCCAGCGGTTCAGCGAGGCGTTGAGCTGGTCGACGTGCTCGCCGATCATCTCGCGCACCTTCTCGTTGCGCGCCAGGTCGCTGTAGGACATGCCCTCGAGACCGTGCTGCGTGGCCCATTCGGCGATCTCGTCGGGGTCGAGGGTGACCAGGGCGGAGACGAAGTTGCGCTCGGCGCCGAAGACCATGAACTGGCTGACGTAGGGGCAGATGGTCTTCATCTTGGCCTCGATGGCCGGCGGGGCGACGTACTTGCCGCCGGAGGTCTTGAAGAGCTCCTTGATCCGGCCGGTGATCTTCAGGAAGCCGTCGGCGTCGATCTCGCCCTTGTCGCCGGTGCGCAGCCAGCCGTCCTCGGTCATCGCCTCGGCCGTGGCGTCCGGTCGGTGGTGGTAGCCGACCATGATGTGCGGGCCCTTGAGCTGCACCTCGCCGCCTTCGCCGATGCGGACCTCGGTGCCCGGGATCGGCAGCCCGACGGTGCCCATCTTGTAGGCGTCCGGGTGGTTCACCGTGGCGCCCGCGGCGTTCTCGGTCATGCCGTAGCCCTCGAGGATCAGGATGCCGGCGGCGTGGAACCAGGCCGCGATGTCGGCGTTGAGGGCCGCGGAGCCGGAGATGAAGAACCGGACCCGTCCGCCGAACCGCTCGCGGACCTTGCTGAAGACCAGCTTGTCGAACAGGTCGTGCTCGAGCTTGAGCAGCGGGTTGACCTTGCCCGCGCGGGCGGCCTCGTCGTACTTCAGGCCGACGGCGAAGGCGCGGTTGAACAGCTTCTCCTTCAGGCCGCCCTCGGTCTGCTGCATCGTGATGATGCGGGCGTAGGCCTTCTCGAAGATGCGCGGCGCTGCGCCCATGAAGGTCGGCTTGACGATGCCGAGGTTGTCGACGATCCGGTCGACACGGCCGTCGATCGCACAGGCGAAGCCGCACGCGAGCTGGGCCGACATCAGCACCTTGCCGAACACGTGCGACATCGGCAGCCAGCGGAACTCGAGGTCGTCGGTGCTGAGGATGTTCTGCGCCTTGATGGCCTCGCCCTCGAAGACCCACGCGCGGTGGATCGAGCGCACGCCCTTGGGCTTGCCGGTCGTGCCGGAGGTGTAGACGAGCATGCACAGCTGGTCGGCCGAGATCGACCGGGCGAGGTCGTCGATGGCGGTCGGGTGCTCGGCGAGGTACTTCTCCCCCAGCGCCTTGAGGTCGTCCATGCCGATCACCCAGTCGCCGTCGGCGCACGAGGAGTCGAAGACGATGACCTTCTCCAGGCCGGGCACCTCGGCGCGGTGCTCCTGCACCTTGGCCAGCTGGCTCGCGTCCTCGAGGAACGCGAAGCGGCACTCGGAGTCGCTGAGGATGTACGCCGTGTCGGCGCCGTTGGTCGAGGGGTACACCGTCGTCGTGGCGGCGCCCGCGCACATGTTGGCGAGGTCGGCCAGGATCCACTCGTAGTTGGTGTTCGACGCGATGCCGACGCGCTGCTCGGACTCCAGGCCCAGCGCGAGCAGGCCGGCCGCGAGCCGGCGTACCTCATCGCCCGACTGGCGCCACGTGCGCGACTCCCACCGCTCGCCGACGGGGAAGCGGAACGCCTCCTTCTCGGGGTTCATCTCGACACGGTCGAGGAACTGCGCCGCGCAGTTCTGCGGCATCCGGTCGAGGAAGCTGGTGTCGAAGCTGACGGCCACTGAGGCTCCTGAACGTTCGGAACGAGAGGGGATATATCGCCCCAAACCTAGAGCACGTCCGCCGTCTTTGTACCGGTCGGTAGGAATCAGGCGCGTTCGAGGTGGGCGGCGAGCTTGCGCGCCGGTTCCGTCGCGAGGTCCTCGATCGCCCGCAGCTCGGGCAGCCGGGAGTGGTCGAGGTTCAACGCGACGAACAGGTCGACGACGCTGACGCCGTGGCCCGGGACCGTCTCGATCGTGATCTCGTCACCGGCGGCCAGCAGGCCCGGCTCCAGCACGCGGAGGTACGGGCCGGGGCGGCGGGCCTGCATGAAGCGCTTGACCCAGTGCGTGTCGTCGTACCCGCTCGCGCCCTGCCAGCCCTTGAAGGTGTTGCACGGCGTACGGATCGAGCAGATCTCCAGCAGCGCGGTGCCGATCCGCAGCCGGGTGCCGACGATCGCGGCGTTGAGGCCGATGCCCTCGGTCGTCAGGTTCTCGCCGAACTGGCCCGGCGGGATCGGCTGCTGCAGCTCGCCCACCCAGAAGTCGAGGTCCTCGCGGGCGTAGGCGTAGACGGCCTGGTCGAGGCCACCGTGGTGGTCGACGTCGGAGACGGAGTCGCCCTCCAGCCCGAGCGGGCCGACCGCGACCGGGCCGTCGACGGGCCGCTTGTCGATGGAGCTGCGACCGACCGAGCCGGCCCAGTCGACCTCGACCGACCTCCCGACATTCACAGAGACAATCCGCGCCATGCCCCGATTCTCTCTCAGGACATGGCGCGGCCTCTTGTTGGTCTCTGGGGCTGCCTCAGGACGCCGTTCCGACGTACGTCGCCTTCGCGACCCGCCGGGTGACCAGTGAGCCGTCCTTGCCCATGATGTGGACCCGCCAGACCGGCTGGGACCGGTCGACCCCGTCCCCGTCGGGCGGGCCGTAGACCGATCCGTTGGTGCAGGAGTACCAGCCGACCCAGTTCGGGTGGGTGGGCGGCACGCCCCACGCGCCACCGATGCGGATGTCGCAGGTCGCGCCGCCGAGCAGCGTCAGCCGCTGCGGCGAGGGGTGCAGTACCGGACGCTTGGCCGCGAAGGTGCCGCTGTAGCGGATCCGCACCAGCTCGGTGTCCGACACGTAGCGCAGGCACAGCGCGGTGTGGTTCGCGGACTTCCAGCAGGACGGGAAGTAGTACGCCGTCGGGTAGCAGGTGTCGACCTTGCCGCTGACCGACGTGGTGGCCTGGGACCAGCAGCTCGTCGACCCGGCCTCGCGGTGCACGGTGTAGCCGGCGGCCGCGGTCCCCGTGCTCGTGACGGGCCGGACGACGGCGCGGGCGGTGTGGTCGAGGGTCCTGGTCGCGGCTCGGGGGTCGGTGGCGTTCGCCGTACCGCCGGAGGTGGCGGCCACGACGGCGCCGAGGGCGAGGGTGGAGAGCAGGACGCGGGTCGCGTTCCTCAGCATGGGGTTCCTCCCGGAAGGGTCTGTGCGGACACCAGGGTTGACGCGCTCCGGCCGCTCGGGGTTGCACGGCGGGCCGAGATTTCTGGAACTCCTCAGCCGTCGCTGTCCTCGCGCCAGTTGGCCGTGATGGCCGCGATCGGCGGCAGCACGGCCGCGACGACGCTCATCGCGATCGCCGCGGGCGTCGAGAACAGCCGGACGACGAACCAAGCCAGCACGATGAGTACCAGGCAGGTGCCCATGATCAGGAAGTACGCGCGCTTGCGTCCCGGAGAGGCCATCTCCTCGACGGTAGCGCCTCAGGGCAGTGTGACGTAGCCGTGGCGCATCTTCCACAGGTAGTACTTCTCGAACCCCAGCTTCATCAGGTGGGCCTGCGGCCCGGGGATGAGGACACCGTGCTTGCGCGGCGGGAACATCTTGTCGGCGAGGATGACCACGCCGTTGTTGCCGGCGTCCATCACGCACACCGCCTTCATGTCGCCGAACGCCCGCCCCTCGTGAGGTGCCTCCCCGCGGATCTGCGCCGCGATGTTCGCCGCGGCCAGGTGGGCCATCATCTCGGTCGGGAAGCCGGTCTTGGGCACGCCCACGGGCGTCGGCGTCTGCCACGGAGCATCCACCGCGGCAGCCACCCCGACGGCGTACAGGTCGTCGTACTTGTCGGTCTGGTAGGTGTCACGCACCTTGATGAAGCCCTTGTCGTCGGCGATGCCGTCGGCGTCGCGCAGGAAGTCCTGCCCGAGGAACGGGGGGACCACCATGGCGTAGGAGAACGGCAGCCGCTC
The DNA here is from genome assembly GCF_054777895.1 of Nocardioides ultimimeridianus. Classification (NCBI taxonomy): domain Bacteria; kingdom Bacillati; phylum Actinomycetota; class Actinomycetes; order Propionibacteriales; family Nocardioidaceae; genus Nocardioides; species Nocardioides ultimimeridianus. The sequence continues at coordinate 282,929 of NZ_BAAHAB010000007.1, read as the reverse complement.
GCCGTCGGCGAGGGCCAGTGCACCGGCGTCGATGTGGTCCAGACCGACACCGACGCGCGACTCGATGCCCTCGTGCTTCAAGAAGCTGCCGAGCAGTGCCTCGCCGTGCGGGAGGCCGCCGATGCCGAAGTGGCCCAGGAAGGGCTCCGCGGTGACGTAGGTCAGCTTGACCCGGTCGCGCAGGCCCGCCTTGTGCAGCTGGTGGGCGGTGTTGAACAGGAACTCGTACGCCGCCCCGAAGCAGCCGGCTCCCTGGGTGGCAGCGACCACGACGTCTCCGGGGTGCTCGAGGAAGCGCGACCAGGCCTTGCCCGCCCGCTCGGCCTGCGGCAGGGTCGTGATCGTGACCGCGTTCTCGGTGAAGCCGGGGACCACGTCCTCCTTGTTGCGATAGCCGGTCGCGATCACGGCATAGTCGTAGTGCAGCATGCGCCCGTCCTTGAGGAAGACCTCGCGAGTGACCGGGTCGAGCCGGGTCACGGCCTCATGGATGAACGAGATGCCGTGCTCGTGGAGCACCGGAGCGATCGGGAACGTGATGTCCTCCCGGTCGCGCTTGCCGAACGGGAGCCAGATCAGGCTGGGGGTGAACAGGAAGTGGTCGTCCTTGGAGATCACCGTGACGTCCACGTCCCCTTCCAGCTCGTGGTGGACGGCCAACGCGGCCGTGAGGCCGCCGAAGTTGCCGCCGAGTACGAGCACCCTCTTGCGCATGACTGATTCCCTTCGTCGAGTTCGCTGATGTCTTCGACGCTAGGAAGAGGTGGAGCCCGGGAGCAGAGGCTTTGGTCGCCGAGTACGGGTCCTTCGTCCCGCCGGCGGACGGGCGCGCTCAGTCCTGGACGGCCTTGGCGATCGCGAGCAGGGCCGTGATCCGCGCCCTGTCGGGGGCCGCGCTGTCGCGGACCTCCTCCAGTACGGCGACCACGGTCCGCACGATCACCCAGTCCCGGGCCCGGTGCTCGTCCAGGCCGGCCGTGTCGACGACGGCCAGGAAGCGGTCGCGTACGCCGGAGCGGACCCGCCCCTCGAGCTCGTCCCACCTGCTCCACAGCAGTGGGGCGGGCTCGTAGTGCGGGTCGCCGGACAGCGGCTTCGGCGCGATCGCCCGCCAGCCGTCGCCGGTCGGGGCCGCGAGGACGTGTCCGTAGTGGAGGTCGGTGTGCACGAGCACCCCGTCGGTGGCCTCGTCGGTGGCGAAGTCGCCGGCGAGGGCGCGTGCTTGCTCGACCATGCGGCGCGGCAATGGCAGGTCGGCGACGGACAGCTCGCCGGCCCAGGCGCGGCACAGGAACGACAGCGGCGCGAGCTGGGGTCCGGCCGCGACGTGCACGAGCCGGTAGAGGTCGCCGACGACCTCGCAGGCCTGGACGTCCCAGCGCTCGCCCAGATCCTCGGGCTCGAGGCGCTCCAGGAGCAGTGCGCCACGTCCCGGGTCGGCGCGGAGCATGCGGGCCGCTCCCCTGCCGCCCCAGCGCTGCAGCGCGAGGTGCTCGTCGGTGCGCGCGCGGCCGACCTTCAGGACCGCCCGCTCCCCGGTGTCGGTGCGGACCGGCAGCACCTGCGCCGTCGTACCGGCCAGCGGTGCGCCGTCCGGGATCAGCCGCCACTCCTCGAGGATCGCGGCGGCCCGGTCGGACGCGCCGGTCACTTCTTGGGCTTGTCCCCGCTGGGCTGGGTGGTGGAGAGCGCGGCGACGAACGCCTCCTGGGGGACCTCGACGCGGCCGACCATCTTCATCCGCTTCTTGCCCTCCTTCTGCTTCTCCAGCAGCTTGCGCTTGCGGGTGATGTCACCGCCGTAGCACTTGGCGAGCACGTCCTTGCGGATGGCGCGGATGGTCTCGCGGGCGATCACCCGGGCGCCGATGGCGGCCTGGATCGGCACCTCGAACTGCTGCCTCGGGATGAGCTCCTTGAGCTTCCCGGCCATCATCAGCCCGTAGGAGTACGCCGCCTCCTTGTGCACGATCGCGGAGAACGCGTCGACCGGCTCGCCCTGCAGCAGGATGTCGACCTTCACCAGGTCGGCGGCCTGGTCGCCGGAGAACTCGTAGTTCAGCGAGGCGTAGCCCTTGGTCTTGGACTTGAGCTGGTCGAAGAAGTCGAAGGCGATCTCGCCCATGGGCAGGATGTAGCGCATCTCCACGCGGTCCTCGGACAGGTAGTCCATGCCCTGCAGCGTGCCGCGCTTCTGCTGGCACAGCTCCATGATCGTGCCGATGTAGTCGCTCGGCGAGAGGACCGTGGCGTTGACGATCGGCTCGCGGACCTCCGCGATCTTGCCCTCGGGGTACTCGCTCGGGTTGGTGACGATGTGCTCGGAGCCGTCGTCCATCGTGACCGCGTAGACCACGTTGGGGGCGGTGGAGATCAGGTCGAGGTTGAACTCGCGCTCGAGGCGCTCGCGGGTGATCTCCATGTGCAGCAGCCCCAGGAAGCCGCAGCGGAAGCCGAAGCCCAGCGCGCCCGAGGTCTCCGGCTCGAAGGTCAGCGCGGCGTCGTTGAGCTGGAGCTTCTCCAGCGCGTCGCGGAGGACCGGGTAGTCGTCGCCGTCGATCGGGTAGAGGCCGGCGTACACCATCGGGTTGGGGTGCTCGTACCCGCCGAGGGGCTCGGTCGCGCTCTGGTGCAGGCCGGTGACGGTGTCGCCGACGCGCGACTGCCGCACGTCCTTCACGCCGGTGATCAGGTAGCCCGTCTCCCCCACGCCGATGTACGGCGCCTTGACCGGCTCCGGGGAGATGACGCCGAGCTCGAGCATCTCGTGGGTCGCACCGGTCGACATCATCTTGATCTTGTCGCGGTGGGTCAGCTGGCCGTCGACGACCCGGACGTAGGTGACCACGCCGCGGTAGGTGTCGTAGACCGAGTCGAAGATCAGCGCCCGGGCCGGGGCGGCGGGGTCGCCGACGGGCGGCGGGACCTGCTTGACGATCTCGTCGAGCAGGGCCTCGACGCCCAGACCCGTCTTGGCGCTCGTGAGGAGGACGTCCTCGACCTCGCAGCCCACGAGGTGGGCCAGCTCCTCGGCGTACTTCTCGACGTTGGCGCTGGGCAGGTCGATCTTGTTGAGCACCGGGATGATCTGCAGGTCGGCGCCCATGGCCAGGTAGAGGTTGGCCAGCGTCTGGGCCTCGATGCCCTGGGCGGCGTCGACGAGCAGGATCGCGGCCTCGCACGCCTGCAGGCTGCGACTCACCTCGTAGGTGAAGTCGACGTGGCCCGGGGTGTCGATCATGTTGAGCACGTAGGTGCCGGGCTCGGCGCCGCGCTCGTTGCCCTCGGCCACTCCCCACGGCATCCGGACGGCCTGGGACTTGATGGTGATGCCGCGCTCGCGCTCGATGTCCATCCGGTCCAGGTACTGCGCCTTCGCCTCGCGCTCGCCGACGACGCCGGTGAGCTGCAGCATCCGGTCGGCGAGCGTCGACTTGCCGTGGTCGATGTGCGCGATGATGCAGAAGTTGCGGATGACCGACGGATCGGTGCGGCCCGGCTGGGGGGCGGCGGAGAGAGGCACGGCGGGCATGGTGGGCCCATTGTCGCAACAACGGGGAGCGGGAGGAATTCGCCGGCGTACGCCGACACCTCCCGCATGGTTCAACTCGCGCTCGCCCGCCGTTCTCCGCGGCTCTGTTGGGTTGCCCCATGACGACCCTCGGACGCCGTACGCTCCTCGGCGCAGCAGCCCTCGGAGCCGGCACCACCCTCCTCGGCGGTACGGCGGACGCCGCCACCCGTCGTACCGCGGCCGGCCTCGTGCGCGCCGACCGGCCGCTGCTCACCCACGGTGTCCAGGCCGGTGACCCGGTCGGAGGCCAGGTGACGCTGTGGTCGCGCGCCGACCGCCCGTCGCGACTCGTCGCCGAGATCTCCCGCGACCCGGACTTCCGCCGGTCGCGGATCGTGACCGGTCCGGTCGTCACCCCGGACACCGACCTCACCGGGCGCATCCCCGTGCGCGGGCTGCCGTCGGGCGAGCGGATCCACTACCGGATCACCGCCGTCGACCTGGCCAACCACCGCGCGACCTCCGCGCCGGTGACCGGCAGCTTCCGCAGCGGCGTCGCCGACCGTCGCGACATCTCCTTCATCTGGTCCGGCGACATCGCCGGCCAGGGCTGGGGCGTGAACCCGGACCTCGGCGGCTACCGGATCGCCGATGCGATGCGGGCGGCGAACGCCGACTTCTTCCTCAGCTCCGGCGACAACTGCTACGCCGACGGGCCCGTCTCCGAGACCGTGACGCTCCCGGACGGCCGGATCTGGCGCAACCTCGTCATCGAGGAGAAGACGGCCGTCTCGACGACGCTCGCCGACTTCCGAGGCCAGTACCGGTACAACATAATGGCCGACAACTACCGGGCGCTGCTGGGCGAGACCGGGATCATCGCGCAGTGGGACGACCACGAGGTCCTCAACAACTGGTACCCCGGCGAGATCCTGAGTGGCCGCGCCGGCTTCCCGGCCGGGACCCGGGTCGACGACCTGGTGCCGATGGCGCGCCAGGCGTTCCACGAGTGGATCCCGGCCGGCACGGCCTCGCCGGACTCCCTGGGCCGCGTCTACCGCAAGCTCTCCTTCGGCCCGCTGCTCGACCTGTTCGTCCTCGACATGCGCAGCCACAAGGACCCGAACACCACCGACGTGGAGACCACCGACGACGGCGGCATCCTGGGCGCCGAGCAGGAGCGCTGGCTGATCGACGGCGTCACCTCGTCGCGGGCGACCTGGAAGGTCATCGCGAACGACCTGCCGCTCGGCCTCGTCGTACCGGACGGCACGGAGGGCAAGCCGAACCAGGAGAGCATCTCCAACGGCGCGGCCGGGGCGCCCCTGGGCCGGGAGATGCAGCTCGCCCGGGTGCTCACGGCCTTCCAGCGCGCGGGCGTGCGCAACCACGTCTGGTTGACGGCCGACGTCCACTACACGGCCGCGCACCACTACTCCCCCGACCGGGCCGCCTACCAGGACTTCGACCCGTTCTGGGAGTTCGTCTCCGGCCCGCTCAACGCGGGCGGCTTCGGTCCGAACGCGCTGGACCCCACCTTCGGTCCGGAGGCGGTGTTCGTGGCGGCTCCGCCGCGGGCGAGCGTCTCGCCGATGGAGGGCTACCAGTACTTCGGCCAGGTCGCGATCAACGCGGCGTCCGGCGAGCTCGCGGTCACGCTGCGCGGCGTCGACGGCGCCGCGCTGCACACCACGACACTGGCGCCGGCGGCGCGCTGAGGTGAGCCGGTTCCGCGCGGTCGGCTGACAGGATGGCGCGGTGACCACGCACCGCGCCCGGATCCCGGACCCGCTGCCGCACGGCCGCACCGCCCGACGCCTGGACTGGGTGCACCTTCCGCCGGCCGTCCGTCGCCGCGTCGAGGACCGCATCGGCACGACCGTCGAGCACGCCGTCTCCCAGGGCGGCGGCTACACCCCCGGCTTCGCGTCGGTCCTGCTCGGCACCGACGGCACCCGGCACTTCGTCAAGGCCGCCTCGGTCAAGGCCCAGCGCGCGTTCGCCGAGTCGTACCGGATCGAGGCGCGACGGCTCCGCTCGCTCCCACCCACCGCGCCCGCACCGCGGCTGCTGTGGGCCGAGGAGTTCGAGGACTGGATGCTGCTGGAGACCGAGTACGTCGACGGCCGGGCCCCGCAGCGGCCCTGGGACCCCGCCGAGCTGGCCGCGGCCTCCGACATGCTCGTCGACGCGGCGGCCGCGCTCACCCCGGCACCGGGCCTCGGGCTGGACCGGGCGGTCGACGACTGGGCCGACTGGCCCGGACTGTGGGAGCGGATCGACCTGCCGTTCGCAACGGAATGCGGCGCGCTCGCGGCGCGGTTCGCCGACGTGGTCGCCGGCGACACGCTGGTCCACGCCGACGTACGCGACGACAACCTGATCGTGCGCCACGACGGCTCGGTCGCGCTGTGCGACTGGAACTGGCCGGTCATGGGAGCGGCCTGGCTCGACTCGCTGATCCTGCTGGTCGGACCGCGCGGCGACGGCCTCGACGTCGAGGCCCACCTGGCCGCCCATCCCCTGCTGTCCGCCGTCGCTCCCGACGACATCGACACGGTACTCGCGCTCGTCCTGGGCTACTTCGCCCACAGCGCAGCGCAGCCGACCCCGTCCACCTCGCCCTACGTACGCCGGGCCCAGGCCTGGCAGCGCGAGGTGATCCTGGACTGGCTGGCCGAGCGGCGCGGATGGGACCTCGCCCGCTGATTCGGCGACGGCACGACTCGCTGGTAACGTTTCTGGCTGCGTGTTCGAGGCCCCTCCCCTCTCATCCCCAGAGTGGCCGGGAGAGCGCGTCTCACCGCATCCAGGCATAACGAAAGGTCGACCAGAACCTCATGGCGAACATCAAGTCGCAGATCAAGCGCAACAAGCAGAACGAGAAGGCGCACGAGCGCAACAAGGCCGTCAAGACCGGTCTGAAGTCCGCCGTCCGCAAGTTCCGCGAGGCCGCCGAGGCCGGCGACAAGGACAAGGCGATCGAGGCCGGCAAGGCCGCCAACCGCCTGCTGGACAAGGCCGTCTCCAAGGGCGTCATCCACAAGAACCAGGCTGCGAACCGCAAGTCGTCCATCAGCAAGAAGGCCGCCTCGCTCTGAGGTCAGCCATCTGACGTCAGCCGCCCCTCGGGGCGGCTTTCGTCATTTCGGGGCCGCGCCGGCCCGGGGCGCGGGCAGGTCAGCGCCCGGAGCGCAGGCCGGTGATGGTGAGGACGAGCCGCTCCAGGGTGTAGCTCGCGTCGCTGGCCGCGCCCTTGATGTCGGCGTCGGCCTGGGCGACCGCACGGATCGCGCGCGCCAGGCCGGGCTCGCTCCAGGACCGCGCCTGGTCGCGGATCGTGCGCAGCTTCCAGGGCGGTACGCCGACCTCACGGGCCAGCTCGGCCTCGCGCATGCCCCGCGGGGCGCCGGAGAGGCGCGCCAGGCCACGCACGCTGCCCGCGAAGGCCGAGGTGACCAGGACCGCCGGGGTGCCGGTGTCCAGCGCCCAGCGCAGCTCCTCCAGGGCCACCTGGGTGCGGCCGGCGAACGCGGCGTCGGCCACGGCGAAGGACTTGGCCTCGGCACGGCCGCCGAAGTAGCGACGTACCTTCTCCTCGGTGATCCTCTCCCCGGGGAAGTCGCTGGCCAGCTGGCCGGCCGCTGCGGACAGGGAGCGCAGGTCGCGACCGACCGCCTCGACGAGGACCTCGGCCGCCTCCCGGTCGGCGCCCGCACCGTGGCGGCGCAGCTCGGAGGCCACGAACTGGGGGAACTCCGAGGGCTTCAGCTCCTCGGACTTGTGCTCGGTGACGGCCTTGAGCTTGCGGAGCTTGGTCAGCACCCCGCTGCCCTTCTGCCCGCCGCCGTGCACGAGCACCAGCGCGACGTCCTCGGAGGGCGCGCCGGCGTAGCGGAGCAGGCCCTCCACGGACTCGTCGGGGAGGTTCTCCAGGCCCTGGACGACGACGCAGCGGACCGCGGAGAACAGCGACGGGGCCGACAGCTCGTCCAGCCCGGCCCCGCTGAGGTCGCCGGCGACGGCGTCAGAGATCTCGGCCTCGGCGTCGTGCCCGCGCACGGTCTCCTTGACCTGCGCCACGACCCTGGCCCCGAGGAACTCCTCCTTGCCGGTCACCAGGGTGACCCGCCCCAGCACCTCGTCGACCCGCATGCGGGGAAGTCTAGGGTCCCCCGCCGACGCCCTAGTTCTCGGTGACCAGCTGGGGCCCGCCGTCCCGCTCGACCACGGCCACGCCGCCGTCCTGGTCGGTGCGGGCCACGTCCAGGCCCGCGCGTTGCAGGACGTCGAGGGTGCTCTGCGCGGGGTGTCCGTAGTCGTTGTCCTTGCCGACCGAGATGATCGCGACCCGCGCCCGGAGCGAGGTCAGCCAGTCCGGGTCCTGGTAGCGCGAGCCGTGGTGCGGGACCTTCAGCACGTCGACGTGCAGGCCCGGGTAGGCCTGCGCCAGTTGCGCCTGCCCCGGCGGCTCCACGTCGCCGGTGAGCAGCAGCCGCAGCCCGTGCGACTCCACGAGCAGGACCACACTCGAGTTGTTGGCCGAGCTGCCGTCGCCCGCGCCCGGCTCGGGGTGGGTCAGGTCGGGGTAGAGCACCTGCACGGTGACGTCGCCGTAGCGCCGGGTGAGCCCGTACGGCGCCGCCCGGACCGGTACGCCGGCGCGCGCCGCCGCCTCCTGGACCACCCGCACGCCCTCGGGCGGATCGAGGACCTCGGTCGTCTCGATCTCGCCCACGTGCCGCCCGGAGAGCGCTCCACTGAGCCCGTCGACGTGGTCGGCGTGGAAGTGGGTGAGGACCAGCAGCGGCACCTGCCGGACCCCGAGCCGGTCCAGGCAGCGGTCCTCGATCGTGGGGTCGGGGCCGGTGTCGACGACGATCGCGGCGTGCGGCCCCACGGACACGGCGAGGGCGTCGCCCTGGCCGACGTCGCACGCGACCATGAGCCAGCCGCCCGGTGGCCAGCTGCCGGGCAGCGACCAGATCCGGCCGGGGACGCCGAGCAGGAAGGCGGCCACCAGGGCGGTCGCGGCCAGGGCCCAGCGGCGGCGGCGCAGCAGGGCGGGCAGCAGCAGCGCCGCTGCGATGCAGAGCACGGTCAGCACCACCAACGAGACCGCGGTCGCGGTCCACCCGATCGCCGCGCCGGGGAGCGCGGCGCCGTGCCCGGCCACCCCCAGCAGCCAGGCGGCGCACCAGGCGGCCGGCAGCGCCACCAGACGGCCCGCCCAGGGCCACACCAGGTCGACGAGGCCGCCGAGGAGGCCCAGCACGGTGGCGGGGCCGACGACGGGGGCCGCGAGCAGGTTGGCCGCCACCGCCACCACGCTGACCTGACCCGACAGCGCCGCGATCACCGGCGTGCAGGCCAGCTGAGCCGCGAGCGGGATCGCGACCGCCTCTGCGGCCGACCGGGGCAGCCAGCGGCCCAGCGCCCGGGTGAAGGGCGGCCCGAGCAGCACGATCCCGGCCGTCGCGAGCGCGGACAGTGCGAACCCGGCGGAGACGGCCAACCCCGGCTGGACCAGCATCAACGCCACCACCGCGACGCCGAGCGCGCGCAGCCCGCGACGGCGACCGTCCGAGCCGAGGGCGAACAGCCCCACGGTGCCCATCGCCGCGGCGCGCAGCACGCTCGGCTCGGTCCGCGCGAGGAGGACGAAGCCGGCGATCCCGAGGACGCCGACCACGTGCAGCCAGCGACCCTTGACCCCGACCCACCGGGCGAGGGCGAGGAGGAACCCCACGATGAGCGTCAGGTTGGTGCCACTGACCGCGGTCAGGTGGGTCAGCCCGGTCGTGCGGAAGTCCGACTGGGTGATCGGCGTCAGCCCGGCGTCGTCGCCATCGACGAGACCAGCGACGAGTGCCGCCTGCTGGTCCGGGCGGCCGGCGACCGCGTCGCGGATGCCGTGCCGCACCGCCGCCGCGCCCCGCCACCACGGATCGGGCGACCGGAGGCGCACCGGCGGGTCCGGCCCGGTGACGATGGCCGAGGTGTCCGGGTCGTCGGCGGGGGCGAGGTGCCCGTGCAGCCGGATCACGTCGCCCCAGCCGACGCCGATCCAGTCCGGGTCGCCGAAGACGACCGCCCCCGCGCCCATCGTGTACGTCGATCCGCCCACCGCCACCCGGTGGACCCTGATCCGCACGATCGCCGTGTCGCCCCACCGGCCGTGGATGATGCGGGGATCCGACACGACGGTCGCCTCGAGGTCCGCCGACACGTGCCGCGCCGCCAACCCGGCCAGCGGGCTGGTGCTGGCGGCGCGGTGCCGCAGCGCCGCTCCCCCGCAGACGGCCAGCGCCACCACGAGCGCCGCGCCGACCAGCGGAGCCCGGGTGCGTGCGGAGATCAGCCCGAGGGCCACCAGCAGGACCCACGGCGCCGGCCCTCCGGCGTACACCCCCAGCGCGGCCGCCCATGCCACCACCCCCAGGAGCGGCATGCGCAGGTCGTGACGGTCGGCCATCACACGGTCACATAGGGCTCCAGCTGAGCCATCGTCTTGTCGCCGATGCCCTGGACGTCGAGGAGCTGATCGACGCTGGTGAAGCCTCCGTTCTGCTGGCGGTAGGCGAGGATCGCCTGCGCCGTGACCGGACCGACCTCGGGCAGCGTCTCGAGCTGGTCCTGGGTGGCCGTGTTCAGGTTGACCAGGCCTCCCGGTGGGGCGGAGCCACCGCCCGACCCGACCGACCCCGCCGGCCCGCTGCCGGCCGCGCCTGCGACGCCGACCGCGATCTGCTCACCGTCGACCAGCACCCGCGCGAGGTTCAGCGACGAGAGGTCCACCCCGTGCCGCGCCCCGCCAGCGGCCCGGATCGCGTCGACCACCCGGGCGCCGGACCGGAGCACGGCGATCCCCGGACGGCGGACCCTCCCCACGACGTCGACCGTGACCGAGCCGACCGTGGCGCTCGCCGTGGGATCACCCGCCTCGGCCACCGCCGAGGCCGAGGCCGCGTCGGTCAGCGGCGCGGCGTCGGCGGGCACGAGCGGCGAGGCGCTGGTCGTCATCGCCACCGGCGCGACCGACCCGCGGTCGCGCAGCAGCCACCACGCCGTGCCTCCGATGGTCACGGCCACCGCGAGCGCCAGCACCGTCAGGTGCTGGGACACGACCAGACCGGTCGAAGGCCATCGCTCGCGCACCGCGGCGCGCAGGTCGGTCTCGCGGCGTCGGGTGGCATGCCGCCCCGGCTCGGGCACCACCGTGGGCTCGGCCCTCGCCTCGGGGTCCGCGGGCGCCCGCACCCGGGTCAGGTCGCTCCACCGCGGCGCCGTCGGATCGGCCCCGTCCGCCGGCTCGGTGTCCTCGGCCACCGGCGCCCGACCCTCGATCGCGGCCGCGAGCTGGGCCAGCCGCTGCGCGGCGCGGTCGGCGGGATCGACACCGTTGCTCCCCTGCGAGATACGCATGCGAGGACGCTAGGAAGGCGGGCGGACATCAGCGGCAGGAGCGGTCGCGCCCTGTGGACGGGTCTCCGCACTCCACAGGGCAGCGCCGACGAACCGGCGCGGGCTGTTACCGGAGTGGCAGGAGTGATCGGAGGCTCAGAGGACCGGCGCGACGCACACGGCCAGCATCCCGGGCCCGACGTGGGCACCGATCACCCCGCCGAGCTCGACGCACCGCAGCTCGCCGATGACCTGGTCGCCCAAGCGCGCCGCGAGCCGCTCGGCGAAGGCCTGGGCCCGCTCGGCGGACGCCAGGTGGGCCACCCCGACCTCGACCTGGGCGCCCCCGGCCGCGTCGACCGCGAGCTCCTCGAGCCGCGCGATCGCCTTCGCGGCGGTCCGCACCTTGGCGACCGGCGCGATGACACCGTCCTCGATCCCCAGCAGCGGCTTGACCGCCAGCACGCCGCCGACCAGGGCGGACGCCCCGCCGATCCGGCCGCCGCGGCGCAGGTACTCCAGGGTGTCGACGTAGAGCAGTGTGCGCGCCGCCTCGGACCGCACGACGGCCGCCTTCGCGGCGTCCTCGGCCGACCCGCCGGCGATCACCACGGCCGCGGCGGTGGCGGCGGCGTACCCCGTGCCGAAGCCGACCTGCCGGGTGTCGACGCACGTCACGGGGACCGGCGCCGTACGCGCGGCGAGCTCAGCCGACTCGAAGGTGCCGCTGACCTCGGCCGACAGGTGGATCGAGACGATCGCCTCGGCGCCCTCGGCCGCCAGCCGCTCGTAGACCTGGCCGAAGGCGGCCGGGGCCGGGCGCGAGGTGCTCACCGAGCGCTTGGCGCGCAGCGCCTCCGCGATCCGGTCCGGCGCGACCTCGGGCGAGCAGGCGTCGTACGACGTGTCGTCGATGACCACCTGCAGCGGCACCACCGTGACGCCGAGCGCGTCGACCTCCGCCGCCGACAGCTCGGCGGTCGAGTCGGTCACGATCCCGATGCGCACCGTTTCAGGCTACTCGCGTCGTCCGGCGCCGGTCAGACGACGATGTTGACGAGCTTGGGTGCCTTCACGATCACCCGACGCACGTCGCGACCGTCGATCGCCCGCACCACGTCGGCGTCCGCCAGCGCGAGCGCCTCGAGGTCCGCCTCGGAGATGTCGGGCGCCACCTCGAGCCGGCCCTTGACCTTGCCCTGGATCTGCACGACCGCGGTCACGGTGTCCTCGACCAGCAGTGCCGGGTCGGGTGTCGGCCAGACCGTCTGGGACACCGACGGCCGGTGGCCGAGCAGCTCCCACATCTCCTCGGCGGTGTACGGCGCCACGAGCGAGAGCAGGATCGCCACCGCCTCGGCGGCCTCGCGCACGGCCGGGTCGGCGGGCCCGCAGCCGGAGTCGATGGCCTTGCGGGTCGCGTTGACCAGCTCCATGACCCGCGCGACGACGACATTGAACCGGTAGCTGTCGAGCAGCTGCTCGGCGTCGGCGAGGGTGCGTGCGGTGACGCGCCGCAGCGCCAGGTCACCGGTCGTGACGTCGGCGCCCGGCTCGGAGGTCACGTCGCCCGCGAGGCGCCACGCCCGCTGCAGGAACCGCAGCGACCCGGCCGGCGATACGTCCGCCCAGTCGATGTCGTCCTCCGGAGGGCTGGCGAACACCAGCGTCAGGCGGACGGCGTCGACGCCGAACTCGTCGAGCTGGGAGCCCAGATTCACGCCGTTGCCCAGCGACTTGCTCATCTTGTGGCCGTTGTTGATGACCGTGCCCTGGGAGCGGTACGCCGAGAACGGCTCGTCCCAGTCGATCAGACCCATGTCGCGCAGCGCCTTGGTGAAGAACCTCGCGTAGAGCAGGTGCAGCACGGCGTGCTCGGCACCGCCGAGGTAGAAGTCGATCGGGCCCCACGCCTTGGCCAGCGCCGGGTCGAAGGCCTGCGTGTCGTCGTGGGGCGAGAGGTAGCGGAAGAAGTACCAGGACGAGTCCACGAAGGTGTCCATGGTGTCGGTGTCGCGCTCGGCCGGCCCACCGCAGGTCGGGCAGGTGACCTCGACCCACTCCCGCGCGCCGCCGAGCGGCGAGGTGCCCTTCGGCTTGAGGTCGGCCCCCTTGAGCTCCGGCAGCAGCACCGGCAGCTGGTCCTCCGGTACGGCGACCTCGCCGTCCACCGGGCAGTGGATGATCGGGATCGGGGCGCCCCAGTAGCGCTGCCGCGACAGCAGCCAGTCGCGCAGCCGGAAGTTGACGGTCCCCTCGCCGTGCCCGCTCGCCTCGATCTCGGCGATCGCCGCCGTCACGGCGGCCGCCTTGTCGTAGGGCTGCTCGGCGTCGTACACCTCGACGATGGGGAGGCCGAACTTCTCGGCGAACTCGCGGTCGCGGTCGTCGTGGGCGGGCACCGCCATGATCGCGCCGGTGCCGTAGTCGGCCAGCACGTAGTCGGCCGCCCACACCGGGATCTGCTCGCCGGTCAGCGGGTTGGTGGCGGTGACGCCCAGGTCCACACCGGTCTTCGGCCGGTCGGTGGCCAGCCGGTCGATGTCGGAGGCCTTGCGCACGTCGGCCAGGTAGTCCTCCAGCGCTTGCCTCTGCCCCTCGCTGACCAGCTCCTGGGCCAGCTTGGCGTCCGCGGCGACCACCATGAACGTCGCGCCGACCAGGGTGTCAGGACGCGTGGTGAAGACCGTGATCGGCTCGCGGCCCTCGACGTCGAAGGAGACGTGGGCGCCCTCGGAGCGGCCGATCCAGTTCCGCTGGGCGTTGAGGACCTTGGGGATCCAGGTGTCCTGCATGTCATCCAGGCAGTCGTAGAGCTCCTGGGCGTACTGCGTGGTCTTGAAGTACCACTGGGTGAGCTCCTTCTTGGTCACCTCCGCGCCGCAGCGCTCACAGGTGCCGTCGGCCAGGACCTGCTCGTTGGCGAGCACCGTCTGGTCGTTGGGGCACCAGTTGACCGGGGAGTTCTTGCGGTAGGCCAGCCCCTGCTCGCGCAGCTTGAGGAACAGCCACTGGGTCCAGCGGTAGTAGCCCGGGTCGGAGGTGTGCAGCCGGCGCGACCAGTCGAAGCACAGGCCGTACTTGCGCATCGACTCGTACTGGGTCTCGATGTTCCCGTAGGTGTACGTCGAGGGGTGCTCGTCGCGCTTGATGGCGGCGTTCTCGGCGGGCAGTCCGAAGGAGTCCCAGCCCATCGGGTTGAGCACCTCGAAGCCGCGGAACTTCTTGTAGCGCGCCATCACGTCGTGCAGCGCCAGCACCTCGGCGTGACCCATGTGCAGGTCGCCGGACGGGTACGGGAACATCGTCAGCGCGTAGAACTTGGGCCGCTCCCCCGCGAGCACCACGGCGTCGTCGGCACGGAACGCCTCGAGGCCGTCCCAGATCGGCAGCCACTTCTCCTCGACCGCATGGACGTCGTACGACGCCGCACCGGACTCGTTCACCTGCTGCTGGGGCTGCTCGCTCACGGGCCGAGTTTAGTGGCGATAGCGTGCGCCCATGACCACGGGACCGCTCGCTGACCTGTTCACCCTCGACGGCAAGGTGGCGGTGGTCACCGGCGCCTCGGCCGGGCTCGGTGTCGCCTTCGCCCAGGCCCTCGCGGAGGCCGGCGCGGACGTCGCGCTCGGCGCCCGCCGCGTGGACCGCCTCGCCGACACCGCGGCCCTCGTCGAGGGTGCGGGCCGGCGCGCGCTCAGCGTCGCGACCGACGTGGCCGACCAGGCCAGCTGCCAGGCGCTCGTCGACGCCGCGATGGCCGAGTTCGGCCGGGTCGACATCCTGGTCAACAACGCCGGCGTCGGCACCGCCGTCCCCGCCACGCGGGAGACCCCCGAGCAATTCCGCAGCGTCATCGACATCAACCTCAACGGCTGCTACTGGATGGCCCAGGCCTGCGGGCGCGTGATGCTCCCGGGCTCGAGCATCATCAACATCTCCAGCGTCCTCGGCATCACGACCGCCGGGCTCCCCCAGGCGGCGTACGCCGCGAGCAAGGCCGGCCTGATCGGGCTGACCCGCGACCTCGCCCAGCAGTGGTCGGGCCGCAAGGGCATCCGGGTGAACGCGATCGCCCCCGGCTTCTTCGCCTCCGAGATGACCGACCAGTACCCCGATGGCTACCTCGAGGCGATGGGCCAGCGGATCCCGATGGGGCGCAAGGGCGACGCCCGCGAGCTCGCGGCCACCGTGGTCTTCCTGGCCTCCGCCGCCGGCGGCTACATCACCGGCCAGACCCTCCCGGTCGACGGTGGCCTAACCATCACGTGATCGCCTCGTAGTTGTGAGAGTGACCTGCAGGTCACTCTCACAACTACGCGACGCTCAGCCGGGCCAGTCGACGAGGTCGTCGTACCGGCCGGGGTGCTTCGTGAGCCACGCCGCGACGTAGGGGCAGTGCGGGATGATCCGCTTGCCCTGGGCCTCGACGTCGGCGAGCGCGAAGGCGACCAGCTTCGAGGCCAGGCCCTGGCCGCCGTACGCGTCATCGACCTCGGTGTGCACGAAGTCGACGTGGACGTCGTCGGGCAGCCGGTACTGCGCGAGGCCGATCACCTCGTCGTCGTCACGGATCTCGTAGCGGTGCTGCTCGGGCGCGTGCACGTAGTCGATCACGCGCCCATCCAAGCACGGGCGCGGTGAACTAGGCCGTGGCGAGCGGGAGGATCGAGAGGTCGGTGCGCAGGAGGCTCTGCGCGCGGACGGCGTCGGCGAGCGTCTGAGAGTCGAGGACGGCGAAGAAGGCGTCGAGGGCACGGTCGAACAGCGGTCGACCGCCGCAGTGGTCCTTGACCGCGCACCGGCCGTGCTCGCCGAGGCACTCGACCACGGCGAAGTCCGACTCGACGGCGCGGACGATGTCGCCGACCCGCAGCGTGGCCGGGTCCGCCTTCAGCGCGAGACCGCCGTTGCGACCGGTGTAGCTGGACAGCAGGTCGGCGTGCACGAGGCGCTGCGCGATCTTCGCGAGGTGGTGCTGGGAGAGGTCGTACGCCGCCGCGATCTCCCGGACCGTGGCCCGGTTGCCGGGCGCAACCGCCAAGTACACCAGCATGCGGAACCCGTAGTCCGAGTAGGCCGTCAACTTCATCGCGAGATCGTCGCACCCTTCACTGAGAGACTCCTGTGGGCGGAGCGTCCGTCCGAACAACGCCGCCGATCAGTGGACGCTACGGGCGCGGAACAGATACCAGTCGCCGATCCGGGTCACGACCCGGTAGTCCCGGGCGATCTCGGCGTTCGCGGCGCGTGCGTCGATGGCCCAGGTGTCGATCCGCGGACCGTCGACCACCAGCCACGTGGGCCGGTCCTCGCGCAGGACCCGCGTGAAGTCGGTCAGCTGCGGATCGCGCACCCGGACCGGCAGGCTCCACAGGTTGTCGTAGGGCACGGTGAGACCGGTGCCCTCGAAGACGTTGGTGTGGCCGAAGGCGACGACGCCGCTCTCACCCGGCCGCGCATGGTCGCGCAGGTAGCGGGCCACCTGTACGTCGTCGGCGGCCTGGACCAGCTGCGAGGTCACCAGGGTCGCGGGCAGCGTGGTCGCGGCGACGTACCCCAGGACGGCGAGGACCCAGCGCAGCCGGACCCGGCGCGACCGCAGGACCGCCGCCAGCAGCAGGGCGCTGCCCGGGACCGTGCCGGTGAGGTAGTGCAGCCAGTAGCTGCCGCCCACGACCACCCCGAAGGTCTCCCAGACGACCACTCCCACCGCGATCCACCCGATCGGCGCGGGCGCAGGGTCGGTGGGCAGCGGGGTGCGGAGCCGGCGCACGAGAGCCTCGGCCGCGACCACCCCGACCCCCCACCCGCCGCTGAGCACGAACGAGCCGAGCAGCAGCAGCGCCTGGTGGTGCACGTCGGCGGACGCCTGCTCGGAGATCACCCGCGAGGCGGCTCCGCGGAAGGTGACCACGGCGTCCCAGAGCGGGCCGGGCCGGGTCCCGCGAGCGTCGGCCCAGCCCACGATCGCCGCGGCCGTGGCGAGCGCGGCCACCGCGAAGACCGTGGCGTCATGGAGCGCCAGCCTCCAGCGCCGCCGCCAGGCCAGCCAGACGACGCCGATCGCCGCCGCCACCGCGACGTCGACCATGTTCTGCTTCACCGACGCCGCGCACACCGCCAGCACGCCCGCAGCGGCCCACAGCCCCGTGCGGCGCCAGGTCCGGGTCGGCTCGGCCAGGCCGCGGAGGACGGCGTACGCACCGGCGGCGACGAACGGGACCGACAGCAGCTCGCCGTCGACGTTGAGCGAGCCGTAGAGGGTGTCGCTGAGCAGCAGGGCGGGCACGGCCGCGACCAGCGGCGGCGCCCAGCGCCAGTCGCTCGTGAGCCGTCCGATCCCGGCCGCGGCGGCGGTGGTGACCAGCAGGCAGGCCATGCCGAGGACCCGCAGCGCGATCGGACCGCCCAGCAGGTGGGCGAGCTGGAACAGACCGACCAGCAGCGGCGGGCGGTCGACCCAGAAGTCGCCGTACAGGGAGTGCCCGGGCGCCCACTGGCCGCCCACCATCAGGTAGCCGGCCTCGTCGGAGGACATCGGCTTGGCCAGGAAGCTCAGCCGGAGCGCGACGCCGAGGAGCGCGACGAGGACCGTGGCGACACGCGGCGTCAGCCGCGAGCGCAGGCTAGGCGGCAGGACCGCCGGCACGCGTCGGCACCTTCGAACGCCCGGTGATCTCCTGCCAGCGCCACTTCAGGATCAGGCGCGCGGCCTCGATGGCGACGTCGCCGGTCATCTTCGAGGCGCCGTGGACCCGCTCGACGAAGGTGATCGGGTGCTCCGCGATGCGGAACCCGAGCCGCTCGGCGTGCCAGGTGTTCTCGACCTGGAAGCCGTAGCCGTTGGACTGGGTGTCGAGCACCCCGGCGTCGACCAGCGCGTCCGAGCGCCAGGCGCGGAAGCCGGCGGTGGCGTCGTGGGTCTTGAGCCGCAGCACGGTGCGCGCGTAGGTGTTGGCGCCCCAGGAGATGAACTTGCGCTGCATCGGCCAGTTCTCGGTCGCCCCGCCCGGCACGTAGCGCGAGCCGATGACCAGGTCGTTGACGGCGAGCTTGCCGAGCATCGGGAGCACGGCGTCGGTCGGGTGCGAGCCGTCCGCGTCCATCTGCACGACCGCGTCGTAGCCGGAGTCCAGGGCGGCACGGAAGCCCGCGCGGTACGCCGCACCCAGGCCGTCCTTGGAGGTGCGGGTCAGCAGGTGGATGCGCTCGGCGTACGCCGGGTGCGACTTGACCAGCTCGCCGGTGCCGTCCGGGCTGGAGTCGTCGACGACCAGCACGTCCGGCAGGTCGACGGAGGTGCTCTCACCGAGGGAGGTCAGCCGGTCGAGCATCGGCACGACCGACTCCGCCTCGTTGTACGTCGGGACGACGATCACACTGCGCATGCGCCCCATCAAACCCCACGGCCGCTGGCCTGCGCATATTCCACGCGCGGTGACCGCCCCCACAGGGTGCTACGGGGCGAGCCGCCCGACGACCTCCGCGGCGCGCCCGGTGGGTGCGCTGCGATGGCCCGTCCCGGCCCACAGGTGCACCCGGTCCGGATCGCCCGCGCGTACGGCGGCCCGCCGGATGCCGCGGGTCAGGTGGTGGATCGCGGGGTAGCCGAACGGCGCCACGGCCTCGTGGGCGTCGATGAACGCGTTGCGCAGCCCGCGGGCGGGACGACCCGTGAACGCCCGGGTGATGACGGTCTCGGTGAAGCGGTCGTCCACGAGCGCGTCGCGGTGGATCTGCGAGGCGCCGCTCTCGTCGGTGCGCAGGAGCATCGTGCCGACGGCGACCGCCTCTGCGCCGGCGGCCAGGATCCGGCGTACCGCCTCGGGACCGTCGACACCCCCGCCCGCCACGACCGGGAGGCCGGTGGTGGCGACCACGTCGCGCACCAGGGCGTCGGTCGCCACCGGCACGATCGGGCGGCGCGGGTCGTGGGTGCCGCTGTGGCCACCGGCCGCGCTCCCCTGCACCACCAGGCCGTCGGCGCCGGCGTCGCGCGCGGCGCGGGCCTCGTCCACGGTGGTGACGGTGACCAGTACCTGCGTGCCGGCGCCCTGCAGGGCCCGGAGGTCCTCGGCCGGCGGGATCCCGAAGGTCACCGAGACCAGCTCGACGGGATCGGCGACCAGCGCGTCGACCTTCGCCCGCCACTGGTCGTCGTCCTCGCGCAGCGGCTCGCCGGTGACGTCGAGGCCGTAGCGCTCAGCATCGGGCTGGATCTGGCGCGCGTAGGCACGGAACGCCGGCTCGTCGATGCCCGCAGCCGCCGGCAGGAAGAGGTTCATCCCGAAGCGCTCGGCGCCGAGACCGCGCAGCGCCGCGATGTCCGCGGTCATGGCCTCGGCGGTCTGGTAGCCCGCGGCGAGGAAGCCGAAGGCGCCCGCGCCGCTCACCGCGGCGACCAGCTCGGGAGTCGTGGCCCCGCCGGCCATCGGCGCGGCGACGAGCGGGAGGTCAGTGCCGAGATCCATCGCTCACGCCAGCGCCAGGAACAGCTTCTCGAGCTTCTTGGTGTCCACGCTGTCCGGGCCGCCCTCGGCGATGCACTGCTGCAGGCCGGCCGCCACGACGGCGTACCCGCCCCGGCCGATGGCCTTGTTGACCGCGGCCAGCTGGGTCAGCGCGTCCTCGCACTCCGAGCCCTCCTCGAGCATCCGGATCACCGAGGCCAGGTGGCCGTTGGCCCGCTTGAGGCGGGTGATGATCGGCTTGATGTCCTCAGGCTCGAGTCGCATCGGATTCCTTCCGGTCGGCGCGCAGAGCCTCCATCATCCCCGAGAGCCGGTCGCGCGCCTCGGCGGCGAGGGCCGCCAGCGCCGGCGCGTCGCTGAACGAGGTCATCACCGCGGGATCGAGCACCTCGACCCGCGTGCCGTCCGCCTCGGCGGCGACCACGACGTTGCACGGCAGCAGCGCGGCGAGCCGCGGGTCGGCCTGCAGGGCTCGGTGCGCCAGCGCCGGCCGGCACGCTCCCAGGATCACCTGCGGCGGCAGCTCCACTCCCAGCTTCGCCCGCAGGGTCGCCTGCAGGTCGATCTCGGTCAGTACGCCGAGGCCGGCGTCGGCGAGCAGGCCCCGCACCCGCGCGACGGTCTCGTCGTACGGCGTGGGCACGGTCTCGCTCAGCGTGAAGTCGGTCATCACAGCTCCTCTGGTCGTCGGACATATCCCCCCGGGGGGATATGTTACCGTAGTTCCACGCATCCCCCCAGGGGGTTACCGAAGGAGAGTGCATGACCACCGCGACGACCACGACCAGCACCGCCGAGCCGGGCTTGCTCGGGAGAGTGGGCCTCGGCGTGCTGCGCCACGGCCGCGCGACCGCGATCCTCTGGATGCTCGTCATCGTCGGGCTCGGCGCCTTCGCCCCGAAGGTGGAGAGCTCGCTCTCCGGCGCCGGCTGGCAGGCCGACGGCTCGGAGTCGGTGCAGGTACGTGACCTCGCGCAGGAGCACCTCGGCGGGAACGCCTCGAGCGCGATCCAGGTCGTCGTCCACGGCGATGCGCCGCTCACCCGCGGCGACGGGCCGAAGGTGATGCGGGAGGTCACCGGCATGCTCGAGGCCGAGCCGCGGCTGGCCGAGATCGTCCAGCCGGTCCCCGGCATGACGCTGAGCCGGGACGGGCGGACGGCCGTCGTCCTCGCCGGTGCGGGCGTGGACACCAACGAGATGGTCAAGGTCGCGACCGACCTCAAGGGCGAGCTCCAGGGGCTCTCCACCGGCAGCGTCACGGTCAACCCGACCGGCGCCTCGCTGCTGTGGTCGGACTTCAACGAGGCCAACCTCAACGCGATGATGAAGTCCGAGATGGTCTCCTGGCCGATCACGCTCGCGATCCTCGTGCTCGCCTTCGGCGCCCTCGTGGCCGCCGGGCTGCCGCTGATCCTCACCCTGGCCGGCCTGGTCGCGTCGGCCGGCTCCCTGGTGCTGATCAACCAGCTCGTGCCGGTCTCGATCTGGGCGATGAACTTCGCGATGATGTTCGCCCTCGCCCTGGGCATCGACTACGCCCTCTTCATCGTGGTGCGCTACCGGGCCGCTCGCGAGGGCCACCACGCGTCGCGCCACGACGCGATCGCCGAGACGATGGACACGGCCGGCAAGGCCGTGCTGCTCTCCGGCGCCACCGTGCTGATCTCGCTGTCGGCCGTGATGCTGGTGCCGAGCCCTTCGTTCCGCTCGATGGCCGGCGGGATCATGCTCTCGGTCCTCTTCGTGCTGGCCGCCACGCTCACCCTGCTGCCCTTGGTCCTGTTCAAGCTCGACCACCGGATCAACAGGTTCGCCCTGCCCTGGGTGCGCACCGGTGAGCACCGCTCCCCCGCGTTCGCGAAGTGGGGCGAGATCCTCTGGAAGCACCCGATCGCCTTCGGGAGCGCCGCGCTGGTGATCCTGGTGGCGCTGGCCGCACCGATCATCGGCCTCACGACCGCCATGCCCTCGATCAAGGTGCTGCCTGCGGACGCCAGCGCCCGCGTCGGCTACGACCTGGTCAAGGAGGCCTTCGGCCCGGGAGCGCCCGGCACCCTGCAGATCGTCGCCCCGAGCGGCGAGGCCGGGACCGCCACCGCCGTACTGGAGGCCGACCGGGGCATCGGCGGCGTGATGGCGGCGATGCCGTCCACCGACGGCACCGACCGGGTCCTGATCCAGGCCGTGCCGACCGTCGACCCCTCCGACCCCGCGCTCTCGACCACGGTCGACCGGCTCCGCGCCGACCTGCCGGCCGATGCGCTGCTCGGGGGCGCCGCGGTGGAGAGCCTCGACCTGAAGACCCAGCTGGACTCCTCCACGCCACTGGTCATCGGGGTCGTGCTCGTGCTCGGCTTCCTGCTGCTGCTGATCGCGCTCCAGGCACCGCTCATCTCACTCCTGGGCACGCTGGCGAGCCTGCTCTCGACCGCCGCGGCGTTCGGCGTGGCCCGGCTGGTCTTCCAGGACGGTCACCTGGCCGGACTGTGGAGCTTCGAGCCCCAGGGCTTCCTCGACGCGTGGGCGCCGGTGTTCTTCTTCGCGATGATCTTCGCGATCGCGATGGACTACACCGTCTTCCTGCTGGCCTCGGCCAAGGAGCACTGGGAGAGGTCCGGCGACCCGCGCGAGGCCATGGTCGGCGCCGTCGCCCACTCCGGCCGGGTCATCTTCGCCGCCGGCGCCGTGATGGTCGCGGTGTTCCTCACCTTCTCCCTGTCCGGCCCGCTGCCGCCCAAGGAGATGGGCGTGATCCTCGGTGTCGCCGTGCTCCTCGACGCCTTCCTGGTCCGCCTGGTCCTGCTCCCGGTCATGCTCCGGCTCACGGGGCGTGCCGCGTGGGCCACGCCGGTCTGGCTGCGCAAGGTCCTTCCCACCATCCGCTTCTCCCACTGAGTCACCCACCCCGAGAGGAATCCCATGTCCGAGCACTCGTCCCACGGCAAGCAGGTCCTGCGCGACCTGGCCCCGCTGCACCGCGACCTCCGCCGCGCCATCCCGGAGGTGTACGCCGGCTTCGGCGAGCTCTCCAAGGCCGCCTTCGCCGACGGCGCGCTGGACCGGAGGACCAAGGAGCTGATCGCGCTCGCGATCGGCGTGATGGAGGGCTGCGACGGCTGCATCGCCTCGCACGGCCAGGCCGCCGCCCGGGCCGGCGCCACCCGCCAGGAGGCCGCCGAGGCCATCGGCGTCACCTTCCTGATGCACGGCGGGCCGGCGACGATCCACGGCGCCCGCGCCTACGACGCGTTCTGCGAGTTCGCCGAGGCCCTCGAGGCCGGCGAGCAGTCCGCCTGACCACCACCACCAACGAGAACCACCGAGAAGAGAACCACCATGTGTCACGCCGTCCGCTGCCGCACCTGCGGCAAGACCACCTGGGCAGGCTGCGGCGCGCACGTCGCGTCCGTGCGTGCCCGGGTCCCCGCCGACCAGTGGTGCCCCGGCCACGACAAGCCCTCCGGAGGCGGCCTGCTGGGTCGCCTGAGGAGAAGGTGAGGGGCACCATGAAGGACTTCAACCTCGACCGGGGCGTCCTCCTCGTGGCCGGGATCGTCACGCTGGTCAGCGTCGCCCTGGCGGCGTTCGTGTCGACCTGGTGGCTGCTGCTCACGACATTCGTCGGGCTCAACCTGGTGCAGTCGAGCCTCACCGGGTTCTGCCCGGCGGCGCTGATCCTCACGAGGCTCGGCGTCCAGCGGGGCTGCGCCTTCAAGTAGCCGGTGTCGCCGGGACAGGCCCACCGTGCGGCATGCTGTGGCCGACGTACCCGCTCCGCGAGAGGAACCCCCGTGACCGACGAAGCACACACCCACGGCAGGGCGGTCCTGCGCGAGGTCGTCCCGCTGGGCCGCAACCTGCGCCACGAGATCCCCGAGGTGTACGCCGGCTACGCCCAGCTCTCGCAGGCCGCGATGGCCGACGGGGCGCTCGAGCGGAAGACCAAGGAGCTCATCGCCCTCGCCATCGGCGTGGTCGAGCACTGCGACGGCTGCATCGCCTCCCACGCGCAGGGCGCCGCGCGGGCGGGCGCCACGAAGGCCGAGGTCGCCGAGGCGATCGGGGTGACGTTCCTGATGCACGGCGGCCCCGCGACGGTGTGGGGCGCGCGGGCGTTCGACGCGTTCTGCGAGTTCGCCGAGCCCACCGGGCCCGCCGTGCACCCGGACCAGAAGGCCTGATCAGGGAGCGACCGGGTAGTGGCTCGTGATGGCGATCCGGTTCCAGCCGTTGATCGCCACGGCGAGCCACGTGACACCGGCGATCTGCCGGTCGTCCAACGCCCCGGTGATCTCCACCTCCGGCGCGGGCGCGGTGTGCTCGTCGCCGATCCGGGTCACGCGCTCGGCCAGGACGAGCGCCGCCTGCTCCTGCGCGCTGAAGTACCGGGACTCCCACCAGGCCGGCAGGACGGCCAACCGGTCGGCGGTCTCGCCCGCGGCGATCGCGTCGCGGGTGTGCATCCGCAGGCAGAACGCGCAGCCGTTGAGCTGGGAGACGCGGATCTTCACCAGCTCGGCCAGGATCTTCGGCAGGCCGGCGGCCTCGGCGGCCTCCTCGCAGCTCTTGTCGAAGGCCAGCTGCGCCTCGTACGGCGCCGGGAACTCCTTGCTGATGGTGACGTGCGGCAGCATCGCTCTTCCTCTCCTCGTGACTTCCTCGCGACCCCGTTCGGGGCCGTTCTCCTGCTTGACGAGGTGGCGACCCCGGGTGTGAGGTCACGTGCGGGAGCCCCCCGACCTCACAGCCCGGCGCGCTGTCTCGTCAGGAGGGGCATGGAGGACCGGAGACACATGGCGGAGGACCTGCGCGACGTGATCGGCGAGCGGCGCCGGCTGGTGGCGCTCGCCTACCGGATGCTGGGCACGCTCGCCGAGGCCGAGGACGCCGTGCAGGAGACCTACATCCGCTGGTACCGGCTCTCCGACGAGGAGCGCGAGGCGGTCGTCAACGTGCCCGGATGGCTCACGCGTACGGCCAGCAACATCTGCCTGGACGTGCTCAAGTCCGCCCGCCACCGCCGCGAGCAGTACGTCGGCCCGTGGCTGCCCGAGCCGCTGCCGACGACGTACGCCGACCCCCTCGACCGCGTCACCCTGGACGACTCGGTCAGCACCGCGCTGATGCTGGTGCTCGACGCCATGACGCCGGCCGAGCGGGTGGCGTTCGTCCTGCACGACGTGTTCGGCGTCGCCTTCCCCGAGATCGCCGAGGTGGTCGGACGCTCCCCCGCGGCCGTGCGTCAGCTGGCCACCTCGGCGCGGCGCCGGGTCCACGACGCGCAGGCGACCTCGGTGCCTCGGGAGGAGCACGCGTCGGTGGTGCGGGCCTTCCTCGCCGCGTGCGAGGGCGGCGACCTGACCGCCCTGCTCGAGGTCCTCGCGCCCACCGTCGAGCTGCGCTCCGACGGCGGCGGGATCGTGCGGGCCGCCCGCAACCCGGTCCGCGGCAGCTCGAAGGTCGGCAGGTTCCTGCTCGGCGTCCTCGAGAAGCAGAGCTCGTGGCGGCTCGGCCTGACCGAGACGGCGGACGGCCTGGCCGTGGCCTTCCTCGAGGGCGGCACCGTCCAGGGCGTGGTGAACCTGCGGGTCGCGGACGGCCGGGTGAGCGACGTCTGGATCGTGCTCAACCCCGCGAAGCTGACCCGGTGGTGATCACATCAGGGCGGAGGTGAGCCGGCAGACGTTGTCGACGTACCGGCTCCGCCACGACTGGCGCGCCCACTCCTCCAGCGTCAGCTCGCGGCACACGGCGCGGTAGCGGCGGTCGCTCTCGTGCAGCGTCGCGACGAGGTCGCCTCCGAAGCCGAGCAGCATGATCTCGTAGTTGAGGGCGAAGGAGCGGAAGTCCATGTTGGACGAGCCGATCACCCCCACCTCGTCGTCGATGGTGAAGTACTTCGCGTGCAGCACCATCGGCTGCGGGTAGAGGAAGATGTGCACGCCCGCCTCGAGCAGTGCGTGGTAGTAGGAGCGCTGCGCGTGCCCGACGAGGAACTGGTCGGCCTTCTCGCTGACGAACAGCTCCACCCGCACGCCCCGGTACGCCGCCCCGATGATCGCCGTCAGCAGCGACTCGTCGGGGACGAAGTAGGGGCTGGTGATCGTCACCTTCCGTGTCGCCTGGTGGATCAGCTGGACGAACTGGTTGCGGTTCGGCTCGGTCGGGAACCCCGGCCCGGAAGGCACGAGCTGCAGCGCATTGGCGCTTCCACCGAGGACCAGATCCTCGGCAGGCGCCACGTGGAAGGCGGCGGCGAGCAGCTCGCCGGTCTCGGCGTACCAGTCGGTGGCGAAGACCGCCTCGACCTGGCCCACGATCGCCCCGCCGACCTTGAGGCTGAGGTCCTGCCAGTGCCGGCCGGCCCGCGCGTTCTTCGCGCTGTCGTACGTCGGGTCGATCAGGTTGTGCGAGCCCAGGTAGGCCACGCGGCCGTCGACCACGAGCAGCTTGCGGTGGTTGCGCAGGTCGGGGCGGCGCCACCGTCCGTGCAGCGGCAGCAGCGGCATCATCAGGTGCCAGTCGATGTCGGCGTCGGTCAGCCGGCGCTGGAACTGCTTCCAGCCCGGGTACTTGCGCGAGCCCAGGTGGTCCAGCAGCAGGCGCACCGTCACCCCGCGGCGCCGGGCGTTCGCCAGCGCCGTGAACAGCACGTCGGTCGTGTCGTCCCAGGCCATGATGTAGACCTCGAGGTGCACGAACAGGACGGCCTCGTCGACGGTGGCCGCCATGTCGGCGTACAGCTCGGCGGTGACGTCGAAGGTGCCGCGGGTGAGCCCGGTGACGCATGGCAGGCCGGTCAGGTTTCGGTTCATGGTGAGCACGCCGCTGAGGGCAGCGCTCGGGCGCGCGTGCAGCGGGGTCGGCGGCAGCCGGGCGGCGTGGTCCTCGATGACCTCGGTCGCGTAGCGCTGCACCGTCGCGCGGCGACCGCGGACGTACGGGCTGCCGATCACCCAGTAGAGCGGGAAGCCGACGACCGGAAGCACCAGGATCAGCAGCAGCCAGGCCTGGGACGAGCTGGGCCGGCGGTTCTCGGGCACCGTGCCGATGGCGATGATCTTGAGGACGTACTCGAGGGCGACCTCCAGCTCGAGGAGGACCGTCAGCCAGTGCATGCGCGGCATTCTGCTCCCCGGCCCCGCAGGACCGGGGAGCAGTGGTCGGTCAGGCGGGGACGGCCGCGAGCGGCGTACGACCCGAGAACGCGGCGAACGCGTCGAGCCCGCTCATGCCCTCATCGGCCAGCTCGTCGCCGAAGGCGCCACGGGCGCGCGAGCCGTCGATGACCGGCTCGGCCATCCCGCGGACGTAGCTGACGAGCTCGTCGGCGACATGGACGTCCTGACCGGAGGCCTGGGCGAAGTCCCAGGCGTGCAGCAGGAACTCGATCGACAGGATCGTCTGCGCGACCACCGAGGGGACCTTGCCGTCGACCGACATCTCGCCGTCGTAGGAGCGCCATGCGGTGATCGCCTGGTCGGCCATCACCGAGACGCGGTGCTCCAGCGAGCCCTCCTCGGGGTTGGTGACCGTCGCGCCGGCCATCGAGCCCAGACCCACCAGGGAGCCGAAGAGGTGCTCGGCCAGTGCGTGGCAGTCGTACTCGGCGCACGGCGTCTGCGCGACCTTGTCCTCGTTCGTGAGGCCGCGCAGGATCGGCTGGAGCACGGCGAGCGAGGCCTCGGCGGCGCTGATCGGGTCGAGCACCTCCGGCAGCGACGCCCACTCGTCCGGGCCGGCGTCGCCGCTCGCCGCGACGCGCTCGAGCCGGTCCAGGAAGTGGTTCCACCCCTCGGCGTGCTGAGCGGCCAGTACGTCGTCGAGGCCCTCGTGCAGCAGCGTCACCCGGCTCCCGGCGTCGGTCGGCTCGATCGTGATCGTCACCGTCGAGGCATCGGGCAGCAGGCTGTCCGAGCCCTCCCAGCCGAAGCCGAAGACGACGCGGCGGCCGGGCTCGACCTCACGGTAGGTGCCGGCGGCGTGGTTGCCCGGCGTGACGGTCCAGCGGAAGGCTCCGCCGGCGCGGAGGTCGACGTACGCCGACACGGCCTGCCACCTGCGCAGCCGCTCCGGCTGGGTGACCAGTGCGAACGCCTCGTCGGCGCTGACCGGCAGGTCCACGGTCCTGGTGTAGTTCATGGTCTGTCCTTCTTCTCGAGGTGCTCGTGAGCATCGGCGACGAGCCGGTCCAGCTCGTCGGTCCAGAAACGGTCGATCTCGGCCTGCAGCGTGCGCAGGCCGGACGGGATGACGCGGTAGTGCCGCTCGCGGCCCACCTTCTCGGCCTCGACGAGCCCGACCTCGGCGAGGAGAAGGAGGTGCTGGGAGATCGCGGAGCGCGTCACGGGGAACTCCCCCGCGATCTCGGAGACCGTGCGCGACCCCGAGGCGAGCAGCTGCAGGATGCGGCGCCGGGTGGGCTCCGCTGCAGCACTCAGGGCGTCCGTCACGCGTAATACGTTAGTTCTCGCTAACGCGTTTGGCAAGGGGGCAGGCGTGCCAGGGCCGACCGCCCTTCGCTCGGGGTCGGTCTGGGCGGCCGCACCTTAGCCGCCCGGTCCCCGGCGTCAAGGCTGCCTTCGGCCCCGCTGCGCGGCGCCTGCGGCGGCCTTGACCCCGGGTCCTTACCGGGCGGCGAAACGGCGCGGAGTCGGCACGGGCTTCGCCCGCGCCGCCGCTTCGCGGCCGCCCTGCGGGTCGGTGTCGTGTCGCTGGACCCCATGGGTCAGCTGACCCATGGGGTCGAGCACGGCGCGATGCTCTACGCGGAGTCCTCCCGGCACGCGGCGCCGGGAATCCTCCGACCTGTAGCCGCGACGGGCCCAAGTGCTCGGATAGCACCCCGGGACGTACAAGATCGCCCACAGGCGCCATCTTCACGGCCTCGGCAACCCGAAACACCGTCAAGATCGCCCCCGTGGGCGATCTTGCACCGCGGGCGGCCGCGCAGCGGCGGCGCGGGCGAAGTGAGCGTCCTTGACGGCGGGAGGCGCGCAGCTAAGGTGCGGTCGCCAAACTCCAGCCCCGAGGGAGAGCTGGGTGGACCTCAGTAGGCGTAGAAGCCCTGCTTGGTCTTCTTCCCCAGCAGCCCCGCGTCGACCATCCGGTCCAGCAGCGGCGGCGGTGAGTAGAGGGGCTCCTTGAACTCGTCGTACATGGAGATGCCGATGGCGCGGATGGTGTCCAGGCCGATCAGGTCGGAGAGGGCGAGGGGGCCCATCGGGTGGCCGCAGCCCATGACCATGCCGCGGTCGATGTCGGCGGCGGAGGCGTAGCCGGCCTCGTACATCCGGATGGCGCTCATCAGGTAGGGCACCAGCAGGCTGTTGACGACGAAGCCGGCGCGGTCGGTGGCCTCGATGGGCTGCTTGCCGAGCGACTCGACGAAGGCGCGGACGCGCTCCATCGTGTCGGGCGCGGTGGTCAGCGACGGGATCAGCTCGATCAGCTGCATCACCGGGGCGGGGTTGAAGAAGTGCACGCCCATCACCCGGCCGGCGCGGCCGCTGACCGCACCGAGCTTCACGATCGGGATGGAGGAGGTGTTGGAGGCGAGGATCGCGTCCGGCTTGTCGAGGATCGCGCCGACCTTGGCGAACAGGTCGAGCTTGATCTGCTCGACCTCGCTGGCGGCCTCGACGACGAGGTCGCGGTCGGCGAGGGCCTGGAAGTCGGTGGTGAACCGGATCCTGCTGTGCACGTGGTCGGCGTCCTGCTCGGTCATCTTGCCGCGGCCGACCGCACGGTCCAGCGAGCTGCGGACCCGCTCCCCCGCCGCCTCCGCGGCCGCGTCGGTCACCTCGACGACGACGGTGTCGAGCCCGGCACGCGCGCAGACCTCGGCGATGCCGGAGCCCATCTGTCCGCCGCCGATCACGCCGATCAGGTTGATGCTCATGAGCAGGAACCTACTCCTCGAGGAACGGACAACATGAGGAGGGGCTCACTTTCTGCGAGCGGGGACGATGCGCCCCGTCGCCGCGCCGAATCCGATCCGGCTCCCGTCCGCGCCGGGCGCGGTGGCCGTGATCGTGACGGTGTCGCCGTCCTCGAGGAAGGTCCGCTCCTCACCACCGATCAGCACCGGCTCGGCACCACCCCAGGTGAGCTCGATGAACGCACCGCGCTGGTCCTTCGCCGGCCCGGAGATCGTCCCCGACGCGAACAGGTCGCCGGTGCGCGTGGGGGCGCCGTTGACGGTCAGGTGGGCGAGCATCTGGGCGGGCGACCAGTACATGGCGGCGTACGGCGGACGCGAGACCACCTCGCCGTTCCACTCCACCACGAGGTCGATGTCCAGCCCCCAGGGGCGGTCGAGGTCGAGGTAGGGCTGGACGGCGGGCTCCTGGCGCGGGGTGTCGATGCGGGCGGCCGCGAGGGCTGCCATTGGCACCACCCACGGCGAGACCGTCGAGGCGAAGGACTTGCCCAGGTTCGGCCCGAGCGGGACGTACTCCCAGGCCTGGATGTCGCGCGCGGACCAGTCGTTGAACAGCGTCACCCCGAACAGGTGCTCGTCGGCGTCGCCGACGGCGATGGGCTCGCCCATCGCGTTGCCGGTGCCGAGCACGAAGCCGAGCTCGGCCTCGATGTCGAGCCGGGCCGAGGGGCCGAAACGCCCCTCGCCGAGCTGGCCGCTGGGCCGGACCACGTCGGTGCCGCTGACCACGATCGAGGAGGAGCGGCCGTGGTAGCCGACCGGCAGGTGCTTCCAGTTCGGCATCAGCGGGCTCGGGCTGTCGGGCCGGAAGAGCCGGCCGAGGTTGGAGGCGTGGTGCTCGGAGGCATAGAAGTCGACGTAGTCGGCGACCTCGAAGGGCAGGTGCAGCGTCACGTCCGCGAGCGCATCCACGGCCTCGTCCGGTACGTCGCCGGTGAGCGCCTCCGCGATGCGGGCCCGGACCTCGTCCCAGCGGCCCCGTCCCTGCGCCATGAACGCGTTCAGCGTCGGCGCGCCGAGCACCGCGTCCGGCCCGTCCTCGCCGAGCAGGCGGCCGAGGTCGACCACGTGGTCGCCGTACCGCACGACGATGCGGCGCGGCCCGGTGCCGGCCGACGCGACGCCGTAGGGGAGGTTGGTGAGCCCGTAGAGCGAGTCGCCGGCGACGGCGAGCCGCGTCACCGCAGGGCCGCCTGGATGACCCGGTGGTCGGAGGGCAGGAAGCCCAGCGCCACCAGCTCCTCGACCGGCTCGGCGACGCTGCAGGTGCCGAAGGACAGGAAGCTGGAGCGGACCTGCGGGTCGAGCAGCCGGGCCCGGCGTACGACCTGGGCGGTGTCGCGCTCGGCGAGCAGCGCGGCGACCGCGGGAGCCTCCGCGCCGTGCGTCGCGGCGTCGGTGGCGACCATCAGGTTGAGGAAGCCGTGCTGGTCGAAGCCGGTCGCCGGGTCGGTGTTGCGGATCGCGTGGTGCAGTCCCGCGGTGGCCTTGAACGGCACGCCCGCGCGCGTCAGCGCGACGACCGAGCCCGCGAGCTCCTCGCACGAGGGGTGCAGCTCGGCGACGACGCCGCCGGTGCGCAGCTTGGCGCGCATCGTGGTGCCGGCGAGCGCGGCGATGTAGTCGTCACGGCGCTCGTCGCGCGGCACCTCGACGTACGCCGTGACCGGCCGCTCGGCGAGCAGCGAGCGGAGCTGGCCGACCACCATGTCGGCGCTGCGTCCCGGCGGCGGGACGGCCTCGACCGCGCCCAGCCGGACCGCCTCGATCCGGTCGGCGGCCTCGACGGCCTGGCGCAGCGAGCCCATCGGCAGCGTGACGCTGATCCGGATCGAGCGGGGCGGCAGGCCGGCGACCTCGGCGGCGAGCGCGTCCAGGTCCTGCGCCGCGACGACGAAGGTCCCCAGCAGGGCGTCGTACGCCGACGACTGGTGCGCCAGGTGGGCGACGACCGCGTCCTGCATCGGCAGCTCGGCGGGCGGGAACAGCGACGCGTCGTCGAGGAGTCCGTCGAAGAGCCGGCTCATCGCTCGCCTCCGGACCAGGAGTAGGCATAGACGCCGTCGTCGGAGGCCAGCGCCGCCTCTCCCAGCTCCAGCGGCCGGAACGTGTCGACCATGACGGCCAGCTCGTCGACCTGCTCGACGCCGATCGAGCGCTCGTAGGCGCCGGGCTGCGGGCCGTGCGGGTGGCCGCCGGGGTGCAGCGAGATGGAGCCCTGGCCGATGCCCGAGCCCTTGCGGGCCTCGTAGTCGCCGCCGCAGTAGAACATGACCTCGTCAGAGTCGACGTTGGAGTGGTAGTACGGCACCGGGATCGACAGCTCGTGGTAGTCGACCTTGCGCGGCACGAAGTTGCAGATCACGAAGTTGAACCCCTCGAACACCTGGTGCACCGGCGGCGGCTGGTGCACCTTGCCGGTGATCGGCATGAAGTCGCGCACGTTGAACGCGTACGGGTAGAGGCAGCCGTCCCAGCCGACCAGGTCGAACGGGTGCTGCGGCAGGGTGTGCACGGTCCCGCCGATGCCGCCGGGCAGGCCGGGGACGCGGTGCTTGATGTAGACCTCGACCTCCTGCTCCTCCACGACGCGCGGGTCGGTGGGCATGCGCAGGTCGCGCTCGCAGTACGGCGCGTGCTCGAGCAGCTGGCCGTGCTTGGAGAGGTACTGCCGCGCGGGGCCGATGTGGCTGTTGCCCTCGACGATGTAGAGCCGCACGGCCCCGTCGGGCACCACGCGGTACGTCGTGGCCCGCGGGACGATCACGTAGTCGCCGTCACCGACCACGAGGTCACCGAAGAGCGTCTCGACGACTGCCGACCCCGCCTCGACGTACAGGCACTCGTCGCCGATGGCGTTGCGGTAGTACGGGCTGACGGCGTCGGCCACGACGTACGCGATCCGCACGTCGCCGTTGCCGAGCAGCAGCCGGCGACCGGTGACCGCGTCGACGCCCGCGCCGCCGGCGCTCTCGGGGAACAGCTTGTGCGTGGAGAGGTGCCGCGGCGTGAGCGGGTGGTTCGGGACCAGCGTCTGGTCCGGCAGGTCCCACGCGCGGTAGGCGAGGATCGCCGAAGGCAGGTGCCGGTGGTAGAGCAGCGAGGAGTCGGAGGAGAACCCCTCCTCCCCCATCAGCTCCTCGTAGTAGAGCGAGCCGTCGGGCGCCCGGTGCTGGGTGTGGCGTTTCGGGGGGATGGTCCCCACCGCTCGGTAGTACGGCATCTGCTCGCTCCCTCGTCAGCGTCCGTCAGCCCCCTCCTCAGAGGTTGCCACGCTTCTCCTGCTCGCGCTCGATGGCCTCGAAGAGTGCCTTGAAGTTCCCCTTGCCGAAGCCGAGCGAGCCGTGCCGCTCGATCAGCTCGAAGAAGACCGTCGGGCGGTCGCCGATCGGCTTGGTGAAGATCTGCAGCAGGTAGCCGTCCTCGTCGCGGTCGACCAGGATGCCGCGCCGCTGCAGCTCCTCGATCGGGACCCGGACCTGTCCGATCCGCGCCCGCAGCTCCGGGTCCTCGTAGTAGGAGTCCGGGGTGTTGAGGAACTCCACGCCGTTGGCGCGCAGCGCGTCGACGGTGGCGAGGATGTCGCCGGTCGCGAGCGCGAGGTGCTGGGCGCCCGGGCCCCGGTAGAACTCCAGGTACTCGTCGATCTGGCTCTTCTTCTTGGCGATGGCCGGCTCGTTGAGCGGGAACTTCACCCGGTGGTTGCCGTTCGCCACGACCTTCGACATCAGCGCGGAGTAGTCCGTGGCGATGTCGTCGCCGATGAACTCGGCCATGTTCGTGAAGCCCATGACGCGGTTGTAGAAGCCCACCCACTCGTCCATGTGGCCGAGCTCGACGTTGCCGACGACGTGGTCGAGGGCCTGGAAGAGCCGCTTCGGCTCCCCCTCGCGCTTGACGTACGTCGAGGTGCGGGCCTCGTAGCCGGGCAGGTAGACGCCGGCGTACCGGCTGCGGTCGACGAGGGTGTGCCGGGTCTCGCCGTACGTCGCGATCGCGGCCACCCGCACGGTGCCGTGCTCGTCGCTGACGTCGTGCGGCTCCTCGAGGATCGTCGCGCCGGAGCGGCGGGCCTGCTCGATGCACTTGTCGACGTCGGGGACCTCGAGCGCGATGTCGGTGACGCCGTCGCCGTGGCGGCGGTGGTGGTCGGCGAGGGGGCTGTCGGGGTCGACGGCGCCGTTGAGGACGAACCGGATCGAGCCGCTCTTGAGCACGAACGACTTGTGGTCGCGGTTGCCGGTCTCGGGGCCGGAGTAGGCGACGAGCTCCATGCCCCACGCGGACTGGAAGTAGTGGGCGCTCTGGGTCGCGTTGCCGACGCAGAACACGAGCGCGTCCCAGCCGGTGACCGGGAAGGGGTCGTTGTCGGCGTCGTACTCGACCAGGCCGACGAGCTGCTTGAGCGTGTCCAGGTCGAGCTCGGCGAGGCGCTCCTCGTCGGTGAGGGTCTGGTCGATGGTCATCGAAGCTCCGTTCCGTGGGCTGTTGCGTGGGGGTTGAGGTTGCGGAGGACCGCGAGGGCGCGGTCGTTGGCGGCGCGGTCGGCGACCGTCACCCGGACGCCGTCGCCCGGGTAGTGCCGCACCATGACGTCGGCCGCGTCGAAGGCGGCGACCAGCTGGTCGCCGCGGGCGATGTCGGCGGGCAGCCAGAGGAAGTTGCCCTGGGCTGCGGTGATGGCCCAGCCCTGCTCGGCGAGGGTCGCGAGCACGCGGCGCCGCTCGGCCACGACGGCGTCGACGCGGTGCTGGACCTCGACGGCCTCGTCGAGGGAGGCGATCGCGGCGGCCTGGGCGAGGTCGGTGACGGCGAAGGTGAGCAGCGTGCGGCGCAGCGCCTCGGCCGTCTCCGGGTGGGCCACGGCGTAGCCGACGCGGAGCGCGGCGAGCCCGTGCGCCTTGGAGAAGGTGCGCACCAGCGCGACGTTGGGGTGCCGGCGGTAGAGGGCGGGACCGTCGAAGCCGGAGCCGTCGTACTCGACGTACGCCTCGTCGATGACGACCAGGACGTGGGCCGGGATGCGGGCGAGGAAGCGCTCGACGTCGTCGTTGCTCAGTGCGACGCCGGTCGGGTTGTTGGGGGTGCACAGCAGGACCACGCGGGTGCGGTGGGTGACCGCGGCCGCCATCGCGTCCAGGTCGTGCGCCTGCGCGGCGTCGAGGGGTACGCCGACGGCGGTCGCGCCCGCGAGCCTGGCCAGCAGCGGGTAGGCCTCGAAGGAGCGCCACGCGTGCACGACCTCGTCGCCGGGGTCGCAGAACGCGGTGAGCACCTGCTGCAGGACCGCGCTGCTGCCCGGGCCCACGGCGATCTCGTCGGTGGTCACGCCGACGTGGGTGGCGATCCGCTCGCGGAGGGCGAGGGCGGCCGGGTCCGGATAGCGGTTGAGCCGCAGCGCGGCCACCGCGACGGCGGCCCGCACGCTCGGGATCGGGTCGAAGGGGTTCTCGTTGGAGGCCAGGGGCGCGACCTGCGGTCCGGTGGCACGGCGGCCGGCGACGTACGCCGGGAGCGCGCGGACCGCTGCGCGGGCGGCCGGGGCGGTGAGATCGGTGGTCGCGGTCACACCCCCACCGTTGCGCGGTTGTGCAGAGTGCGCAACCGATCGCAGATCTGCTTGGCATTTCTGCGTGTTTGGCGCTTCTTGCGTGCGATAGTGACAAGCATGATCGACCTCGACGCCCTGGACGCGAAGATCGTCCTCGCCCTCGACGACGACCCGGACACCGCCCTGCTGACCGTGGCCCGGCAGCTCGGTGTCTCCCGGAACACCGTCAACGCGCGGCTGCGGCGGATGGAGGCGTCGGGGCTGTTCCTCGGGTTCAGCCAGCGGCTCTCGCTGGCGGTCCTCGGCCACCCCCTGCTCGCCTTCATGTCGCTGGAGATCGCGCAGGACCACGGCGACCGGGCCACGGCCGGGCTCGCGGAGATCCCCGAGGTCGTCGAGGTGCACGCCACCACGGGCGACGCCGACCTGCTGGTGATGATCGCGGCGAAGGACGCCGACGACCTCTACCGGGTCACCAACGAGATCCTCGACATCCCCGGCATCACCCGCTCCAGCACCGCCATCTCGCTGTCACAGCGGATGCCGCGGCGTACCCGCGCGCTGGTGGAGCGCATCGCCCAGGGGGGATAGTCGTCCCGTGGACCTCAGCGACCTCTACCAGGACCTGCACGCCCATCCCGAGCTGTCCTTCGCCGAGACGCGGACCGCGGGCATCGTCGCCTCACGGCTGGGCGAGCTCGGCCTCGAGGTGACCACCGGCGTCGGCCGGACCGGGGTCGTCGGCGTGCTCCGCAACGGCGACGGACCCGTGGTCGGGCTGCGGGCCGACATGGACGCACTGCCCGTCGAGGAGAAGACCGGGCTCCCCTATGCCAGCACCGTGCGAGCCATCGACGCGGACGGCGTGGAGGTGCCGGTGATGCACGCGTGCGGCCACGACATGCACGTCACGTGCCTGCTGGGTGCCGTCGCGGAGCTCGCGTCCTCGCGGGACGAGTGGTCCGGCACGGTGGTCGCCTACTTCCAGCCCGCCGAGGAGATCGGCGGCGGCGCGCTGGCGATGGTCGAGGACGACATCGCGAGCCGCTTCCCGCGTCCGTCGATCGTGCTCGGCCAGCACGTCACCCCGCTTCCCGCCGGGCTGCTCTCGGTCCACGCGGGCCCGTCGATGGCCGGCGCCGACAACATCACCGTGACGCTCTACGGCAGCGGCGGCCACGGCTCGCGGCCCGAGGCCACCATCGACCCGGTCGTCGCGGCCGCCGCCGTCGTGACCCGACTGCAGACGGTCGTCTCCCGGGAGGTCCCCGCTGCCGAGCGGGTCGTCGTCACGGTCGGTGCGATCCAGGCCGGCACCAAGCACAACATCATCCCGGACACCGCGACGTTGCTGCTGAGCGTGCGCACGACCGAGCCGCAGATGCGGGAGCGCGTCACCGGCGCGATCGAGCGGATCATCCGCGCCGAGGCGACAGCCGCCGGGATGACGCGGGAGCCCTCCATCGAGTACGTCGAGTCGCTGCCGGTCCTCGTCAACGACCCCGACGCCACCGAGGCCACCCGGTCGGCGCTGGCCGAGGCGTTCGGCGAGGACGCCGTCATCGACTACGGCCCCGTCACCGGCAGCGAGGACGTCGGCCGGATCGCCGATGGCGTCGGTGCGCCGGTCTGCTACTGGTTCCTCGGGGGCGGGGATCCCGAGGTCGTCGGTGCCGCCATGGCGGCCGGGGACCTGGACTCCATCCCGTTCAACCACTCGCCCCTCTTCGCTCCCGTGATCGAGCCGACGCTGTCGATCGGGGTGCGGGCGTTGGTGGTGGGGGCGAGGTACTGGCTCTCTCGCTGATGCTCTTCGGGGTTGATGCTGGGCGGCCGCACCTTAGCTCGTCGTCACCCGCCGTCAAGGACGCCTTCGGCGCCGCTGCGCGGCCGCTGCGCGGTCCTTGACTGCGGGTCCCGGACGACGAGCTGGACGGCGCGACAACGGCACGGGCTCCGCCCGCGCCGCCGCTCCGCGGCCGCCCACAAAACCTGTCCTGACCTGCGATTTTGTTCGATTTCGGGCGACCGAAAACGTTCGAACAGGTGTACTATGAGAGGTAGTTGATCAGTCCGTCTCGGGGAGCTTCTCATGGTCGCAGGAACGGTGTCGTTGCACCCGCTTCTCGCGTGCGCGCGGTCTCTTCAGAACGACCTCGCGGCAGTCGCGGACATGCCGGCCGACTACCTCCGCACCCGCGACAAGGCCGACCTCCTCACCGACATCGCCCGGGTGGAGAGCCAGCTCGCCGAGCTGAAGCTCCGGGTCCTCGCCGCATCCGGCGATGTTGCCGACGAGCACGGCTCGCGTGACGCCGGCTGCTGGCTCGCCCACGCCACCCGCATCACCGGATCGGCCGGACGGGCTGCCCTGCGGCTGGCCGAGGCGCTCGAGGCCCACCCGCTCACGGCAACTGCGATGCGCGAAGGCGCGGTGAACGAGGCGCAAGCGCGGGTCATCATCCGCTCGATCGACAGGCTCTCCGAGGCCGTCGACCAATCGGTCCGTCTCCAGGCCGAGGCGCACCTGATCGAGCTCGCCGCGATCTACGACCCCAAAGACCTCCAGGTCCTGGGCACCAAGATCCTCGAGGTCGTCGCGCCCGACATCGCCGAAGCAGAGCTCGGCAAGGCGTTGGAGCGCGAGGAGCAGGCCGCGGGGGACGAGGTCGCCATCCGGATCCGGAAACGCGGCAACGGGATCACCCGCTGGATCTGCGACCTCCCCGACGCCGTCTCCGAACGAGCCCTCACCTACCTCGAAGCCCAAGACTCCCCGAGGGTCACCCAAACCCGATCCCGGAACCGAGGCGAGGCGTTCTGCCGCCTCCTCGAACTACTCGACCCCAAGAGGCTCCCCGACCACGGAGGCGACGCCACCACCATCATGGTCACCATCCCCTTCGAGGGACTCCTCAACGAGCTCGGATCCGCGATGCTCGGCGACACCGTCATCTCCGCCAGCGAGGCCCGCCGGTTGGCGTGCACGGCGAAGATCATCCCCGTCGTCCTCGGCGGCACGTCCGAACCCCTCGACCTCGGCCGAGCACGACGCCTGTTCCAACCACCCCAACGCAAAGCGATGCGACTGAGAGACCGCAGATGCCGCGCCGAAGGCTGCTCGATCCCCGCAGCCTGGTGCGA
This sequence comes from Nocardioides ultimimeridianus, assembly GCF_054777895.1. Lineage (NCBI taxonomy): Bacteria > Bacillati > Actinomycetota > Actinomycetes > Propionibacteriales > Nocardioidaceae > Nocardioides > Nocardioides ultimimeridianus. The sequence goes on along the minus strand of NZ_BAAHAB010000007.1, from coordinate 244,897 downwards.
AGCACACCACCTCACGCCCTGGTCCCAAGGCGGCAGGACCGACCTCGCCGACGGCGTACTGCTCTGCAGCCACCATCACCACCGGGCCCACGACACCCGCTACGACATGACCAAGCTGACGACCGGCGACTACCGGTTCCACCGAAGGACATAGGCGGGAGTCCGCCCGGCACCAGGTGCCGGGAGAACTCCCCGAAGAGCGATCGCACTCCGTGGCGGCCGCGTGGCGGCGGCGCGGGCGAAGCCCGTGCCGTTGTCGCGCCGTCCAGCTCGTCGCCCGGGACCCGCGCTAAGGTGCGGCCGCCTCGGACCCGCCCGTAGCGGCGGCCACGAACCGCCCCTCCACCAGCACCGGCACCACGCCCGAACCGTCCAGCTCGGCGGCCACCTCGACGTCACCGGCGTAGCCGCGGTCGATGAGCTCCTGGCCGCTGACGCAGGCGCGCAGCACGGACGTGAGGTCCGGGCGCAGGGCGTCGTACAACGTCGCCGCGGCCCGCGCCTCCGGACTGAGGTCGGCCTGCGGCACGATGCCCGCCAACGCGGACAGGACCGCGCCCGCTCCCAGCTGGTCCTCGAGCGCGGGGCGCAGCGAGTCGTCGGACTCCCAGCGCTCGCCGGCGGCGACGACCGCGACGACCCGTCCCGCCTCCACGGCGGACGCGAGCCACTCCCCTGCCGCCCGGGCGTTGCGCACGCCGCCGATGCCGACCACGCAGCCCCGCTCCCCGAGCAGGGTGCAGATCGTGGAGCCGTTGGGCGAGGGCAGCACCAGCCGCGGCACGGGCTCGCAGCGCAGCAGGGCCGCCGGTGACAGCGAGGGCTCGGTGTGGGAGCGACCGCGAGCGAGCACGGCGTCGAGCCGCTCGGCGTACGCCTCGGCGCTGGCGTCGCGCCAGCGGTAGGGGTACACCTCGATCCCGCGCTCCACCGCCACCGTGATGCAGGCCGAGAAGCTCAGCACGTCGACCACCACGACGACCTCGGCCCCGACCGACACAGCACCGACCGGGCCCCAGTCGAACCGGACCTGGTGCGCGCCCTGCCCGAAGAGATCCGCCACGGGGCGAACCTACCCGCGCGCGCCGAGCCGCTGCGAGAGCTGCCGCGCCACCTGGGCGATGACCGCGGCGGGCGGGTCGGTGGCGTCCGAGGGATAGGTGACGGCGACGCCGGCGACCGGGTGACCGTTGTGGTCGACCACGGGTACCGCGATGCTGCGCAGGCCGGCCGTCACCTCGCCGTCCTCCAGGGCGTAGCCGCGCCGGCGGGTGTCGGCGAGCACCGCCCGCAGCGCCGTCGGGGACTGCGGTCCGCTCCCGGTGCGGTCGACGAACGCGTCCCTGTCGGGATACAGGGCACGCACCTGGGCCGCCGACAGCTGCGCCAGGATCGCGCGGCCGCTGGCGGTGAGGTGCGCGGGCAGGCGTACGCCGACGTCGGTCACCAGCGGCGGGCGACCGGGGGCACGCTCCTCGACGACGTACAGGACGTCGCGGCCGTGCAGGACCGCCAGGTGGGCGCTGTGCCCGATCCGGTCCACCAGCTGCGCGAGAGGCCGGCGGGCGATCCGCTGCAACGGCGCCTGCCGCGAGTAGCCGCTGCCCACCTCGAACGCGCCGACCCCGAGCCCGTAGCGCCGCTCGTCGGCGAGGTGCACCACGAAACCCTCGTCGATCATCGCGTTGACCAGGTGGTACGTCGTGCTCCGCGGCAGCTCGCACGCACGCATGATCGCGTCCAGCGGCACCGGGTCGGCCTGCGAGGAGAGGAACCGCAGGACCCGCAGGGCGCGGGTGGCGGACGGCACGTGGCTCATGCCCCGAGGGTCTCATATACGAGACACAACGATCTCGACGGCGCTGGCGCCGGACCCCTCCGAGGGCTGCAATGGAGACATGGCAGAACACGTGGTCGTCGGCACCGGAGCCGTCTCGATGGAGGACGTCGTCGCGGTCGCCCGCCACGGCGCCGCAGTCACCCTCAGCGACGAGGCGCTCGTCGCGATCGACAGGGCGCGCGCCGTGGTGGAGGACCTCGCGGTGTCCCCCACGCCGGCGTACGGCATCTCCACCGGGTTCGGCGCCCTCGCCACCCGGCACATCCCGACCGAGATGCGTGCCCAGCTGCAGCGCTCGCTGGTCCGCTCGCACGCGGCGGGCTCCGGCCCCGAGGTCGAGCGCGAGGTCGTCCGCGCGCTGATGCTGCTGCGGCTCTCGACCCTGGCGACCGGCCACACCGGCGTACGCCGGGAGACGGCGGAGCTGATGGCGGCGCTGCTCACCCACGGCATCACCCCGGTGGTCCACGAGTACGGCTCGCTCGGCTGCTCCGGCGACCTGGCCCCGCTCGCCCACTGCGCCCTCGCGCTGATGGGTGAGGGTCCGGTCCGCACCGCCGACGGCGAGCTGACCGACGCCGGCACCGCCCTCGCCGCCGCCGGCCTGACGCCGGTCGAGCTGCAGGAGAAGGAGGGCCTGGCCCTCATCAACGGCACCGACGGCATGCTCGGCATGCTGGTGCTCGCCATCCACGACCTGACCGACCTGCTCAAGGTCGCCGACATCTCGGCGGCCATGTCGGTGGAGGGCCAGCTCGGCACCGACCGGGTCTTCGCCCCCGAGTTGCAGGCCATCCGCCCGCACCCCGGCCAGGCGGCCTCCGCCGCCAACCTGACCGCACTCCTCAAGGACTCGGGCGTCGTGGCCTCCCACCGCGGACCCGACTGCAACCGGGTCCAGGACGCCTACTCGCTGCGCTGCTCGCCCCAGGTCCACGGTGGGGTCCGCGACACCGTCGCGCACGCCACGTCGGTCGCCTCGCGCGAGCTCGCCTCCGCCGTCGACAACCCCGTCGTCCTGGCCGACCAGGGGCGCGTCGAGTCCAACGGCAACTTCCACGGAGCCCCCGTGGCCTACGTCCTCGACTTCCTCGCGATCGTCACGGCCGACCTGGCCTCGATCGCGGAGCGGCGTACCGACCGCTTCCTGGACAAGGCGCGCAACCACGGCCTCCCGCCGTTCCTGGCCGACGACCCGGGCGTCGACTCCGGCCTGATGATCGCGCAGTACACCCAGGCCGCGATCGTCTCCGAGCTCAAGCGCCTCGCCAACCCGGCCAGCGTCGACTCCATCCCGAGCAGCGCCATGCAGGAGGACCACGTCTCGATGGGCTGGTCGTCGGCGCGCAAGCTCCGCCGGGCCGTCGACGGCCTGACCCGCGTCCTCGCCATCGAGGTGATGACCGCGGCCCGCGCGCTCGACCTCCGGGCGCCGCTGACCCCCAGCCCGGCCACCGGCGCCGTCGTGGCGCTCCTGCGCGAGGCCGGCGTCGGCGGCCCCGGCACCGACCGCTTCCTCGCCCCCGAGATCGACACCGCCTACCACCTCGTCGCCGACCGCCGCGTCACCGCGGCCGCCGTGAACGTGATCGGAGAGCTCGCATGACCAGCACGAACCCCCGCCTGCCCATCCACGCCGCCCACGGCACCGAGCTGACCGCCAAGAGCTGGCAGACCGAGGCGCCGTTGCGGATGCTGATGAACAACCTCGACCCCGAGAACGCCGAGCGTCCCGAGGACCTCGTCGTGTACGGCGGCACCGGCAAGGCCGCCCGCAGCTGGGAGGCGTACGACGCCCTCGTCCGCACCCTGCGCGACCTCGAGGACGACGAGACGATGCTCGTCCAGAGCGGCAAGCCGGTCGGCGTGTGGAAGACCAACAAGTGGGCGCCGCGCGTGCTCATCGCCAACTCCAACCTGGTCGGCGACTGGGCCAACTGGGAGGAGTTCCGCCGGCTCGAGGAGCTCGGCCTGACCATGTACGGCCAGATGACGGCCGGCTCGTGGATCTACATCGGCACCCAGGGCATCCTGCAGGGCACCTTCGAGACCTTTGCCGCGGTCGCCGACAAGCGCTTCGGCGGCACCCTGGCCGGCACCATCACCCTCACCGCCGGCCTCGGCGGCATGGGCGGCGCCCAGCCGCTCGCGGTCACCATGAACGACGGCGTCGCGATCTGCGTCGACGTCGACCAGAGCCGGATCACCCGGCGCATCGAGCACCGCTACCTCGACGTCCAGGCCGACTCCCTGGAGCACGCGCTGGAGCTGGCCGTCCAGGCCCGCGACGAGCGGCGCGGCCTGTCCATCGGCCTGCTCGGCAACGCCGCCGACATCTTCCCGAGGCTGCTGGAGAGGAAGGCGCCGATCGACATCGTCACCGACCAGACCTCGGCCCACGACCCGCTGTCCTACCTCCCGGTCGGCGTGCCCTTCGAGGAGTGGCACGAGGCCGCCGAGCGCGACCCCGCCGGCTTCACCAAGGACGCGCAGGCGTCGATGGCCACCCACGTCCGCGCGATGGTGGAGTTCCAGGACGCCGGCGCCGAGGTCTTCGACTACGGCAACTCGATCCGCGACGAGGCGCGCAAGGGCGGCTACGACCGCGCTTTCGAGTTCCCCGGCTTCGTGCCGGCGTACATCCGTCCGCTGTTCTGCGAGGGCAAGGGCCCCTTCCGCTGGGCCGCGCTTTCCGGTGACCCGGCCGACATCGCCGCCACCGACAAGGCGATCCTCGAGCTGTTCCCGGACAACGAGCGGCTGCACAAGTGGATCGGCATGGCGCAGGAGCGCGTGCACTACCAGGGTCTGCCGGCCCGCATCTGCTGGCTGGGCTACCAGGAGCGGCACCTGGCCGGCCTGAAGTTCAACGAGATGGTGAGGAGCGGTGAGCTCACGGCGCCGATCGTCATCGGTCGCGACCACCTCGACTGCGGCTCGGTGGCCTCGCCGTACCGCGAGACCGAGGCCATGCTCGACGGCTCCGACGCCATCGCCGACTGGCCGCTGCTCAACGCCATGACCGCCGTCGCCTCGGGGGCCACCTGGGTGTCCATCCACCACGGCGGCGGCGTCGGCATGGGCCGCTCGATCCACTCCGGCCAGGTGTGTGTCGCCGACGGGACCGAGCTCGCAGCGGCCAAGATCGAGGCCGTGCTGACCAACGACCCGGGCATGGGCATCATCCGCCACGTCGACGCGGGCTACGAGCGTGCGATCGAGGTCGCCGCCGAGCGTGGCGTCCGGATCCCGATGCAGGAAGGCTGATCCGTGTCCCTCCCCGACTTCGAGCAGATGTGGGGCGACCTCGCCCCCATCGGCCGCTCGGCCGCCTCGGGCGGCTACTTCCGCCAGCCGTGGCTGTCGGCGGAGCTGGAGCTGCGCTCCTGGTTCCGGGAGGCCGCGGCGGTGCGCGGTCTCGAGGTCGAGGAGGACCCGTTCGGCAACCTCGTCGCCTGGTGGGGCCCGGCCGGCGCCGGCAAGGTACTCACGGGCTCCCACCTGGACAGCGTCCTCGACGGTGGCGCGTACGACGGGCCGCTCGGTGTCGTCTCGTCCTTCGCCGCCCTCGACGAGCTGCGCTGGCGCGGCCTCGAGCCGTCCCGCCGGCTGGGCGTCGCCGCCTTCGTCGAGGAGGAGGGATCCCGCTTCGGGCGGGCCTGCCTGGGCTCCCGGCTCGCGGTCGGCGCGACGTCGTGGGCCGAGGCGCGCGAGCTGACCGACCGCGACGGCGTACGGCTCGGTGACGTGATCGAGGGTGGCGCGTCCACGCTGCTCGAGGGCGTGGAGACGTACGTCGAGCTCCACGTCGAGCAGGGCCGGGCCCTCATCGACCGCGACGCCGCGGTCGGCGTCGGCAGCGCGATCTGGCCGCACGGCCGCTACCGCTTCGACATCACGGGCCGCGCCGACCACGCCGGCACCACGCGGATGGAGGACCGGGTCGACCCGATGCTCACCTTCGCGATGACCGCGCTCGCCGCGAACAAGCAGGCCCGCCTGAGCGGGCAGCGCGCGACGTTCGGCCGGATCGACGTACGGCCCAACGGGACGAACGCGATCCCGTCCCAGGTGACCGCGTGGCTGGACGCGCGGGCGGAGTCCGGCGACACCCTGAGCGGCCTGGTGGAGGCCGTGACCCGGCAGGCCGCCGACCGCGCCGAGCGCGACGGCACGACGCTGACCATGACGCCCGAGTCGGTCAGTGGGGAGGTCGCGTTCGACGTACCGCTGCGGGACCGGCTGGCCGCCTCGCTCGGCGACGTACCGGTGCTGCCCACGCAGGCCGGGCACGACGCCGGGATCCTGCAGGACGCCGGCATCCCGACCGCGATGCTGTTCGTCCGCAATCCGTCGGGTGTGTCGCACTCGCCGCACGAGACGGCCGAGACCGTGGACTGCCTGGCCGGCGTGACCGCACTGGCCGACGCGCTGGAGCAGCTGCTCCGATGACGCTCTCCGTCCCCACCATGGCCAACGCCCACTCGCACGCCTTCCACCGCGCGCTGCGCGGCCGCACCCAGCGCGGCACCGGCAGCTTCTGGACCTGGCGCGAGCAGATGTACGACCTCGCCGCGCGGCTGACGCCCGACCTCTACTTCGAGCTGGCGCGCGCGGCGTACGCCGAGATGGTGGCCGGCGGGATCGGCGCCGTGGGCGAGTTCCACTACCTGCACCACCAGCCCGACGGGACGCCGTACGACGATCCCAACGAGATGGGCCGCGCCCTCCTCGCCGCCGCCAACGATGCCGGCATCGCGATCCGGCTGCTCGACACCTGCTACCTGACCTCCGGCATCGGCCGGCCCCCCGAGGGCGTGCAGCGGCGCTTCAGCGACGGGACCGCCGAGGCGTGGGCCGAGCGGGTGGCGGCGTTCGGCGACGACCGGGTCGGAGCGGCGATCCACAGCGTGCGTGCCGTGCCGCGCGACCAGATGGGCACGGTCGCCTCCCTCGGCGGGCCCGTGCACGTGCACCTGTCCGAGCAGCCGGCCGAGAACGACGCCTGCCTGGCGGCGTACGGGATGACGCCGACGGCCGTGCTGGCCGAGGAGGGCGTCCTGGGGCCGCGGACGACGCTGGTCCACGCGACCCACCTGACCGACGCCGACGTCCGGCTGATCGGCGACAGCGGATCGTTGGTCTGCCTGTGCCCGACCACCGAGCGCGACCTGGCCGACGGGCTGGGCCGCGGCGGCGAGCTGCACGCGGCCGGCGCGCGGATCTGCCTCGGCTCCGACAGCCACGCGGTCGTCGACCTTTTCGAGGAGATGCGCGGCGTCGAGATGCACGACCGGTTGCGCACCGGCGTGCGCGGGCACTGGTCGGCCGAGGACCTGCTCGCCACGGCGACCGCCCACGGCCACGCCTCGCTCGCGCTCGAGTGTCGCGGCGTCGCCCTCCTCGACCCGGCCAGCCCCCGCACCGCCGGCACCGGCAACGACGTGCACACCGCCGTCTTCGCCGCGACCTCCGCGGACGTCACCGAGGTGGTGATCGACGGGCGCACCGTGTTCGACGGCGACCATGCGCGGGTCGGGCGCGAGCTCGCGGCGGCGATCGAGAGGGTGTGGGCATGAGCACCCTGCTGACCAATATCGGCGAGCTCGTCACCAACGACGCGGCGGCCGACGACCTGCTCGGCATCCGGCACGACGCGGCTGTCGTCCTGGACGGCGACCGGATCGCCTGGGTGGGTGCCGCGGCCGACGCCCCCGCCGCCGACGCCGTGGTCGACGCGGGCGGCCGCGCGGTCCTCCCCGGCTTCGTGGACAGCCACAGCCACCTCGTCTTCGCCGGCGACCGGGCCGAGGAGTTCCGCGCCCGGATGGCCGGTGAGTCCTACTCCGCGGGTGGCATCCGTACGACGGTCGCCGCGACCCGTGCCGCCTCCGACGCCGACCTCAGCGACGGCATCGGCCGGCTCGTCGCGGAGATGCGCGCGCAGGGCACGACCACCGTCGAGATCAAGTCCGGCTACGGGCTGACCGTCGAGGACGAGGCCCGCTCGCTGCGACTGGCGCGGGCGTTCACCGAGGAGACGACGTTCCTCGGCGCGCACGTCGTGCCTCCCGAGTACGCCGAGGACCCGGCCGGCTACGTCGCGCTGGTCACCGGCCCGATGCTCGCCGCCGCCGCGCCGCACGCGAAGTGGATCGACGCGTTCTGCGAGCGCGGCGCCTTCGACGCCGACCAGGCGCGCGAGGTGCTGGCCGCCGGCGCGGCGGCCGGGCTGCGCGGCCGGCTGCACGCCAACCAGCTGGGCCCCGGCGCGGGCGCGCGGCTCGCCGCCGAGCTCGGCCTCGTCGCCGTCGACCACTGCACGCACCTGGGCGACGACGACGTGCACGCGCTGCGCGAGAGCGGGACGATCGCCACGCTGCTGCCGGGCGTGGAGTTCTCGACGCGCCAGCCCTACCCGGACGCGCGCCGGCTGCTCGACGCCGGGGTGCGCGTGGCGCTGGCGTCCGACTGCAACCCCGGCTCCTGCTTCACCAGCTCGCTGCCATTCTGCATCGCGGTCGCGGTGCGGGAGATGGGCATGACCCCCGCCGAGGCCGTCCGGGCCGCGACCGCCGGTGGTGCGGCCGCGCTCGACCGCTCCGACGTCGGGAGCGTGGTCGTCGGCGGCCGGGCCGATCTGGTCCTCCTCGACGCGCCCAGCCATGTGCACCTGGCCTACCGCCCCGGCGTACCGCTGGTGCGCGAGGTGTGGGCCGGCGGGCTTGCGTCACGATCCGCCTGACGGCTCGTTGTGGCGTGGGCCACAATGGGGCCCGCTCTCACCTGGAGGTTGTCGTGTCGGAGACCGGATCCCGCCTGCCCAAGCTGCTCGACCCCAAGCGCTCCCTGGAGGTACGCCGGCAGGCGATCACCAACCTGTGGGACTTCCTGGTCAAGGGCGGCATCGCCGACACCACCCGGACGCCCTCGGAGGTGATCGACTCCGGCCGCACCCGCGAGCTGCGGCGCTACATCGCCGACGAGACCGTCGAGACCCGGGGCCTCCCGGTCCTCCTCGTCCCGCCGCTGGGCGCGCAGGCGTTCTGCTTCGACCTGCGCCAGGGCCTCTCGCTGGCCCAGCACCTGGTCGACAGCGGCCGGCCGACGTACCTGGTGGACTACGGGCCGCTCAAGGGCGAGGACCGGCTGCTCGGCATCGAGCACTTCATCAACGACGTGCTGCCGCCCGCGATCCGCAAGGTCTCCGAGGACGCCGGCGGCCAGGACGTGCACCTGGTCGGCTGGTGCATGGGCGGGCTGTTCTCGATCGGCACGACCGCGGTCCACACCGAGCTGCCGATCCGCTCGGTCGCGATGGTGGCCAGCCCGTTCGACCTGTCCAAGAACCCGATGCTGGCGCCGGTGCGGGCGATCAGCAAGGTGACCGGCGGCCGGATCGTCGGCACCGCACTCAAGGCCGCGGGCTCGGTGCCGGCGCCGTTGGTGAGCCTGGGCTTCAAGGCGACCGCCGCGACGACGTACCTGAAGAAGCCGAAGACGCTGTGGAGCCGCCGCGACGAGCGCGACTTCCTCGGTCAGATCCAGGCCGTCGACCACATCATGAACAACATGCTCACCTACCCCGGACGGGCGACGCTGCAGGCCTACCAGCGGCTGGCCCTGCGCAACGAGCTCGCCAGCGGCAAGATCCAGGGCCCGAACCGCCTGGTCGACCTGGCCGACGTGACCGTGCCGGTGATGAACGTGGCCGGCGAGACCGACGTGCTGGTCCCGGCGCCGGTCGCCCACCACGTGGGCGACCTGCTGCCGAACTCGCCCGACGTCCGGCTGCCGATGGCGCCCGGCGGGCACCTCGGCGTGCTGACCGGCACCAAGGCGCCGGGCACGACCTGGGTCTACGTGGACGACTTCCTGTCCGACCACGACTGAGTGGTGGCCTGCGCCTCGAGCGCGAACACCAGCGCCGCCACGTCGGCGGGCCGGTCGAGCCGGCGCCCGGTCTTCTCCTCGAGCCGGCGCAGCCGGTAGCGCACCGTGTTGGCGTGGCAGTAGAGCCGCTCGCCGGCCTTGGTGGCCGATCCGCCGACCTCGATCCAGACCTGCAGGGTGTCCAGCAGCGTGTAGCGCTCGGCCTCCGCGAGGGAGTCGAGCGGACCGAGCACCTCGGCCGCGACGCGCTGCACGACCTCGCCGCCGGCGGCCGCCGCGACCCGGACCGGCTGGTCCTCGAACCGTACGACGCCACCGCCGGCCGGCGCCGCGGTGCCGGCCAGCCGGGCCAGCTCCGTCGCGCGGGCAGCCGCGCTGATCTCGTCGAACTCCGGGCTCAGCCCGACCCGGGCGGTGCCGCCGCCGAGCACCTCCATGACCCGCTCCAGCCGGGTGTCGCCGAGGTCGATCACGCCGACCTGGACGTCGGCGAGCAGCCGCCACGCGGACCGGCACCCGACGCCGAGCAGGTCGGTCTCGACGCCGGGCAGCGCGAACCGGCCCGGCTGCGACAGGACGGCCGCGGCCACCGCGAACCGCCCGGACACCGGCAGCCCGAGGAGGTCCGCGACCTCCCACAGCGTGCGCCGGTCGAGCACCGCTCCCCCGAGCAGCGCCTCGACCAGCGCGGACCGCTCGGCCTCCTGGCTCACGATCCGCGCGGTCACGGTGGCGTTGTACGCGCCCGCCATCACCTCGGTGAACACGTCGTGGGCGACCATCGCGTCGGCGGTCGCGGCGAGGATCGCTTCGGCCGAGATGCCGTGCACCCGCGCCTCGGCGGCGAAGCGCTCCCAGGTGACCTGGAACCCGATCCGGTACGCCGCCAGGACGGCCGGCAGCGGGACGTCGGCCTGCGCCCGGCGTACCCCTGTCCCTGCCGCGGGAGCGGCGTCCGGCGGCACCCCCTGCGCGAGCGCCTCGATGACGAAGCGGATGTTCTCCCCACAGCTGGCCTCGAGGTCGGCGAGGGTGACCGACGACGCGTCCCGGTAGAACGGGATCCGCTCGCGGACCCGCTCCGCGACCTCTGCCCCACGCTGGGTCACGGAGTCGAGCAACGAGGCGGCGAAGGCGCGGAGCTCGCCCGTGTCGTCGGGAGCGTCGTCGGTCATAGCGGGACCCTACGAGACGCAACCGGAGCGGAGAACGCGATTGTGAGGGTCCACAGCCGGACGCCGCGATCGCTGTGGGAGGTCACGAGCCGAAGGGGCTGCGCACCCCTGTCCGATGGTCCTAGAGTCCCTATCGGGCTGGTGAGGCCCGTCACACACTGGGGGTACCGATGGCAGACAACAGCACGGCGGTCGACTCCGTCGCGGCGTGGCAGGCGCAGGCCGTCACCGACCCGGGGGGCGCCGCGGCGGCCGCCTGGGCGCGGATCGTGGAGCTCCAGGAGCTCGGCAGGTCGGACCGCTCGGCGGCCGAGCCGCAGCTCAACGAGCTGTTCCGCGCCGGCTCCCCCGCCCGGGGGCTGGACGGTCCCACCGACGGCATCCTGGTGCTCACCACGACCACCAAGCTGACCGACGTCGCCCTGAACGCGCTCACCTCGGCGTGGATGCCCTGGGAGGGCAAGCGCTTCGACTCCGAGACCCAGACCGGCGACAACCGGATGACCGACCAGGCCACCCTGGTCAGCAAGGCGCTCTGGCCGCGCTACTCCCTGCGCGAGGAGGAGTCGGGCAAGGTCGCGTTCGACTTCACGACCTACGTCGAGGCCGGCAAGGACGACCCGGACCGCGAGGTCATGGTCATCGACTACGCCGACATCGAGAGCAACCCGCGGCTGCTGATCCGCTCGATCCGCGACGAGCTGGTGCAGCTGGTGCCGGGCGCCTACCTCGGCAAGATCCTCTACCGGCTGCCCACCAAGTCCTACGTGATGCTCGGCTACTTCGCGCTCCGCACCAACTCCACCACCCAGCCCACCCAGCCCAGCCAGCCCGACCAGCCCGACCAGGAGGCCTGATGAAGCCCAACCCGCTCGACCCGACCAACCCGCTCGGACTGGAGTGGTACCAGCACCCGTCGCTGGCGCTGCAGCTGGTGAACCTGTCCAAGGCGCGCGACGACCTGCGCGAGAAGAACCTCTTCGAGGGCGAGGGCATCCGGCCCGAGGGCGACATGGGCGAGCCCACCCCCGAGGTGCAGCGCGCCCGCACCCCGGAGGGCACCTGGAACGACCTGGGTTGCCCGATGATGGGTGCCCGCGGCACCGGCTTCGGCCGCAACGTCCCGATCGAGAAGACCGTCGTGGACCGCAAGAACCTGCTCAACCCCGACCCGCGCGAGATCAGCCGCAAGCTGATGGCCCGCGACACCTTCAAGCCGGCCGGCATCCTCAACGCCCTCGGCGCGGCCTGGCTGCAGTTCGAGAACCACAACTGGTTCTTCCACGGCAACGGCGACCCGACGCGGTTCATCTCGATCCCGCTGCAGGACGGCGACGACTTCCCCGAGAACCCGATGATCATCCGGGACACCCTGCCGCTGCACGGCGAGATCGAGGACGGCAAGCCCGCCCCGGTCTTCGCCAACCAGGAGACGCACTGGTGGGACGGCTCGCAGATCTACGGCAGCGGCCAGGACAAGCAGGGCCAGATCCGCACCTTCGTCGACGGCCGGATCAAGGTCGACGACAACGGCCGCCTCCCGGTCAGCGAGATCCCCGGGGTCGACCTGACCGGCATGCAGGAGAACTACTGGTTCGGCCCCGGTCTGCTGCACACGCTGTTCGCCCGTGAGCACAACTCGGTGGTCGCCGCGATCAAGAAGGCGCACCCCGACCTCGGCGACCAGCGTCTCTTCGAGCTCGGCGTGCTCGTGGTCTCCGCGCTGATCGCCAAGATCCACACCGTCGAGTGGACCCCGTGCGTGCTGCGCCACCCGGCGCTGCAGATCGGCATGAACGCGAACTGGTACGGCGCCCTCGGCGAGACCTTCCGCGACAGGATCGGCCGCATCGGCGACAGCGAGGCCCTCTCCGGCATCGTCGGCTCGGCGACCGACCACCACAGCGCACCCTTCTCGCTGACCGAGGAGTTCGTCTCGGTCTACCGGATGCACCCGCTGATCCCCGACGACTGGGACTTCTACTCGGTGGAGAGCGGCGAGTTCCTCTCCCACCAGTACTTCACCGACATCCAGGGCAGCTACACCCGCGACTTCATGGACAGCCTGTCGATGGGCGACCAGTGGTACTCCATCGGCAAGGCCAGCGCCGGCGCGGTCTGCCTGCACAACTACCCCAACGCCCTGCGCAACCTCACCCGCGTCGACGGCCAGGTCACCGACCTCGCGACCCTCGACATCGTGCGCGACCGTGAGCGCGGCGTGCCGCGCTACAACGACTTCCGCGAGGCGCTGCGGATGCCGCGGCGCAAGCGGATCGAGGACATCACGCCCAACAAGCAGTGGGCCAAGGAGATCAACGAGCTCTACAACGGCGACGTCAACGCGGTCGACCTGCAGATCGGCATGCAGGCCGAGCAGCCGCCGAAGGGCTTCGGCTTCTCCGACACCGCCTTCCGGATCTTCATCCTGATGGCCTCGCGCCGGCTCAAGTCGGACCGCTTCTTCACCAAGGACTTCCGGCCCGAGGTCTACACCAAGACCGGCTTCGACTGGGTCAACGAGAACTCCATGAAGGACGTGCTGCTGCGGCACTACCCTGAGCTGGAGCCGGTCGTCGGTGACGCCGAGCGCGTGTTCGCACCGTGGCACGAGCTGGGCCAGGCCGAGCCGGGCAAGAAGCCGCGGATCATCCGAGCCGCGGACACCGTGAAGGCCTACCTGCCCTGGGGCTGAGATGACCGCAGAGACCGCCCGGACCGACGTCACCCCGACCGAGGCCGTGGACGGCGCCGTACTCGCCAGCCTCCTGGACGGCGAGTACGGCGCGCTCCGCGCACAGGTGAGGACCTATCTCGTCGAGAACGCGTCCTTCGTGGACCAGGCGCAGGAGTGGTCCTCCGACGAGTACCGCGACCGGGTGCGCGACATGGTCGTCGAGGCCGCACGGGCCGGCCTGACCGCGTCCGGCTTCCCGAAGGAGTACGGCGGCAACGACGACGTCGGCGGCAACGTCGCGGCCTTCGAGACGATCGCGTACGGCGACCTCTCGGTGCTGGTGAAGTTCGGCGTGCAGTTCGGTCTCTTCGGCGGTGCCGTGCACCAGCTCGGCACCAAGCGGCACCACGACGCCTACCTCGCCGACATCGCGCAGGCCAGGCTGCTCGGCTCGTTCGCGATGACCGAGACCGGGCACGGCTCCAACGTGCAGGCGCTGGGCACCACGGCGACGTACGACCCGGACACCGACGAGTTCGTGATCCACACCCCGGACGACAGCGCCCGCAAGGACTACATCGGCAACGCGGCGCGCCACGCGCGGGCGGCCGCGGTCTTCGCGCAGCTGGTCGTCGGCGGCGAGAGCCACGGCGTGCACGCGCTCTTCGTGCCGCTGCGCGACGAGGCCGGCCAGCCCCTTCCCGGCGTACGCATCGAGGACTGTGGGCGCAAGCTCGGCCTCAACGGCGTCGACAACGGCCGGATCTGGTTCGACCAGGTGCGGGTGCCGCGCGAGAACCTGCTCAACCGGTACGCCGACGTCAGCGCCGACGGCGTCTACAGCTCCCCCATCGAGAACCCCGACCGGCGCTTCTTCACCATGCTCGGCACCCTGGTCCAGGGCCGCGTGTGCGTGGGCGGCGCGGGCATCCAGGCCAGCAAGGTCGCGCTCACCATCGCGACGCGGTACGCCGCCGAGCGCCGGCAGTTCGGGCCTCCCGGCGAGCCCGAGTCGCTGCTGCTCGACTACGGCCAGCACCAGCGCCGGCTGCTGCCGCTGATCGCGCGCACCTACGCCCTGAACTTCGCCCAGGCCCGCCTGGCCCGCGACTTCCGCGACTCGTTCAGCGGCGACGGCGAGGGCGAGCAGCACGAGCGGAGGCGCCGGGCGCTGGAGTCCCGCGCCGCGGCCACCAAGGCCCTCGGCACCTGGCACGCGACCAGGACCATCCAGGAGTGCCGCGAGGCGTGCGGGGGCGCGGGCTACCTCGCCGCCAACCGGTTCGCCGCGCTCAAGGCCGACACCGACGTCTTCACCACCTTCGAGGGCGACAACACGATCCTGCTGCAGCTGGTCGGCAAGGGCCGGCTCACCGACCTGAAGGACGAGTTCGGGTCCCTGGACGGGGTCGCGATGGCGCGCTTCGTCGGCCGCCAGGCGGCCGAGGCGTTCGCGGAGAAGACCATCGCCCGGGCGATCATCGAGCGGGTCAAGGACACCGTGGGTGGCCATGACGTCGCCGAGCCCGGGGGCGAGCTCGTCGACCACGACTACCAGCTGGCGATGCTGCGCACCCGCGAGGAGCGCATCACCTCGAGCGTCGCCCGTCGGCTCAAGGCGGGCATGGACTCCGACGCCGACCCCGCCGAGGTGTTCAGCCGCTGCCAGCACCACCTGCTCGCCGCGGCGTCGGCCCACGCGGAGCGGATCGTGTTCGAGGCGTTCCTGACCAACGTGCAGGCGCTGCCCGAGGGTCCCGAGCGGGACCTCCTGTCGCAGGTCGCCAGCCTGCACGCCCTCTCCGAGATCGAGCGCGACCGCGCCTGGTGGCTGGAGCACGGCCGGCTCTCGACCGAGCGGGCCAAGGCGATCACGCGCGTCGTCGACACGCTCTGCCGCGACCTCAGCAAGCACGCCCTCACCCTCGTGGACGCGTTCGGCGTCCCCGACGAACTACTCCCCCAGGAGATCTAGTGTCCCAGGACTTCAAGCACGCCTCCGTGATCGAGGGCGTGCGCTTCACCGCGCAGGTCGGCGTCCCCAACGTCGCCCAGGGCCTGTTCCGCAAGCGCGAGAAGGTCGTCGCGGTGATGAACAAGGTGCCGGCCGAGCGGCTGGCCTACGACCTGGTCGCCGGCCTGGCCGCGAAGTACGGCCCGGACCCGTTCTGGGTGCGCGTCGGCGCCGAGGAGACCCTGCTGCTCACCCACCCCGACGACATCAGGGTCGTGCTCGGCGGCAGCCCGAGCCCGTTCGCGCCCGACCCCGAGGCCAAGCGCAAGGGCATGAGCGCCTTCCAGCCGACCGCGCTGTCGATCTCGCGCGGCGACCTGTGGGCCAACCGGCGCGCGTTCGCCGAGGCGGTGCTGGAGACCGGCAGCCCGCTGCACTCGCTCGCCTCCGGCTTCGTGGCGCTGGCCGCCGAGGAGGCCGACGCGCTGGTCGCGGCGGGCGAGCCGCTCACCTTCGCCGCGCTCAACCTCGCCTTCCAACGGCTCACCCGCCGCGTCGTCCTCGGTGAGTACGCCGCCGACGACGTCTGGATCTCCGAGCGGCTCGGCGAGCTGATGGCCGCGGGCAACTCGATGCCCGGCTCTCCCGCCGAGGGGTACGAGGAGTTCCACGAGCACCTGGCGGCGTACGTCGACGCACCGGACGCCGCCGCGCTCACCGGCCTGATCGCGGGCGCGCCGCACGACGAGGCCACCGACGTCCCCGGCCAGCTGATCCACTGGCTGTTCGCGATGGGCGACACCCTGCCGGCCAACCTGTTCCGCGCACTCGGGGTGCTCGCGACCCACCCCGACCAGCGCGCCAGGGCGCTGGCGGAGGTCGCCGGGCAC
This sequence comes from Nocardioides ultimimeridianus, assembly GCF_054777895.1. Classification (NCBI taxonomy): domain Bacteria; kingdom Bacillati; phylum Actinomycetota; class Actinomycetes; order Propionibacteriales; family Nocardioidaceae; genus Nocardioides; species Nocardioides ultimimeridianus. The sequence continues at coordinate 228,468 of NZ_BAAHAB010000007.1, read as the reverse complement.
GCGTCCGGCGACGTCGCGGCGATCGCCGGGGCGTCGTACCTCGCCGGCTGCATCCTCGACACGATGCGACTGTGGCCGACGACGGGGCTGTTCGGCCGGGTGCAGGCCGAGGACGTGCGCTGGACCAACGGCGAGAAGACGCCGGCCGGGACGCCGCTGCTGATCCACAACCTGTTCAACCACCGCAACCGCGAGCGGATCCCGTACGCCGACCGGTTCGCCCCCGAGGAGTGGAGCGAGGGCACCGCCGGCGAGGACTGGTCGTTCAACTTCTTCAGCCACGGACCGCAGGGCTGCCCCGGCGCGGGCCTCTCGATCCTGCTCGGCCAGGCCTTCCTGGCGCGCATCCTGACGACCGCGACGCCGGTGCTGGAGTCCGGCCCGAAGCTGGACCCCGCCCACCGGCTCCCCCACGGCTTCGACGTGTACGCCGCGACGATCGGCCTGCAGGGGTAGGCGACCTCAGGCCGGGCGTCGCGCCAGCCGCGGCTCGGCCAGCCACAGCTCCTCGAACCGCGCGGCCGGCAGCGGCCTGGCGATCAGGTAGCCCTGGATCAGCGGGCAGCCCAGCTCGACGAGCAGTTCCCGCTGCGCGACCGTCTCGACGCCCTCGGCGACCACGCTGATGCCGCAGGCCGCGGCCAACCGGACCACGGCGGTCACGATCTCGGAGTCCACCCGGCTGCTGCCCAGACCGGCGGTGAAGGCGCGGTCGATCTTGACCACGTCGACCGGGAACCGCTGCAGGTAGGACAGCGAGGAGTAGCCGGTGCCGAAGTCGTCGATGGCGACCCCCACCCCGAGGGCCTTCAGCTCGACCAACGTCGCGATGGTGCGCTCGGTGTCGTTCATCATCCCGGACTCGGTCAGCTCCAGGCAGAGCTGCTCGGGCGGCAGGCCGGTGCGCAGCAGCACGGCCTCGACGTCGGCGGCGAGCCCCGGCCGGTTGAACTGGACCATCGAGAGGTTGACGTTGACCTTCAGCGGGACCCGCTCCGGGTGGGCGAGGGTCCAGGCCAGCGTCTGCCGGCAGGCCTCCTCCAGCACCCACGCGCCGAGCGGGACGATCAGGCCGGTCTCCTCGGCCACGGGCACGAAGCGCAGCGGCGTCACCACCCCGTCGGCGGAGTTCCACCGCACGAGCGCCTCCGCGCCGACGATCGCGCCCGACACGGTGTCGACGACCGGTTGGAAGTAGAGCTCGAAGTCGCCGTCGTCGAGGGCCCGGCGCAGCGCGGTCTCGAGCTCGAGGCGCGCCCGCGGATCCTCGGCCGTGGCCGGCGCGAACATCCGGACGGTCCCCTTGCCGGCCGCCTTGGCGGCGTACGTCGCGCTGTCGGCGGCCGCGACGAGGGCCTCGCGGGACGCGACCTGGTCGGTCGTGGCGATGCCGATCGAGGCACTGACGAAGACCTCGTGGCCGCCGACGGTGGCGCCCTCGGAGATGCCGTCCAGGATCCGCTCGGCCGCCGCGACCGCCTGCTGGGCGTCGGCGATGTCCTCGATGAGGATGGCGAACTCGTCGCCGCCCAGACGGGCGCAGGTGTCCTCCGGGCGCATGGTGCGCTTCAGCACGGCGGCGACATGGACGAGCAGGTCGTCGCCGATCGGGTGCCCGTAGGAGTCGTTGACGAGCTTGAACCGGTCCAGGTCGAGCATGAGCAGCGCGTGCCGGGTCTGGTGGCGGTCGGCCCGGATCAGCGCGTGCTCGACGCGGTCCTGGAAGAGGCGGCGGTTCGGCAGGCCGGTCAGCGGGTCGTGGAACGCGAGGAACGACAGCTTCTCCTCGAACGCCTTGCGCTCGGTGATGTCGTGCAGCACGAGCACGGCCCCGGCGTGCGGTGAGCGCAGGCCGGTGGCGGTCAGCGCTACCGGCGTACGCCGTCCGCCGACCACCAGGACCGCGTCCTCGTCGCGGATCGTGGCACCCGACGCGCACATCTCGGCGAGGCTGAGCCGGCCGGTCCCGCGCTCGACGGTGAACACCTCGTCGGCGTGGCGGCCGAGCAGGTCGGCCGAGGGCGTCACCAGGCCGCAGACGGCCGGGTTCGCGAACGTGACCACGCCGCTCGCGTCCACCGCGAGCACGCCCTCGGACTGGGCGTCGGTGACCGCACGCAGGTGTGCGACCAGCCGGGCGTTGCGCAGGGTCTCGGCGCCGACGCTCGCCAGGGTGCTCAGCGCGTCGCGCTCGGTGTCGATCCAGGCGCCCCCGCCGATCCGGTCGGCCACCCGCAGGTCGGTCTCGGCGTCGATCGGCGCGCGCAGCTCCCCGTGGCCGCGCGGCTCGTCGGGCGACACGTAGTCGGCGACGCGACAGTGCAGCACCTCCCTCGCCGCGGCGAGGAGGTGCGCGCGGACCTCGTCGGGCTCACCGGAGCCCCGGACCGCGACGACCCCTGCCTGCAGCGCCTCGGCGGCGAGGCGGCCCTGGCGCTGCACCACCACGGCGACGTACGCCGCTTCGATGGTCCACCCGAGCACGATGGCCGGCAGTGCCGCCCAGGGGTGGTCGCGGACGGCCACCCCGGCGACCAGGCCGAGCAGCAGGGCGCTGAGCGAGGCCACGCCGCGGCTGCGCCAGTGCTCCCACAGGCCGGTGAGGACGGGATCGCCCACGGCGAGCCGGACGATCCCCGCCACCGCCGCGGACGACACCAGCGCGAAGACCAGCCCACCGACGCCGCACGCCACCGCGGCGCCGAGGGCGATCGGCGCGGAGGTGTCGGCGTGGATGAGGTGGGCGACGGCGTAGCCCGCGAGGCCGGCCAGCACGGTCTGCCCGACGTTGAAGACCATCTTGATCGGCGGCCGCCGCGCGGCGATGTTCCCGGCGAGCGAGGCGACCGCGATCGCCAGCGCCGTCTCGACCGGGCTCAGCATCAGGATCATCAGCGGCACGAGTGCCTCGTCGAGGTGGTCGGACTCGACGGTCCCGTGACGGTGCACGATCCGGACCGGGCGCAGATGGGTGTAGGCCAGCAGCGCGGTGAGCACCGAGAACGTCACGGGCCGCGCGAGCGCCGGGCCGCCGTCGAGGAGGCCGGCGAGCAGGGTCGCCGCGACGGCACCCAGACCGACCGCGGCGCACACCGCGAGGATGCCGCCGGCGGGCAGCACCCGGGGTGCTGCCCGCCGGCGCCCGTTCAGTTCCATGCCGTCGACCAGAAGGACGTCGATGCCCAGCCGCCCGCGTTCCACGCGGTGGAGTTCCAGGCCGTGGAGTTCCAGGCGGTCGAGTTCCAGGCCGTGGAGTTCCACGCCGTCGAGTTCCAGGCCGAGGAGTTCCAGGCCGTCGAGTTCCACGCGGCCGAGTTCCAGGCCGCGCTGTTCCACGCCGAGCTGTTCCACGCCGAGGACGACCAGGCCACGCCGTCACCGGAGCTCGGGCTGCCGGCGGCGAGCAGGGAGCCCTCGGACGTGACCGGCGAGCCCGAGCCGTCGGAGTGGCCCAGCCCCTGGTTGGCGCCGGCCGCGGTGGGCGCTGCCAGGAGGGCCTCGATGTCCAGCTCGCCGGCACCCTGGGCCGAGGCCGGGGCGGCGGGCAACGGCACGGCGGTCCCGACGAGGAGCGCCTTGACCTGGTTGTTGGTGAGGTCGGGTCGCTGCTGCAGCAGCAGCGCCGCGGCGGCGGCCACCTGCGGCGCGGAGAACGACGTACCGGAGCCGCGGAAGTAGCTCGGATCGATCCGCGCGGCGGGGTACTGGTTGTCGACCGAGGACCCGGCTGCGCGGCTGGAGACGACATGGGAGCCGGGCGCGACCAGATCGGGCTTGGCGATCCCCGTCGCCGTCGGCCCGGTCGAGGAGAAGGGAGCGACGCGGTCGTCGGAGGCGTCGACCGTGGTCGCGTCGTCGGAGGTACCGACCGTCACGACGTACGGGTCGTCGCCCGGCTTGGAGATGCCGGCGGCGCCGGCGTTGCCGGCAGCGACCGTGACGACCATGCCCGCGCGCCACGCACCCTCGACCGCGGCGTCGAGCGGGTCGATCCGCCACGACTGGGTCGAGTCGGTCCCGAGCGAGAGGTTGAGGATCCGGATGCTGTCCTTGGCGGCGTGGTTGACCGCCCACTGGATGGCCGTGATGACGCGGATGACGTCGCTGGAGCCGTTGGCACCCGCGACCTTGAGCGAGACCAGGTCGACGCCGGGGGCGACGCCCTCGACGGCGTGTCCGGAGGCCGCGCCCGACCCGGCGATCAGCCCGGCGACGAACGTGCCGTGGCCGAAGCTGTCGGTGGTGGCGCTGCCCTCGCCGGAGAAGTCGTAGCCGTCGACGACCTTGCCGGCCAGGTCGCCGCCGGTGCTGATGCCGGTGTCGATGACGGCGACCCCGATGCCATCCCCGTCGACCCCGTCCGCCCAGGCGACCGGTGCGCCGTCGACCGCCGGGTAGACCGCGGAGGCGTCGTGGCTGCCGGCGCCCCAGTCGGCGTCGCTCACGGTGACGGGGACGTCCTCGGAGACATGCAGGCCGCGCGCGCCCAGGTCCTGGACCTGCCGGTCGGTCAGCTCGGCGGCGAACCCGTGCGCCACGGGCAGGCGGTGGAACCCGGGCACGCCCGCGAGCTGGGCCTCGGCATGGCGAACGGTCGTGCGCGACCCGGTGACGATCACCGGGCGTGCGGAGGCCGCCGGCCGGATCGGCGCTGCCGTACCGGAGCCGGCTGCTCCTGCCACGGCCGACGGCGCGGCCGCTGCGAGGGCGACTCCCAGCAGAGCAGGCAGCACCGCCGTCAGCCGGCGCGAGCGAATGCGCATGCGGGTCCACCTCCGGTCGGGTGCTCGGCGCGGGCCGAGGCATCGGGTGGCCCATCGGCTGCGCGGCGGGCCAGCTGAGCCCGGACGCCGACCGGGTTCGTGGAGGAGGGCGGTTCTGGGTACCGCACCGTCGTCACCGTCAGAAGGAGCCTGACCCGTGGACACCGAGCGATCCAGCAAGCCGATCGAGGACTACGCGCTGATCGGCGACCTGCACACGGCGGCGCTGGTCGCGCGCGACGGCTCGATCGACTGGCTGTGCCTGCCCCGGTTCGACTCGCCGGCCTGCTTCGCGGCGCTGCTCGACGACGAGGGCGCCGGGTGCTGGCGGCTGGCCCCGACCGATGCCGACGCGATCGCGACCCGGCACTACGACGGCGACACCCTGGTCCTGCGCACGCGCTGGCGCACCGCTGACGGCGAGGTGGACGTCACCGACCTGATGCCCCCGCGCGGCGAGGCGGCGGACGTGGTGCGGATCGTCGATGGCCGACGCGGCCGCGTGGAGCTCGCGTCCGACCTGCGGCTGCGCTTCGAGATGGGCCGGATCACGCCGTGGATCAGCCACCGCAGCGACGGCGAGATCGCGGCGATCGCGGGCCCGGAGGCGGTGTGGCTCGCGACGTCGGTGCCGATGCGCGCCGAGGAGGGCGACATCCGCGGCCGGTTCACCGTGGGCGCGGGTCAGCGCGAGACCTTCGTGCTCACCCACCAGAAGTCCTACCGCGACCGCCCGCGGCGGGTGGACGCCGAGCAGGCGCTGCGCGACTCGCTGGACTTCTGGCGGTCGTGGATGCGCACCTGCACGTACGACGGCGAGTGGCGTGACACCGTACGCCGCTCCCTGATGCTGCTCAAGGCGCTGACCTACCACCCCAGCGGCGGCATCCTGGCGGCCGCGACCAGCTCGCTGCCGGAGGCGATCGGTGGGGAGCGCAACTGGGACTACCGGTTCTGCTGGCTGCGGGACGCGACCTTCGCCCTGCAGGCTCTGCTCGGCACCGGCTTCGTCGACGAGGCGAAGGCGTGGCGGGAGTGGCTGGTGCGCGCGGTCGCCGGCGATCCGTCGAAGCTGCAGGTCATGTACCGCCTGGACGGGTCGCGGCGGCTCCCGGAGTCGAACGCCGACTGGCTCTGCGGGTACGCCGGCTCGCGGCCGGTCCGCGAGGGGAACGCCGCGGCGGGCCAGTTCCAGCTCGACGTGTGGGGCGAGGTCCTCGACGGGCTGCACCTGGCGCGCGCGGCCGGCCTGGCCGCGTCGGGGCACGCGTGGGACGTCCAACGCAAGCTCCTCGACTGGCTGGAGGGCCACTGGCAGGAGCCGGACGACAGCATGTGGGAGGTCCGCGGCCCCGCGCGGCCGTTCGTGCACTCGCGGGTGATGGCCTGGGCCGGCGTCGACCGCGCCGTGCGCAGCGTGGAGGTCCACGGCCTGGACGGCCCCGTCGACCGATGGCGCGCGCTGCGCGACGAGATCCATAGCGACGTGTGCGACAACGGCTTCGACGCCGAGCGCGGGACGTTCACCCAGTTCTACGGCTCGAAGGGCCTGGACGCGGCGCTGCTGCAGATCCCGCGCGTGGGCTTCCTGCCCTGGCGCGACGACCGGGTGCGCGGCACCATCGAGGCCGTCGAGCGTGAGTTGTGTCGTGACGGCCTGTTGATCCGCTACGACCCCGAGGTCGACGGCGAGACCGACGGGCTCTCGGGGAAGGAGGGCGCCTTCGTCGCGTGCAGCTTCTGGATGGTCGACGCGCTGCACGGCATCGGCCGCGAGCAGGACGCCCGCCGGCTGTTCGAGCGACTGCTGCGGCTGCGCAACGACGTCGGCATGCTCAGCGAGGAGTACGACGTCCGGGCCGGTCGCCAGCTCGGCAACACCCCGCAGGCCTTCAGCCTGGTCGGGCTGGTCAACAGCGCCCGTCAGCTCGGCGGCAGCAACACGCTCACCTCGGCGACCGGTGCGGAGCAGGAGCTCGGCCGCGGTTGAGCCCGAGGGTCAGCGCCAGGATCGCCCAGGACAGCGCAGCCGAGGCCAGGCACCAGCTGCACCACGCCCCCACGACGAAGGCCTGGACCGCGACCAACCCGACCCCGGTGAGGGCGAACGCGACCGCCTCGACCTCCAGGAGCAGCGCCGGCCAGCGGGGGGAGCGGCCCCGGTCGGTGGCCGTGACCAGGATCAGGGCGGCCTCGACCAGGTAGCCCAGCACGCCGAGCAGCGCGTCCGGGAAGGGCAGCAGGTTGGCCACCGAGGAGTTGATGACGGTGTCCGTGCCGTCGCCGAACAACGGGTCCCAGGCGTGGCCGATCGCGCCCATCTGCACGGCGGCCAGGTAGCCGGCGACACCGGCCCCGGCGAGCGCGAGGACCGCCGCCGCGGCCCGGCGGCCGGCCGCGTCAGGCACGGGAGAACAGGGCCCGCAGGAAGGGCAGCGGGTCCTGGAGGGCCATCCGCGCGCCGGCGATCAGGAACGCGATCGGGTTGACGACCCGCGCCACCCATCGCGGCGAGCGGGTCAGCGACGCCTGGAGGGACCGGCTCGACGCCTGGGAGTCGAAGCGGCCGTGGGCCCCGAAGTCGCGCCCGTCCGGACCGTCGGCCGGCTCCCACAGGTTGGCGGGGCGGTCCGGACCCGCCGGCTCGGGGGTCTGCTGGGAGTCGTAGCCGGTCAGTGCCAGGTAGCGGTCCAGGAACCCCGCGGCCAGCCGGTTGCCGAAGATCGTCGCGACGGCGCTGCCGCCGACGACGTACTCGCGGCGGCGGGGGTGCTCGGCGGCGTACACGATGGTCTCCGCGATCACCTCCGGCTGGAAGATCGGCGGGACGGGCTGGGGCCGGCGCGGGAGCCGGCTCAGCACCCAGTCGAACTGGGGCGTGTTGACCGCCGGCAGCTGCACCATCGTGGCGTGGACGCCGCTGCGGTCGTGCAGCAGCTCGCAGCGCAGCGAGTCGTGGAAGCCCTGGATGGCGTGTTTGGCGCCGCAGTACGCCGCCTGCAGCGGGATGCCGCGGTAGGCCAGCGCCGAGCCGACCTGGACGATCGCGCCCCGGTCGCGCGGCAGCATCCGGTCCAGGGCGGCCTTGGTGCCGTGCACGAAGCCGAGGTAGCTGACCTCGGTGGTACGCCGGAACTCCTCGAGCGTGGTCTCCTTGAACGGCGCGAAGACGCTGCTGAACGCGACGTTGACCCAGATGTCGATCGGCCCGAACCGCTCCTCCGCCCGGCGCGCCGCCTCCTCGACCTGGGCGGGATCGGCCACGTCGGCGGGTACGACGAAGGCCTCACCGCCCGCTCGGCGTACCTCCTCCGCGGCCGCCTCGAGCCCCTTCTCCCCTCGCGCGACCAGCACCACCCGGTCGCCGCGACGGCCGAACGCGACGGCGCTCGCCCGTCCCACCCCGGCACTCGCCCCGGTCACCACCACCACTCGATGCATGGGGTGCCGGTGCCCAGAACCCCTCGGCCGCACACCCGCCACCGGGACGCGGCGGCCCAGCAATTTCCAAGTTCCGGTCCCTAGCGTTCCCGCAACGCCTCTCCGGTCTGGGAGGGCGTCCCGCGCTGAAACCCCTACAGCGCGGTGCGGCGGAGCCGACCCCGCTTGCGGCAACCGCCCGGCGGACCTCCACGGCTGACCCCCGTGGAGGTCCGCTCGCCGTCAGGGAGGCCGGACGAGGCCAGGACGGGCCGGGGACGCCGGGCGGGAGCGACCGCAAGGAATTCCCAAGGTCGCCTTCGGATGGTGGGGGGATCCACTCCGACATCGAGGCAGGTTCGATCATGCTCCAATTGCGTCCTCGCCACAGCCGCCACTCGTCCGGCACCTCCCCTGCGGGTCGAACGCTCAGACGACGCCGCCCGCCGGACCACCGCAAGGCCGCGGGACGACTCGGCTCGCTCCTCTCCGCCCGCCGGTCCCGGGTCGCGCTCGCGACCGCCTTCGCCGTACCGCTGGCGCTCGGCATCCAGGTCGTCGCCACGCCCACGCCCGCGCACGCGGCCGTCGGGCCGGTCGGCAACGGCTTCACCGTCACCACCGGCGACCTGGCGTTCATCCTCAAGCAGATCAAGATCGCCGAGCGTCACTCGCTCACCCGCACGCCGGCGCACCCCTGCAGCACCTTGCTCAACCAGCCCGGCGACGGCATCCCGGACGCCGAGCAGGTCCCCGACATCCTGACCTCCTACGGTCTGCGCACCGTGGACGGCAGCTGCAACAACCTCAAGCTCGGTGACGAGAACTTCGCTGCGGCCGACCAGCCCTTCCCGCGGCTGACCAACCCGAAGTTCCGCCCGGCCGAGGACGTCCCGCCGGGCTTCGGTCCGGCGGGCTCGACGACGTACGCCCAGAAGTCCGGCAACGTCTTCGACTCCCAGCCGCGCGTGATCTCCAACCTGATCGTGGACCAGACCTCGACCAACCCGGCCGCGGTCGCCGCCGCCGAGTTCCCGGTCCGGTCGCAGGGCAACCCGGGCAAGTTCCCGTGCACGACCGACCCCGACCCGCTGGCGAACCCGCCGGTCGCGGGTGTCCCGACGGGCTGTGTGCCGTCGCACCAGACCCTGTTCATCCCGAACGTGACCACCGACGTCGGCCTGTCGCCGCCGTACAACAGCCTGTTCACGTTCTTCGGCCAGTTCTTCGACCACGGCGTCGACCAGACGGTCAAGAGCGGCGGAACCGTGTTCGTCCCGCTGAAGGACGACGACCCGCTGCGGACGCTCGGCCCGGACGGCAAGCCGAACACCGGCGACGAGGTTCCCGCCTCGCAGGCGTTCATGGTCTTGACCCGCGCCCAGAACCAGCCCGGTCCCGACGGTGTCCTCGGCACGGCCGACGACATCCAGGACGCCAACAACACGGACACCCCGTGGGTCGACCAGAGCCAGACCTACACCTCGCACGCCTCGCACCAGGTCTTCCTGCGTGCGTACGCGCCGTCGACGCGTCCCGGCCCGTACGGGGCGGACAACCCCGCATCGGTCTCGACGGGATTCCTGCTCGGTGGCGAGAACGCCGGCGCGATCTACCCGAACTCGCCGGACGGCACCGAGGGTGAGAGCACCTGGCACTCGGTGAAGGCTCAGGCGGCCTCGACGCTCGGACTGAAGCTGGTCGACCGCGACGTCACCAACATCCCGATGCTAGCGACCGACCCGTACGGCAAGTTCATCCCGGGCCCGGCCCGCGGCCTGCCGCAGTACGTGACCACCACCGGCCTCGTCGAGGGCAACCTCGCCAACCCGGTCCCGGTGCCGTCCAACGTGCTCCACTTCGACACGCCGTTCCTCACCGACATCGCGCACAACGCAGACCCGAGCCCGCAGTTCGGCCCCGGCACCTGCAACTGCGTCCCGGTGCCCGACGCCGACAACACCCCGTCGGCGGACTTCGCCGCGCAGCCCGCCGGCACCTACGACGACGAGATGCTCAACTCGCACTTCGCCTGCGGTGACGGCCGGTGCAACGAGAACATCGCGCTGTCGACGATCCACCAGATCTTCCACTCCGAGCACAACCGCCTGGTGAGCTACATCAACAACGTGCTCACCAGCGACACCTCGGCGGCCGGCGTCGCCGCGCTCGCGGACTGGAAGGCGATCGGCGTCTCCGGCTACGACTACGGCGAGCGCCTGTTCCAGGCGGCCCGCTTCGTCACCGAGATGGAGTACCAGCACCTGGTGTTCGAGGAGTTCGCGCGCAAGGTCCAGCCGGCTGTCCGGCCGTTCCACGTGTACTCGCCGGACATCAACCCCGCCATCGACGCGGAGTTCGCCCACGCCGTCTACCGGTTCGGACACTCGATGCTCGACGACACCGTCGCGCGGACCAACGGCGACGGCTCGGACAACTCCCTGCCGCTGCTGACGGCCTTCCTGAACCCGCCCGAGTTCTTCGACGGCGGATCATCGGGCACCCTCGGGGCGAGGGCGGCAGCAGGATCCATCGTGATGGGTTCCTCGGACCAGGTCGGCAACGAGCTGGACGAGTTCGTCACCGAGACCCTGCGCAACAACCTGCTCGGTCTCCCGCTCGACCTCGCGACGATCAACATGGCCCGTGCCCGCGAGGCCGGGATCCCGCCGCTGAACGACGTCCGTCGGCAGATCTTCGCCCAGACGAACGACGGTCAGATGCAGCCCTACACGAGCTGGAGCGACTTCGGACAGCACCTGAAGCACCCCGAGTCGCTGATCAACTTCGTGGCGGCGTACGGCACGCACCCGACGATCGTCAACGCCACGACCGTCGCCGCCAAGCGCGACGCGGCCCGGGCCATCGTCGACCCGCTGCCGACCGACACCGCTCCCGCGGACGCCGCTGACTTCATGTTCAGCACCGGCGCCTGGGCGAGCAACGCCGGCGGCGTCACGACCACCGGCCTCGACACCGTCGACCTCTGGGTCGGTGGCCTCGCCGAGGTCACCAACCTCAACGGTGGCCTGCTGGGCAGCACGTTCAACTACGTGTTCCAGACCCAGCTGGAGAAGCTCCAGGACGGCGACCGGTTCTACTACCTGGCGCGTACGCCGGGTCTGAACCTGCGCAGCCAGCTCGAGGGCAACTCGTTCTCCGAGCTGATCCAGCGCAACACCGACAACACCAACACCCTGAAGGCCGACGCGTTCGCGACCGCCGACTGCAAGTTCCAGCTGGCCCACCTCGCGGGCACCCCTGCGGGCTTCACCCAGTTCGGATCAACGGTGGCCGACGACCCGACCACGACCGACTGCGACGAGTCGCTGCTGCTGACCCGCTCACCCGACGGCACCATCTCGTACAAGACGAGGAACACCGTCGACCCGAGCGGCATCAACGGTCAGGCGGTCTACCAGGGCACCGACGGCGTTGACCGCGTCACGGGCGGTGTCGACAACGACACCTTCTGGGGCGGTCTCGGCAACGACCGGATCGAGGGCCAGGGCGGCGACGACGTGGCACTCGGTGGTGAGGGCAACGACGTCATCACCGACCTCGACGGAGCCGACGTCCTCAAGGGCGGTCCCGGCAACGACGCGATCGACACCGGTCCCGGTGACGACATCGCCACCGGCGGTGACGGTCAGGACTTCATCAACGGTGGAGCCAACGACAACGAGGAGTTCGCAGGCCCCGGCAACGACTACATCATCGCCGGCCAGGGTGCGGACGCCATCTTCGGAGACGGTGGCGACGACTGGGAGGAGGGCGGCACGGGTCAGGACCTGCTCCAGGGCGACCACGGCGCGCCGTTCTTCGACGACCCGGGTGAGATCGCACCTGGCAACGACATCTTCGTCGGCCAGCCGGGTGAGAACGACTACGACGCCGAGGGTGGCGACGACATCATGGCGCAGAACGCGGCCATCGACCGCAACGCCGGCGCCGGCGGCTTCGACTGGGCGATCCACCAGTACGACACCACCGCAGCCGACGACGACATGATGATCAACAACAACCTGGGCGGCCTGCCGATCCAGATCATCGTCAACCGCGACCGTTGGCAGGAGACCGAGGCCGACTCGGGCGGTCCTTTGAACGACGTCATCAAGGGCACCGACGGCGTCCTGGCCAACCCCCGCCTCATCACCGGCGGCGGCTTCCAGGGATGTGACGCCATCGACCAGGCCGGGATGAACCGGATCAAGGGCCTGGGCGCCCTGCTCCCCCCGGTCGCCCAGTGGCTGGGAACGGCCGCCGACGTGGCTGCCGGCTCCGCCTCCGGACGGTGCCCGCTCAGCGGCCCGGTCTGGGGCGAGGGTGACATCCTGCTCGGTGGTCCCGGCAGTGACACGATCACCGGCCGCGCCGGCGACGAGGTCATCGACGGTGACAAGGAGCTGCGCGTCGCGATCAGCGTGACGGACGGCAACGGGAACGAGCTCGGCCGCACCGACCTCATGGAGGGGCTGCCCACCAGCGGCAACTTCGGGCCGGGAACCGCCGGGATGACCCTGCAGCAGGCGGTCTTCGCCGGTCTCGTCGACCCGGGCAACCTGGTCAACGTCCGTGAGATCGTCGACAACGTCAACGCTCCGGCGGACTGCAGCGCCAGCGCACCGGTCAACTGCGACACCTCGGTGTACGCCGGTCCGCGCTCCCAGTACACGATCACGTCCAACCCCGACGGGTCGGTCACGGTCACCGACACCACCAGCGCGGCTCCGGCCCCCGGTGTGGTGTCGAAGGGAGACGGCTCCGACACGCTGTTCAACATGGAGCGGCTGCAGTTCAGCGACCAGTCGGTCCTGCTCACGGCACCCGATGCACCCACGATCGGAACGGCCACGGCCGGCAACTCCTCCGCTGACGTCACCTGGACGCCCGCGACCACCGGAGCCGCCCCCACGTCGTTCGACATCCAGGTGCTCTCGGGTGGTGTCCAGCAGGGCGCTCTCCGTACTGCTCCCTCGACCGACACGAACGCCCACATCACGGGCCTGGTGAACGGCACCACCTACACCTTCAAGGTGCGGGCGGTCGGACAGTTCGGGGTCAGCCCGTACTCGGCGGAGTCGAACGCGGTGACCCCGCACTCGACGGTTCCGAGTGCGCCGACGATCGGCACGGCGACCGCCGGGATCAACTCGGCGAGCGTCACCTGGACGGCTCCGGGCAGTGACGGCGGCTCGCCGATCACCGGCTACACCATCCAGGCGATCAACGCGTCGAACGCGGTGGTGGGCACGGCCTCAGCCGGACCCGCCGCCACGAGCGGCACCGTCACCGGTCTCACGCCCGGAACCTCCGTCCGGCTGCGGGTGTTCGCATCCAACGCCAACGGAGCGGGCACGACCAGTGCGCCGTCCAACGCGGTGACGGTCCTGGCGGACACCACGCCTCCGACCGTGACGGCACGGACGCCCGCGAACGGGGCGACCAACGTCCCGCTCAACAGCACGGTGACGGCGACGTTCAGCGAGCCGGTGACCGGGGTCAGTGGCACCACGTTCACCCTGCGCAGGACGTTGACCGGGGTGGCTGTCCCCGCGACCGTCACCATCACCGGCAACACGGCCACGCTGACGCCGAACGCTCCGCTGCCGACCAACACGCAGCTGACGGCCCAGCTGACCGGCGGTGCCACGGCGATCAGGGACCTGGCGGGCAACCCGCTGGCGACCACGACGTGGTCCTTCCGGACGGTGCTGGACACGACCGCACCCACGGTCGTGTCGAGGACCCCGGCGCCGAATGCCACCGGCGTCTCCACCGGAACCCAGGTGGTGGTCGGCTTCAGCGAGCCGGTGACCGGCGTGACGGGCGGGACGTTCACCCTGACCAACGTGGCCACCGGCCGCACGGTCCTGGCGATCGTCACCCTGAGCGTCAACGGGCAGACGGCGACCTTGACGCCGATCCTGCCGCTCACGGCGGGCACCAACTGGCGGGTCAACCTCACCAACGGCATCCGTGACCTGGCCGGCAACAGGTTGGTCGCGGTGAGCTGGACCTTCCGGACCTAGGAGGGAGTAGAGCACCACAGCACCACACGGATGCCCGTGGCCGACGGCCACGGGCATCCGTGCGTCCAAGATCCGTGCAAGGCGCTCGGCGCACCATCAGGACATGGATGCAACCGCTCTGCGCACCCGCGGCAAGCCGATCACCGTCCGGTGGGCGCTGATCGCCACGGTCCTGCTCCTCGCTGTCACGGCGTACGGCGGACTCCGGGCCGCCATCCTCCTGCAGACCGCCGGCGACGACCCTGCCGCGCTGCGGCTCGGGGACGTGACGTTCCGGGTCGTGTCCGCCGAGGAGGTCGTCGGCATCGCCAACGCCGACCTGATGGGCGGCATGGGGCACAACATCCAGGGCCTGGTCACCGAGGACCAGGTGATGGTCCAGGTGTGGCTGGACCTGTCCGCGGGCGGCCGCCGGGCGGCGTACGACGTCAGCCAGCTGCGCGCCTACCTCCCCGGCTCCAGCAAGCCGATCCTGCCGGCGAGCGGAACGCTCGACGACGGCGTCCTCGCTCCGCACGCGACCGTCGAGGGGTCGATCGGCTTCGTGGTCCCCCGGGGGATCACGCGCCTGCTCCTGGGTGCCGTCGGCACCCGCCGCACGATCGACATCCCCGCACTGCCCGCCGGGGCGCCGTACGTCCCGGATCCCAACAGCCCCGAGCACCACCACTGAGCGCCCGCGCTCAGCACGCCGACCCTGGAGGTCACCATGAGTACGCGACCCGCTTCCGCCGCTCTCGATCCCCGCTCCCCCTCCGTCACGCTCGCCGCCGACATGCTCACCGGCCTGGCCCTGTGCGTCGGTGGGGCCGCCTGGCTCGCCCTGCTCGAGCCGAGCCGGCACGCGGGTCACGACGGCGCGACCTCCCTGGTCGCCTTCGGCGCTCTCGTCGGCTACTCCCTCGTCCCCACCGTGACGGTGGTCGTCGGCCTCCTCGGCCTGCTCCGTCCGGCACGACGAGACCCCCATGAGCAGGAGGCGGGCGCAGCCCGGGAAGCCCTCCTGATCGGTCCCGCGGCGGCTCTCGCAGTGGCTGCTGGCGCGCAGCTGCACGCCTCCGCGGAGACCGGGACGCTCAGCATCGGCCTGTGGCTCGCCGACGCGGCGACGCTGCTGGTGGTGCTGCTGCCCCTCATCGCCCTGTTGCACAGGGCGCGCCGGGCCGCCGGGACCTTGTCGTCCCGGCGGGTCCGAGCACTTCTCGCGATCGCGGCCGGGACCACGACGCTGGTCGCGACGAGCGCCCTGACGGCTGCGTCGCCCGCCGGCGCGGCGACCTCGACCGCGGACTGCCTCTCGGGCGGTCCGGCCGACAAGTCCTTCGACGTGAGCGCGATCGACGTCGACATCCCGGTCAACCGGTTCGGCGACCACGACCCCCACGGCGTCATGTACGCCCTCGACGACGCGATCCCTGCGATCCGGCACCAGGAGCAGACCCAGCAGGTGTCGATCGGCGAACACGACGACCCGATCCAGCCGCTGGTGATCCGTGCCAACGAGGGCGACTGCGTGTCGATCACGTTCACCAACAAGTCCTCTCGCGGCCCGGTCGGCATGCACATCGACGGGCTCAGCTTCGACGTCAGCTCCTCGGGCGACCAGGTCGGCGCCAACCCCGACTCCACCGCATCGCTCGGCCAGACCGTGACCTACCGCTACTCCGTCCCCGACGACGCGCGGGCCGAGGGCGGCCACCACATCCACCCCGGCCCCGGCAACCGGGCAGCCGTCGACCACGGGCTGTTCGGAGCCCTCGAGGTCGAGCCCCCGGGATCGACGTACTGGGACGCCAGCACGCCCGGCCAGCCGCTCGCCTCCGGCTGGGAGGCCATCATCAAGCCGGCCGGGGTCAACGTGCCGTGCGACCCGATGAGCACCCAGCAGAGCTGCTCGTTCCGTGAGGCCGCGCTGCTGCACCACGAGATCGGCAACGACAACGAGCAGCTCACCGCCGAGGACGGCAGCCTCGTGCCGCTGGTCGACAACACGACCGGCTCCTACCGTCCCGGCGCCTTCGCGCTGAACTACCGCAGCGAGCCCTTCCGCAACCGCCTGCTGAAGTTCCCCACGGAGAAGGCCCACGCCTACAGCTCCTACACCTTCGGTGAGCCGTCGACCCCGATGATGCGGGGCTACCTGGCCGACCCGACCAAGATCCGGCTGATGCACGCCGGGGCCGAGAAGTTCCACATCTACCACCTGCACGGTGGCGGCGACCGGTGGCGCTTCAACCCGGTCTCCGACCCGACCTACAACTACGCGGACACCGGTCTCCGCAAGGATCCCCCCGCCTGGATGACGCCGTCGCAGCGCCTCGACTCCCAGTCGATCGGCCCCGGCGAGGCCTACAACCTCGAGATCGAGGGTGGTGCGGGCGGTGTCCAGCAGTCGGTCGGCGACTTCCTGTTCCACTGCCACATCGCCAAGCACTACGTCTCCGGCATGTGGTCGGTGTGGCGGGTCTACGACACCCTGCAGCCCGACCTGGTGCCGCTCCCCGACCGGCTGTCCCCGCCGATGCCGGTGGACTCCACCGGCCTGATCGGGCACACCTACGGCGGCACCACGATCACCGCCAAGAACCTGGACGCGTGGATCCGCCCCCAGCTGCCGCCGTCGGGCATCAAGGCCGACGCCCAGGACGCCACGGTGATGGACTGGAAGGTGGCCGGTACGGCGAGCAAGCCGCTCTACCTGGGAGAGCCCGGTGACCAGACCGACTTCATCGAGTCCGAGCACGTGATCCCCGGGCAGCCCAACCTGCTGCCCATCGACCAGGGCCACGTCGTGAGCGGACGCCCGGCGATCCTGTTCAACCCGCTGAACGGGCGGCCGGCGTACCCGCTGCTGCGCACGCACATCGGCCAACGCCCCCCGTTCACCGGCAACGGGCACACCGGAGCGCCGTACCTCGGCGACAACGCGGACACCCCGTCCGCGGGCAGGAGCACCGTCAATCCGTGGACCAGCCGTCCCGACGGGCTGTGCCCGGCCAATCGGCCCCTGCGCACCTACAACGTGGTCGCGATCGCCAAGCCGATCCGGCGCACGCCGAGCTTCGTCGACCCCGACGGCAAGATCTTCGTCCTCGCCCATGACAAGGACCGGATCCTCAACGCCGGGCCCGACGTCGGCGAGCCGCTCGCGATCCGCGCGAACCAGGGCGACTGCATCGCGATCACGTTGAACAACACGATCCCCGACGACAAGGCCTTCGACGGCTACTCCAAGGTGTCGATGCACATCCACCACGTGCAGTTCGACGTCCAGGGATCCGACGGCGTGAGCGCCGGCTTCGCCTACGAGCACAGCGTGCGCCCCTACCCGGTCACCGACCCCACGCTGACGAAGACCACCTCCGCCGGCGGCACGACGCTCACCCTCTCCTCGGTCGCCGGGCTGACCGGCACCGATGCCAACGGCAAGGCCGCCCAGAAGTGGATCGCCATCGGCCAGGGCACCGAGAACATCGAGATCCGGCAGATCAAGTCGGTGAGCACGACCACAAGGACGGTCACGCTCACGGCACCGGTGCAGAGGACCCACCCGTCCGGTGAGTACGCCGGCACCGAGTTCCTCCAGGAACGCTGGTACCCGGACACCCTCCTGGACAACATCTTCTGGCACGACCACGTCGACGGCATCCACGGCTGGGGCCACGGCCTGGTCGGCCAGCTGATCGTCGAGCCGAAGGGCTCGACGTGGACCGATCCGGTCACCGGCAAGCCGGTCGACTCCGGCACGCTCGTCGACATCAACACCCCGAGCCCGCTGGCTCCCGGACTCGTGGACGGCAGCTTCCGCGAGCTCGCGCTGTGGACGATCAACGACAACGACGCCGACGCCTACTCCACGCTCAACCTGCGGGCGAACCCGCTGGCCGACCGGCCGGACAAGGCCCACCAGTTCAGCTCGTGGAAGTACGGCGACCCGCTCACCCCGTTGCCGAGGCTCTACGCGAACGACCCGCTCGTGGTCCGGACGATCAGCATCTCGCCGACGCTCGACTCGCTGCACTTCCTCGGCGCGAACACGTTGCTCGAGCCGCGGCAGACGATGAACGGCGTGCCGAACGGCACCCAGATCGACGCGATCCACAGCGGCATCAGCGAGCGCTTCACCCTGGTGCTCAACGGCGAGCCCAGCTCGATGCGGCTGCGGCCCGGTGACTACCTCTACGCCAACGGCATGGAGAACCGCACCCAACAGGGCGCCTGGGGCATCGTCCGGGTGCTGCCCGGCATGGTCGGCAACCTGCAGCCGCTGTCGGGCGTGCAGACGCCGAGTGCGCCGTACACCGAGCCCACGATGACCGGGAACAACCCGCCGGCCGCTGACGGACCCGGCAACCCGTGCCCGTCCACCGCGCCGGCCCGGTCGTTCGACCTGACCGCGATGGATCGGTCGAGCACCTTGAACGGCAACCGGACGGCGTACGTGCCGACGACGGACGTCAACGCCATCAAGGTGGGCACGAAGGTCGCGCAGCCGCTCGTGATGCACGTGGTCGCCGGTGAGTGCGTGACGGTGACGCTCCACAACGCGCTGGCCACACCGGTCGGGTTCTCGATGGGCAAGCTGGACCGCGAGATCGGGTCGGGCGGTGTCGACGTGGGCTTCAACCCCGAGCAGAACGTCGACCCCGGCGGGGTGCGGACCTACCGCTACTTCGTGCAGACCGACAAGATCGGGAGCGCCGTGATCGGCGACCTCGCCAACGCGGGCAGCCTGAAGAACGGTCTCTACGGCACCGTCGTCGTCGCACCGGCGTCGACGGTCTCGGGCCAGCCGACGATCTTCCGGGACCCGGTCACCGGTGCCCTCAAGGACCTCGGCGCCCAGGTCCTGGTCCGGGCTCCGGGAACGGCGACGCCGAACTACCGGGACTTCACCGTCCCGTTCGCCGAGGACGACATCCAGATGGGTCGCGACATGATGCCGTACCCGACCAACGCCAACGCCGGCCGGACGCTGCTGGGCTACAACGCCGCACCACCGGGCAACAGCTTCACCGATCCCGGTGGGGTCCCCACGATGACGGCGTACGCCGGGGAGCCGATGCTGGTCCACGTGATGATGACGCCCGGCAGCGAGAACAGCCACGTGTTCACGCTCGGCGGGCTCAGCTGGCCGCAGGACCGGTTCATCCCGAACTCGAACTGGAACACCGCCCAGGGCATGGGGCCGTGGGAGACCTTCGACCTCGACGTGGTCGGCGGAGCCGGCGGCGGCCGGCCCGGTGACTACCTGTACGGCGACTCGCGGCTGCCGTTCGCGCTGGCCGGCGCCTGGGGCATCCAGCACGTGCTGCCCGCCGACAGCTGCACGATCCTCAAGGTCGACGGCAGTGCCTGCTGAGGCGCTCGGGCGCGCCCACCACGATCACCACGATCATCACGATCGCCACAAGGAGGATCCAAGGTCACCGCGGCACAGTGAGGGGATGGACCTTGCACTCGCTTCGGTGATCAGGAGGCCGCGTCCGGCGTACGCCGCCGACGTCGACCTCGTGACCCGCGCGGCCGTGGCAGGCACCCTCATCGGCAGCGCGATCGTGCACGGCACGGTCGCCGGCGAGCACTTCGGGGAGTGGGTGCCCGCGGGCCTGTTCTTCGTGGTGCTGCAGGTCGTCGAGCTCGGCCTCGCGCTGCTCGCGGTCTACGCCTGGACCCGCCCGGCGGCGCTCGCGGTCGTCGTCACCGGGCTGGGCACGGTCGCGATCTGGGCGGTGTCGCGCACCGTCGGCATGCCGATCGGGCCGGCGGACTTCCGGGTGCCGGAGGAGGTCGGCGTCCCGGATGTCGCCTGCCTCGTCCTCGAGCTGATGTCGGTCGTCGCCGCGGTGGTCGCGCTGGCCCTGATGCGCCTCCCGGCGGGCCGCGCCCACCGGCACTCCACCCGCGTCGGCGCAGCGGTCGCGGGCGTCCTGGTCGTCGCGGCCGTGGTCCTCACGGCGTGGGGCGGCCTGCCCGGCCTGTCCGGATCCGAGGCTCACCACCATGGGAGTAGCGCCTCGGCCTCGCAGCCGTGAGGGCGGCGTCCTCTTCGGTGTCCTCCTCCAGCGCCCGCGCGGCGTCGGCGCTCAGCACGAGCTCTCCTCGATGCACCGCCCGGACCGCAGCGACCAGCTCGCCCACGCTGGCGTCCTTGAGCACATAGCCGCTGGCGCCGACGTCGAGGGCGGCGCGGATGTGCGCGGCATCGTCCTGGCAGGTGAGGATCAGCGCCCGGGTGTCGGTGCCGCCCACGACGATCTCGGCTGCGGCCGCGAGGCCGCCGCTGCCGGGCATCGACAGGTCGAGCAGGACCACGTCGGGAGCCTGGTCACGGACCCGGACCACGGCGTCCTCCCCACTGCCCGCGACACCGCACACCACGATGTCCGGCTGCTCGGCGAGGATCGCGGCCAGGCCGAGCCGGATCAGCGGGTGATCATCGGCAACCACTACCCGGATCATGATTCCTCCTCCCGCCCGAGACCGGCCGTTCGACCGCTCAGCGCCCAGTCTCGACCGACGCCCCTGTGCATTCCTTGGACGGACGGAGGCAAGGATCCGACGCCAGATGATCAGCACAGGATCGGCAGAGGATCAGCGGTCGGCCTCCGGCACCGGGAACGATCCCAGGAGCAGCGTGCCCCCCTCCGGAGCCGGCCCGATGGAGAGCTCGCCGCCGTGGTCGGTGAGTGCGTCGAGGAGCAGGCGAAGACCGACGTGGCCCGACCGCGGGTCGGCGATCACGATCGGTCCGGCATCCGGCCCGTTGTCGCGCACCGACACCTGGATCAGATCGCCGATCGCGCGGACGACCACCCAGGCACGGGTCGCGGCGGTGTGCTTGACGACGTTGAGCAGGCCCTCGCGAACGATCCGGTAGGCCAGCTGGTTGGTCGCGAGACCCAGCGGTCGCTCGGTCTGCAGCTCGACGCTTACGATCAGGCCGGAGCGCTCCGCGCTCGTCGCGAGCTCGTTGATGGCGGTCGCGAGCTCGCCCTCGGCCAGGACGGGCGGGTAGATGTCGGCGAGCAGCGTCCGCAGGGTGGTGAGGTCGTTGCGGATCACCTCGGTGGCGTCGTCGACGATCCGGCGAGCGCCGTCGAGCCCGGAGTCGTCGCGCATCCGCGAGGACGCCGACGGCAGGGCGTAGCCGAGCCCGGCCAGGTCCTGGATGACCCCGTCGTGCAGGATCTGCGCGATCCGCGACCGCTCGAGGTCAGCCGCTCCGAGTGCGTGGCCGAGCAGCCGGTTGCGCTCCAGCACGCTCCGGCTGGCGTTGCGGGCGAGCTTGACCGCGATCGGCAGCATCATCAGCAGCATCAGCAGGATCGATCCGAGCGACAGCGGCGCGAAGTACCAGAACAGCCGCCGCTCGTCCCGGTGGATGCCGGCAGCCGACCAGTAGGTCTCGACGATGACCGGCTGGCCGTCGCCGTCGGTCGCGCCGACGTACACCTCGAGGAGGCGTCCCGATCCCAGCTCGAACTCGTTCTCCGGCTGATCCAGGCTGGTGACCTCGGCATGGACGAAGTCGCCGCCCACCTGGCTCCTGACCGGCTCCTCGAGGTCGAAGTGCTTGCCGATCAGGCCGGCCTCGTCGGCCCACAGCACGGTCCCGTCGACCGACCACAGCTTCATGTGCACGATCGAGCCGGCGTCGAGCCGGTTGTTCATCACCATGCTGAACAGCTCGGTCGCCTGGAGATCCCCGTTCCTGACGCCCTCGTTCACCAGCGGGGCGGCGACCCCGCGAGCGAACGCCTCGCCGCGTCCCGCGGCGGCCCGGATCGCGATCTTCTCCGACATCTTCTGGGCGACGACGACGCTCGCCACGCTGGCGACGATGATGGCGACCAGGACTCCCAGCGCGAACTCGAGGAGCGCCCGACGACCTAGCCCGCTGGAGACCGCACTGACACCGTCACGGCGCGACATTGCCGACGCCGACCAGACCGCTGCGCATGGCCAGTACGACGGCCTCGAGCTGCGAGTGGGCGCCGAGCTTCGCCAAGATGCTCTTGACATAGCCGCGACAGGTGTTGACCGAGATGCCCAGCTCGTGGGCGATGACGGAGGCGTCGAGGCCGGCAGCGAGGAACTGCAGGACGTCGCGCTCGCGGTCGGTCAGCACCGGCTGCCAGACCGGTGCGTCACGGGTCTCCGAGACCAGGTGGCGCAGCAGCTGCGGCTGGACCGCGAAGGTCCCGCTCCGCGCCGTCCGCACGGCCTGGAGGATCTCGTCGAGGTCGCCGTCCTTGGGATGCAGGGCACACGCGCCGGCCGCCGCGGCCCGGCGCATCAGCGCGCTGTCGATGTGCCCGCTGAGCACGGCGACGCGCAGGCCAGGGTTCCTGGCCACCAGCTCCGCGGTCGCGGCGACGCCGTCGCCGTCGCGCAGCCGAGCGTCCATCAGGACAAGATCGGGCTGCAGCGAGGAGACCATCGCCACGGCGGTGCAGACGTCGCCGGCGATGCCGACGACGTCCATGTCAGGTTGATCGTCCAGGGTGTTCGCGAGCATCTGGGCGAACATCAGGTGATCGTCGACGACGACGATCTTGATTGTCCCGAGAGGTGTTTCGTTGCGCACCATCGTTTGACTCATTGAGTTTCACCTCTAGGAACCGCAGAGACCCCCCCCACGCCCAACTGTGACCGCCTTTACCGAGCGACGGGACGTGTTCTCTGTTTCTTTGCCGAATATCGAATTCCTTGTCCTGCTTCGTCAGCCGTGGGCACCATTGCTCACGACATCGCGGCGATCACCCGGGCTGCCGCAGCGGAGAGCGCCGAGTCGCGCGCCGGCAGGACCGCACCCGGGGTCGCCGCGAGCGACTGGCGCAGGAGCAGCAGCAGGGTCGGCAGCTCCGCGCACGACAACCGCCTCCGATCGCCGTCCTCCGAGGAGTTCCGCAGCACGGCGAGATAGAGCTCGCGACTCTCCGGACCCGGCTCGTCGCCGAGCTCCTCGGCCATGACCAGGCGGAGGTCGGCGTACGCGCGGAGCGCCTCGCCGTGCCGGCCGGCGAGCCAGTAGGACCTGATGAGCTGCTGCCAGGCCAGCTCGCAGAGCCGGTCGAGCCGGACCGCGGCGTCCGCCAGCCGGATCGCGTCGCCGAAGCGGTGGGTGCCGTTGGCGAGCCCTGCGGCCCGGACGTACGCCGCCACGGCTGCCCGGGCGAAGACGTCGCGGGACCGATCCGCCCAGGCGGCGTACGGCTCGCTCTCCAGCAGGTCGCCCGACGCCAGCTGTACGGCGGCGAGCGCGTGGTCGACGACGGCGTCGGCGGAGCCGGAGGCGGCGAGGTGCTCGTGGACCTCGGTCAGGTCGACGGAGAGCTCCGGGCCGGCGAGCACGTAGCCGGCGGAGGAGGTCGCGAGCGCCGACGCCCGGCCGCTCTTCACGCCCAGGCTGTGGCGCAGGTTGCAGATGTAGCTCTCCAGGGTGCCCTGGTACGACGCCGGCGGAGCGCCGTCCCAGACCAGGTCGGACAGCCGCTCCTTGGCGACCGGTGCGCCGTTGGCGGCGGCGAGGATCTCGAGGATCTGGCGCGGTCGTCCGCGCAGTGCGCTCGCAGGCAGCCACCGCCCGTCCACCTCGACCGACGTCGCTCCGAACAACCTGACACGAATCATCGCGAGACCCCCACGGCTCGACGAGCGGATGCTGACCGTGTCCCACCCTCGTCGGAGCGCGCGCGGACCGGAACCCTCGTGTGAGGGGGTGCCGACCACCAATATTGAGTAGTCCGCCCGTCCGCCCCTGGTCGGGTCGGACCAGGTCCGTCAGGCGGTGGTGGTGAACGAGCCCCGGCCGCTGCCGGCGAGCCAGTCCGCCCAGGAGACGTTGTAGTCGGCGTACCCGTTGTCACCCTCGGCCTTGCCGCGCGGCGAGCCGGTCATCGTGACCGGGTCGCCCTGCTTGGCGAGGTTGTAGTACCACTCGGCGTCGTCCCACGAGAGGTGGACGCAGCCGTGCGAGCCGTAGCTGTGGCCCGGGTACGGGTCGGCCGGCGAGTAGTGCAGGAACGTGCCGGAGTTGGTGATCCGGACGTCCCACGGCAGCACGAGGTCGTAGAAGTTCGGGTCGCTCTTGCTGCAGGCGATGTTCACGCTGCAGGAGGTCATCCGGGTGGTGCGCTCCTTGTTGACCACGGCCATCGTGCCGTCCCAGGACGGGAACTCGGGGCTGCCGGCGTCGATCGACATCGTCCGGATCAGCTTGCCGTTCTTGGTCACGGTCGCCTTGTGCTTGGCGATGAAGACGTGGGTGCGGACGTCGGCGCCGATCGTGAAGTCGCGCGTGTAGCCGTGGGTGCCGTAGCGGCCGTAGCCGTTGCCCACGTGCTTGAGCGCCGCGACCATCGACACGGTGGTGCCGGCCGGCCAGAAGTGCTTCGGGCGGAAGTCGACGCGCTGGTCGCCGAACCAGTGCCAGGCACCGGTCACCGGCACCGAGGTCTTCAGCGAGATCGCCTGCTCGATGCCCGCACGCGCCGAGGCCTTGACCGGGTCGCTGAACACGATCGAGATCGGCATCGCCACGCCCACGGTCGTGCCGCTCAACGGCGCGATGCTGTCGAGGTACATCGGCGGGCCCTTGGGGTAGTGCTTCTTCGGCGTCGGCGTCGGCGTCGCGGTCGCCGTGGACGCACCCGCGGAGGCGTGGGCCGAGGTCGTGGCGCCCACCTGCTGCGAGGAGGCGTCGTTCGAGCCGGCGTCGAGACCGCAACCGGTCAGGGTCAGCAACAGGCCTGCGACTGCTGCCGCAGCGGCTCGGTGCTTCCACGTGATCTTCATGCGGGCTCTGTCCTCTTCTCCATGGTGGGCTCGCCGTGGCCAAGGGTAATCGGCGTACCCCTCCCGATCTGCCAGGTGAGGCGTGAGTGTGACGAGTCGCTCAGCGGTTCGGTTGCAGGACCGGCCGCCCGGGTCGGTGTCACGATGGTCACAGCACACGCGAAAGCCGAGGCCCGATGACCGTGCACCACCCCGAGCTCGCCGAGCGGGTACGCCGCCAGGCCGTGCTCCAGCCCGCGATGTACGGCGAGGTCGACCTGGCCGCGACGCCGTACCGCTTCACCACCGACCCGGACGTGAAGGCCTCGCTGCCCGGGTGGGTCGCTCCGCGTGAGCCGCTGCTGGCCGACGAGGCGACCGTCGAGCTGATGCGGACCGCGACGATGCTCGGGGACGTCGCGGCCGACCCCTACGCGGCGCTGATGGACACCTACGGCGTCAAGGGCCTGATCTCCATGCTCACCACCGCCTGCCGCGAGGGCATCGACGCGGTCGAGGACCCGCCCGAGGAGCTGCGGGCCTTCCTCGCCTCGATGGAGGCCGTCCCGGAGTGGCTGGACATGGACCTCGTCGAGGAGGGCGCGCGACACTCCCGCATCGCCGCGGCGTTCCTCGCGCCGTTCCTGACCCGCGGCGCCTTCCTGGCCACGTTCATCAACACCTACGCCGCCCTGCCGATGGCGCTCACCGGCGCGCTGTCGGACCGGCGGGCCGGGCGCCGGGTCATCGAGACCACGAGCTTCTTCGCCGTCACGACGCTGCCGGGCGCCCTGCGCAGGTACGGCGTGGGCTTCGAGACCACCGCCCACGTCCGGCTGATGCACTCCGTGGTGCGCTGCAACGCGCTCAAGCGGTCCGCGCGGTGGGACCAGCGGATCTACGGGATCCCGGTGCCGCAGGTCGACCAGATGCCGGCCGGGATGATCAACATCTACATCCTCGCCATGGCGGCGCTGCGGGCCGGCCGCACCGAGTGGACCCCGCGCGAGCGGGCGATCCACGAGTTCGTCCGCTACCGCTGCTTCCTGCTGGGGCTGCCCGAGGACCTGCTGCCCGGCGACCCCGCGGGCATCGTCCGGGTCTTCCACGCCCGCGCCGCCACGCTGCGCGACGACTTCGACGACGCCACCTGCGGCGAGCTCGTGCGATCGACCCTGGCGGCGTACCTCCGGCCCGGGCGGACGCCCTACGACCGCGTGGCCGATCGGGTCGAGAAGGCGTGGAGCAAGGTCTTCTTCACCCGCGCGTTCGGCCGCGGGCGGGGCCTCGCAGCGGGCTCCAGCGTGCGACTGACCCGGTTGGACCGGGTGCTGGTCGCAGCCACGACGCCGTACGTCCTCGGCCGGTTCACCCTCGTGGCCAGGGCCTCGGAGATCGCGCCGCTGCGGGTGCCGGCCGACGCGTACACCCTGCGGGTGCTCCGACGTTGTCTCGCGCGCTACGGCGTCAGCGAGACGATGACCGAGTCGCACGGGCAGATCGCCTCCTGATGGACCGCCGATGAACCACGTGGGGTTCGCGATCGGGCTGGTCCTGATCGGACTGCTGTCGGTCGGGATCGCGGGATGGTCGCGGCTCGAGCTCGGCTGGCAGCCGCTCACCGCGCTCGCCCGGGCGACGGTCCAGCTCGCCGTCGTGGCGCTGCTGCTGCGGGGCGTGCTGTCCGTGCCCGCGACGGCCGCGGCGTTCGTCGCCCTGATGGTGGCGACGGCGTCGTGGACCTCCGGCGGGCGCCTGGCCGCCGTCCCCCACGGCCGGCGGCTGGCGCTGCTCGGCGTGGTCGCCGGCGCCGGGGTCGCGCTGGTGCTGGCCTTCGCGACCCGGATGGTCGCGTTCGACGCCCGCCACGTCGTGGCGCTGGCCGGCATCGTCATCGGCAACGCCATGAACGCCTCCACGCTGGCCGGCCGGCGCTTCGCCCAGAGCGCCCAGCAGCGTCGCGACGAGGTGGAGGGCTGGTTCGCGCTCGGCGCGACCCCCGAGCAGGCGTACGACGAGATCGCGCGGACCGCCGTACGGGAGGCCCTGCTGCCCAACCTCGACCAGACCCGCGCCACCGGGCTGGTCACCCTGCCGGGCGCGTTCGTCGGCGCGCTCTTCGGCGGCGCCGGCCCGGTCGCTGCGGCCGAGTTCCAGCTGGTGGTGCTGTCCTGCGTGGTGCTGGCGATGCTGGTGTGCGGGCTGGTCGTCGCGAGGACGGCAGCCCGCACACCCTTCGTGTTCGTCGCGGCGGTCTAGTTCTCGACGTCGCCGCGCCAGGCGCCGGTCTCGGTGCCGCGCGACTCGATGAAGTCGCGGAACCGCTCGGCGTCCTTCTTGACCTGGTGCTCGTCGACGTTGATCGCGGACCCGGCCTTCTCGACGAGTCCGGAGGGCTCCCACTCGAGCTGGATCATCGTGCGGGTCGTGGTGTCGTCGAGGCGGTGGAAGGTGACGACGCCGGCGTGCTGGGTGTCGCCGCCGGTGGTGCGCCACGCGATGCGCTCGTCGGGGTGCTGCTCGGTGATCACGGTGTCGAACTCGCGCTTCACTCCGGCGATGTTCGTCACCCAGTGGTTGTGCGTGTCGTCGATCTGCGTGACGGACTCGACGCCGGTCATGAAGTTCGGGAACGACTCGAACTGCGTCCACTGGTCGTACGCGACCCGGACGGGCACGTGGACGTCGACGGACTGCTGGATCTGGCTCACGGGGGCTCCTCGGGGTGGTCGGTCGGTCGACCTCCCGTGCCCCGGAGCCCCGATGCCAAACGGTCCGGAGCGATGATGGGGCGCAGGTCACCTCACGATCACCCCACGATCACCTCATGGTCACCCCACCGCGGCCCGGTACGCCCGCCAGCCGCCGTAGGAGGTGATGTCGGTCCCCTGGTCGACGCCGTCGGCCGTGCACACGAAGCCGAGCACCTGCCGGCCGTCGGCCAGGCTCATCGGGCCGAGGGCGAGCGGCGGCAGCACCAGGGCGGCGAAGCCGGCGAGCTCGGCGGCGGGCAGCGCCCACACCTCCACCTCCGGCCCCCGACCGACGGGCGGCTCCGGGCTGCGCGGCCCCACCCGCGACAGCCCGGGCCTCGGCAGCGGGCCGGGGACCGCGAACATCCGGTAGTCCCCGGCCGCGTGCGTCGCCTCCACCAGCCGGGCACCGCGCTCGACCAGCTGGTGGTTGAGCGGCTCGCCACGGAGGTGCGCACCGGCCACCGCGAGCAGCACCTCGGCCCGCGGCGGCGCGGCGGGACGAGGCTCGCCGAGCCAGTCGGCCGCCGCGGCGTGCACGACGTCGTCGTGCCCGGCCGGGGCGAGCAGCTGGACGCCGAACGGCAGCCCGTCGGCGCGCTCGGGCCCCGGCACCGCGACCGCGCACAGGTCGAGCAGGTTGGTCATGTTGGTGAACCGGCCGAGGCGCGCGTTCACCCCGATCGGGTCGGCCGCCACCTCGGCAAGGGTCGGGTGCTCGCGGGTGACCGGGAGCAGCAGCGTGTCCACGCCCACCCACACCTGCTCGGTACGCCGGGCCAGCGCGGCCAGGCGCTCGAAGGCCGAGAAGGCCGCGGCCGCGGTGATGTCCGCACCGGGGCGCACGATCCGGCGTACCGCAGCGTCGACCGCGGGGTCGTCGTCCAGCGCGGCGCCGAACGACGTCCAGCGCTCGGCCACCCACGGCCCGTCGTACAGCATGCCGGCGACCTCGAGCAGCGCCTCGACGTCGACCGGCACGACGGTGCCGATCCGCTCGGCGTGCGCGAGGGCGCGGTCCCAGGCCTCGGCGTGCAGGGGCTCGAGGTCGAGCGGTGCGGCAGGCACGCCGATGACGAGCGGCCGCACCGGGACCGGCTCCGAGGGGACCCGCCGCGCGAACGGGTCCTCGGGATCGAAGCCGGCCATGACGTCGTACGCGCGACGTGCGGTGGCCAGGTCGCGGGCGAAGACGGTGACGCAGTCCAGGCTCCGGCAGGCCGGGAGCACGCCGCGGGTGGAGACCAGCCCCCGGCTCGGCTTGATCCCGACGATGCCGTTGAAGGCCGCCGGCACCCGGCCGCTGCCGGCCGTGTCGGTCCCGAGTGCGAAGTCGACCTCGCCGCGGGCGACGACCACCCCGCTGCCCGAGCTGGAGCCGCCGGAGACGTGCTCCGCCGAGCCCACCGCGTGGCAGGCGCCGTACGGCGAGCGGGTGCCCACCAGCCCGGTGGCGTACTGGTCCAGGTTGGTCTTGCCGACCAGGTCCGCCCCCGCGGCGAGCAGCCGCTCGACGACGGCGGCGTGCGCCGTGGCGGGATCGGTACGCCGGGGATCGGCGGCCGTCGTCGCGAAGCCGGCCACGTCGATGTTGTCCTTGACCGCGAACCGCAGCCCGGCCAGCGGACCCTCGGCGGCACCGGCGACCTCGCCGCGGGCGATCCAGGCCGTCATCCGGCCCACCTCGTCCGCTCGGCGTCGAACGCGGCACGACGCTGCCGGCGGAGCCGGTCGATCTCGTCGGCGCCGTCGCGCTCGATCCGGCGTACGTCCTCCAGGCTGAAGGTCCCGGGACGGACGTCGAGACCGGTCCGGCCGGCCTTGATGTCGGCGCGCGCGTCGGCGAGCTCCTCCGCCGACACCGCCCGGAACCGGATCCGGTCGAACTGGCGCAGCAGCCAGGGCCGCTCGTCGTCGGCCGTGCCGCCGAGGCGCCAGACCGGCACCGTGCGGCCGACCAGCTGGTAGCCACCAGGCCCCTCCATCCCGTAGATGCACAGGTAGATGCCGCCGATGCCGACGGAGTTCTGGGCGGTCCAGGTGCGGGCCGGGTTGTACTTGGTGGTCACCAGCCGGTGCCGCGGGTCCAGCGGCACCGCGACGGGCGCCCCCAGGTAGACGTCGCCCAGCCCGATCACGAGGTACGTCGCCGCCGACACCACGTCGAAGACCTCGTCGCGCTCGGTGAGGTCGTTGACCCGGCGGATGAACTCCACGTTGTCCGGGCACCACGGGGCGGTCGGGTTGACCGACGCGTAGCGCTGCATGGCCTCGTGCGCGGTGGGGTGGTCGAAGGCGATCGGCAGCACCACCTCGCGCGAGGCCAGCACGACCGTCGAGGGATCCGGCAGGTCCGCGGCCAGGTCGGCCAACAGCGCGCCGACCACGTCGATCGAGGTGTGCAGCCGGTCGACGGCGACGAGCAGCGAGCGCACGCCCTCCACGATCTCGACGACACCCCGGAGCCGCCGGCGGCGCAGCGCCTCGGCCAGCAGGTGGACCCAGACCCGGACCTCGAGGTCGAGCTCGGTGGATCCGGCCTCGACCAGCACGTGGCGGTCGCCGGAGGCACGGATCGACCAGGTGGGGGCGGAGGCAGGGGCGAGGACCGGACCGGTGGCCGCCAGCGTCGCCGGCCGCGCCGTCGTCGCGGGCGCCCCGGCGAGGTCCACCGGGACCAGCCGCACGGTGTCCGAGGGCCGCAGCTGGCCGAGCTTCCAGCGGTCCTCCTCGACCACGACGGCCGGCACGACGAAGCCGCCGAGCGACGGGCCGTCGACGCCCACGATCACCGGGGTGTCGCCGGACAGCATGATCCCGCCGACCGGGTACGCCGAGTCGTGCAGGTTCGACGGGTGCAGGCCGGCCTCGCCGCCGTCGGTGCGCGCCCAGCGAGGTGCCGGGCCGAGCAGCCGGATACCGGTGCGGTCGGCGCGGTGGTCGACGGTCCAGGTCGCACCGAAGAACTCCGCGACGCCCTCCTCGCTGAGGTAGTCCGGCGAGCCGTGCGGCCCGGGGATCACCCGCAGCTCCCAGTCGTGGCCGATCGCGGGCAGCGTCACGGCGGTGGGCTGGCGCAGGTTCTCCAGCCGGCCGAGCGCGAGCACGTCGCCGTCGCACAGGGCACGACCCTCGACGCCGCCGAAGCCGCCGAGCAGGAAGGTCGAGCGGCTGCCGAGCACGCGCGGGACGTCGATCCCGCCCTGCACGGCCAGGTAGCCGCGCAGCCCGGCGCCGTCGAGCGGGCCCAGGTCGAGCACCGTCCCCGCGCGCCACAGGTGCGGCGTGCCCGGTACGACGGGCCGCTCGTCGACCGTCGCGTCGTGGACGCCACCGCCGACGCAGATCATCCGGTCGACGTCGGTCACCAGACGCGGCCCGCGGATGACGCACTCCAGCCCGGCCGCGGCGCCCCCGTTGCCGAGGGCGTCGTTGAGCAGCCGCAGGGTGAGGTCGTCGAACGCGCCGGACGGCGGGACGCCGACGTCCCAGTAGCCCTGCCGGCCGCGCTCGTCCTGGACGGTCGTCTGCGCGCCCGCGTCCAGGACCGTGATCGCGCCCCTCACCAGTCCCCCAGCAGTCGCACCGGCGTCGGGTCCCACCCGTTGCAGGGGTTGTTGAGCTGCGGGCAGTTGCTGATGAGCGTCAGGATGTCGCGGCTGGCGGTGATGTCGACGTACTTGCCCGGCGCGGAGAGTCCGTCGTCGAAGTGCAGCCCACCTTGCGGATCCACCGGCACGTTCATGAAGAAGTTGATGTTGTGCCCGAGCTCGCGCTGGCCGATGCCGGCCGGAGCGCCGTACTTCAGGAAGGTCTGGCGACAGGCGTGCTGGTGCCGGGTGTGCATGCCGTAGCGCACGACGTTGCTCTCCTGCGCGCACGCGCCGCCGATGGTGTCGTGGCGGCCGCAGGTGTCGTCGGTGATCACCGCCAGCTCGTCGAGGCGCGAGGAGAGCAGCCGCGACCCGGTGGTCAGGTAGACCGCGCGCTGCTCGCGGATCGTGTCGAACGCCGAGTAGCGGTTGGTGATGTCATCGGCGTCGTAGAGCAGCGTGTCGACGGCCTGGTTGCCGTGCAGGTCCACGATGCGCAGGGTCTGCCCGGCGGGGACCCGCACGAGCGCGCCGTCGCCGGCGGCCACGACCAGGTCGACGGCGGTCCCGGTGATCGCGGAGAGCGTGGTCATGCCGGCACCCCCGTCCGCGCCCAGGCGCTCATCCCGAGGGCGCGCGCGGACTCCTCGCGCCACGGGGCGCACGGGTCGTCGCCGTCGTACGTCGTGACCTCGAGACGCACGCCGCCGGTGGCCGGGCTCGTGGCGAGCGGGTGGATCGCGGTGCTGAGGACCACCAGCACGTCGAGGTCGGCGCGCAGCCTGACCCGCTGGTCAGCGCCCGCGGGCCGGAGCGCACCGAGACCCGCGCCGGGCTCGATCGCCACGGACGAGAACCAGTTGACGGGGGCGTGCAGGTCCGCCTCGCCCAGGCCGTACTTGGCGAGCTCGAGCACCAGGCCGGCCCGCGCCGAGCGGCGCCACTCGTTGCGCTCGACGCCGTACGACGTCGTACCGAAGGCGTCGACGTGGACGTCGTGACTCATCCCGCCCAGGCAGTCGTGCCACGGCGTCGTGGACCCCACGACCGAGGCCAGCGCGCACCCGCGATCCGACATCAGCACCATCGGCGCGGTGACGCACGCCGACATCTGGGCCTTCATCGTGTCGGGCACGTTGAGCCGGTCGAGCCGGTCGGCGGCGAACAGCTGCATGGTGACGTTCGTGACCGGCGAGAGGCTGGTCATGGACAGGGCTTCGCCTGCTGCCAGCGGGAGCGTGAAGCACGCTCCCCCGGGCAGCTCGTGGACGCGGCTCACGCCTCGGCCTCCGCGAGGCCGTCGACACCGTGGAACACGTGCAGTGCCGCGCCGATCCGGGCCAGGTAGGCCCTGCGCTGCAGCGCGTGCGCGAGCGCGCCGATGCCGAACACCGCGAGCAGGGTCAGCAGCGGCAGGTAGTGCAGGTACCACCCGGCGTCGGCCGGGTCGTAGACCTCGGCGCGCGGCCAGCCCAGGTTGAGGGTCATCGCGATGCCGAAGACCACGGCGAGGGTGTTGACCACGACCCCGGTGCGACCCAGGGAGAACAGCGGACGGCCGGTCTCGTCGACGCCGCCCTCCAGGCCGCGACCGCGCACGCGGGCGACCAGCAGCGGGATCGTCACCATCAGGTAGGCGATGTAGAGCAGCATGATGCAGACGCTGGTCAGTCCGATGAACAGCCCGGCGTTGCCGATGTTGACGAGCAGGCAGACGCCGGCGAGCACGCCCGGCACGACGGTCGCCAGGACCGGCGTACCGGTGCGCGGCGAGACCCGGCCCAGGGCGTTCGAGAACGGCAGCACGTGGTCGCGCGACATCGAGAAGACCATGCGGGCGGCCGCGGTCTGGATGGCCAGGGTGCAGACCGAGACGGCGAAGGCGACGTCGATCAGCAGCAGCTTGCCGACCGGCGAGCCGAGCCGGCTGGTGAGCACGTACGGCAGGCCGCCGGTCGACAGGTCGCCGTCGGTGAGCGAGGGCGCCGCCATCAGGGCAGCGACGATCAGGAAGGCGCCGGCGACGCCGGACACGACGACCGCGCGGACGATCGTGCGCGGCGTGGTCGCCCGCGGGCGGTGGGTCTCCTCGGCGAGCTCACCGGCGCTGTCGAAGCCGACCAGGACGTAGGCCGCCATCAGTGCCGAGATGAGCAGCGGGACGACGTACCCGGTGTGCGCGTCGAGGCCGGTGTGGTGCAGGACGACCGACGGGCCGCGCTCGGCCTTGGTCATCAGCAGCACGACCAGGAGCACGATGCCGACCAGCTCGCAGGTGACGCCGACCGAGTTGACGATCGAGGTGATGCGGACGCTCAGCGCGTTGAGCGTGGTGGTGACCGTCAGCAGGATGCAGCCGAGCACGACGGCGTTGGTGGCACCGGTCGAGGTGACGACGCTGGGGTCGCCGCCGACGAGCTGGAAGCCGGACCACACCGTCGGCAGGACGACCTGCAGGGCGATCGCGGCGGCGGCCAGGGTGATGATCTGCGCGACGATCATGGTCCAGCCGGCGAACCAGCCCAGGGTGGCCCCGCCGAAGCGGCGCGACCACTGGTAGATCGCACCCGAGATCGGGTAGCGCGCCGCCAGCTCGGCGAAGCACAGGGCCACCAGCAGCTGGCCGGCGAAGACGACCGGCCAGGTCCAGAAGAACGCCGTACCGCCGAAGCTGTAGCCCAGGCCGAACAGCTGGAAGACGGTGGTCAGGATCGAGACGAAGGAGAAGCCCGCGGCGAAGGACGCGAACGTCCCCACCCGGCGGGAGAGCTGTTGTCGGTAGCCGAAGTGGCTCAGGTCGGATGAGGCAGCGATGTCGGGAGAGACCGAAGCAGTGGCCACGGTGGTCGCCTTCCGTTGTGCCCGGAAGCGCACGCGTCCCGGGGCCGTTGGGCCTCCCGGGCTTTTCTCCCGCCGTGGAACGCTGCGGCACCGCTGCCGCCTCGCCTCCCCTCTCGGACCAGGCCTTCGCGAGAAGCGGAACCCTAGGGGCGCTCCACCTCTGCGGTGGATCGGGACCCACTCAACCCAGCGCGGGTTACGGCCGCGCTGCGTCGTGTGTGAAGAACGTGTTACGCCGGTCAGCGGCCGAGCAGGTACGGCAGCCGGCGGCCGAGGAACGCGCGCGGGAACTCGTCCCGCAGCCGCCACAGCCCCGCGTCGACGACGAAGTGGGCCATGACCAGGCCCAGGTACGCGCCGTAGATCGCCCGCGGAAGACCGTGCGCCGTGTGGAGGTGGGAGGCCTGGTTGAGGAGCAGGCCGGCGACGAGGGCGCCGTTGACCAGGAGCAGCACGCCGAGCTGCGGACCGGTCGCCGACTCGACCGGCGCACCGGCCAGCATGCCGAGCAGCAGCAGGTACTGCAGCCCGTGCGCGATGGTCAGACCGGCCACGGCGGCGTACGGCGAGGAGAAGGCGAAGACGGGGGCGAAGAACAGCAGGGACACGGCGTACACCGCGACGAACGCCGGCGACCGCGCGCCCGGCGGCCGGCGCCACACGGCCGCTACCCCCACGGCGACGCTGGCCGCGAACACGACGGCACCGGCCGAGAACAGCCCGGGCACCACGAGATCAGGTGCGAGCTGGAGCAGCGCGGGGTGCCCGACCAGCGCGAGGATGCCGCCGCAGCCGGCGCCGATCAGTGCCCGCCGCTCGATCTGCGTCAGCCCGGGGAGGCGCAGGGAGCGGGCCGCCAGGGCGGCGATGCCGAGGTTCTGCTTCTGGAAGTGGAGGAACTGCCAGCCGAAATAGCCCAGCAGCGCGTCGAGGAACCAGGCCGACGGGGTCACGACCGCCGCGGCCGCGGTCCCGAGCACGAGCAGCACCGGGACGACGACGTACCGGGAGCGGTGCCGGCGGATGTGCCCGCGTACCTCGGGCACCGTGTAGAACCATGCGGTCGCGCCGACGTGCGTGGACGAGCCGACGAAGAGCAGCCAGACCAGCGCACTGCCGGGGCGTGCGCCCGGCGGCGGTGCAAGCGCGACCGCTGCGACGAACGGGGCGATCGTGAGGACCAGGGTGGCGCCCAGCCACCAGCGCACCGGCCTCGTCGGCGCGGCCGCCGGTGCGGCGAACGCCTCAGCCGCCACCGCAGTCCCCCGCCGCCCCGGCCGACGACCCCGAGACGATGAGGAAGACCGCGACCACGAGGGTCACAGTGATCAGCAGGGCCAGGGCCAGCACGAGCAGCACCGTACGGCGCCTCCTCGTGTCCTCCGTCCCGCCATCGTCCTCGGTGCCCGGTTCGGTCCACTCGCCCACGCTCGCGTCGCTCATGTGCCGTGAGACGCGCCGGCGGTCCGAAAGGTTGCAGCCTGCGCGAGACTGGGCGCCCACCCGCCCGACGACTCGTGCCCGGAGCAGCTGTGACCGATCCCCAGACGACCCCCGCTCCCGCAGCTCCGCGCCACGGCGGCCTGATCTACGGCTGCATGGGCATCGGCCGGTGGGACGGGCAGCCGCTCACGGCGGCCGACCACGAACGGGCGGAGGCGGCCGTCACCGCTGCCCTCGAGATCGGGATCACCCGCTTCGACCACGCCGACATCTACGGGCACGGCACGGCCGAGGAGGCCTTCGGGCACCTCCTGGAGCGGGATCCCGGGCTGCGCGGGCGGATCGGGATCCAGTCCAAGTGCGGCATCCGGCTCGCCACCGCCGAGCATCCCCAGCTCTACGACCTACGCCCGGCGACGATCCGGATGCGCGTCGAGCAGAGCCTGGAGCGGCTCCGCACCGACCACCTCGACTGCCTGCTGCTGCACCGCCCCGACCCGTTGGCCGACCCGGCCGACATCGGTGCCACCCTCACCTCCCTGTACGACGAGGGCCTGGTCGGCTCCGTCGGCGTCTCCAACATGAGCGCCGCCCAGATCGCGGCGCTCCAGCCGCACACGCGGGTGCCGATCGCGGTCGACCAGCTCGAGCTGGGGCTGCACCACCGGGGCTGGCTCGAGGCCGGCGTACTGGTGAACACGGCGGCGGCCGCCGACGTGGGCTTCCCGCACGGGACCCTGGAGCTCTGCCGCGCCGAGGGGATCGAGGTCCAGGCGTGGAGCCCGCTCGCGGGCGGCCGCTTCACCGGCGCGCCGCGCGAGCCCGGCGACGAGGACGTCGCGGCGCTGATCGCCGAGCTCGCCCGCGAGCACGGGACCAGTCCGGAGACCGTCCTGCTCTGGTGGCTGCAGCAGCACCCGGCCCGGGTCGTGCCGGTCATCGGCGCCACCAGCCCGGCCCGGATCCGCGCCTGTCGCGACGCGCACCACGAGCCGTCGCGCCTCACGCACGAGCAGTGGTACCTGCTGTGGGAGACCGCGCGCGGGGCCCCGCTGCCCTGAGACCTACCGCGCGCGCAGCAGCCGGTCGACCGCCGCAGGCGCCAGCACCGCCGAGAGGGCGAGGTGTGCGCAGCCCACGACACCCGCGCCGTCGGAGCCGAAGCTGCTGGGCAGGATCTCGAGCTCCTGGGACGCGGCGGCCGTCGCCCCGGCGTAGAGGGTCTCCCGGATGCCCGCCACGAAGATGTCGTACGCCGCCGCCATGTCGCCGCCGACGACCAGTCCGCCGGGGTTGAGCAGGTTGACGACGCCCGCCAGGACCTCACCGACCCGGCGCCCGCTCTCCCGGATGCGGTGACGGGCGGGCGCGTTGCCGCCGAGCGCGGAGGCGACCAGCTCGCGGATGTGGGCGACGGGCTCGCCGTCGGCCGCCGACTGCTGGACCAGCGCCCAGCCGCTGGCGACGGTCTCGAGGCAGCCGACGTCGCCGCAGCGGCACGCCCGCCCCTCGGCGGCGGCGACCTTGGTGTGCCCCATCTCCCCCGCGGCGCCCTTGGCGCCGACGACGAGGCGGCCGTCGACGAAGAAGCCGCACCCGAGGCCGGTCGATGCCTTGAGCACGACCAGGTCGCGGTGGCGCAGGAGGTGTCCGTGCAGCTCGGAGAGCGCGAGGGCGTTCGCGTCGTTCTGCACGGCGACCACGCCGGCGCCCAGCCCGGCGAAGTACGGCGCCAGCTCCACCCCGTCCCACTCGCGCAGAACCAGCGAGGACACCCGCCCGCTCGCGGCGTCCACGGCCCCGGGAACGCTCAGCCCCACCCCGCGGACGTCGCTGTCGGGCCGGCCGAGCGAGCGCAGCAGCTTGGCGAGCTCCTTGCGCGCTCGCGGGACGAGCGCGTCGGGCGGCCCGCCGTCGGCGTGCTCGACCTCCGAGCGGGCGAGGACCTTGCCGTCGAGGTCGCACACGGCCAGCTGGGTGCGGCTCCGGCCGAGCGCGACGGCGAGAACGACCCCGGACTGCGCGTTGAACTCCAGCTGGGTGGGCGGGCGGCCGCCGGTCGACGGGGCCTCGTCGCCCTCGACCACCAGGCCGGCCCGCATCAGGGCGTCCAGGCGCGCGGTCACGGCCGTCCGCGACAGCCCGGTGACCGACGCGGCCTCCGCCCGGGTGGAGACCTCGCCGCGCCGGATGAGCTCCAGCAGGCTGCCCGCCGTGGGGGTGACCGTCGAGAGTCGCTGCGCCATGCGCGCGATGCTACGCGTCGGGCATCCCGATGACACCCGACTCCCGAACATCAGGTAGTGCACTTAGGTATCTTTTCTGTACAAAAGTCCGTAGGCTTCGACATGTGACATGCGTAACAGACGGGCAGTCTCCCGCCGAGCAGTGGCCGGGCCAGAACTGGCCCCTCGGCGCCACCTGGTCGGCCGAGTCCACGAACTTCGCGGTCCACGCCCCCGGCGCCACCCGGCTGTGGCTGTGCCTGTTCGACGAGGACGACCGGGAGACGGCGTACGAGCTCACCGAGCGGAGCCTGGGCATCTGGCACGCCCGCATCCCCGGCGTCGCGGCCGGCACCCGCTACGGCTACCGCGCCGAGGGTCCGTGGGATCCCGCGAACGGGCTGCGGCACAACCCCGCCAAGCTCCTGCTCGACCCCTACGCGCGGGCCGTGTCCGGACACGTGACGCCCGACCCCGCCCTCTACGCCCACGACCTGACCGAGCCCGCGAAGCCCTCCCCGCTCGACTCCGCTCCGGTGACGGCCCGCAGCGTCGTCGTACGCGACGACTTCGACTGGTCCGACGACACTCCGCTGCGGCGGCGCTGGCGCGACACGGTCGTCTACGAGCTCCATGTCCGAGGCTTCACCCGCCTCGACGAGCGCCTGCCCGAGGAGCTGCGGGGCACGTACGCCGGCCTGGGGCACCCCGCGACCATCGGCTACCTCACCGATCTCGGGATCACCGCGGTCGAGCTGCTCCCCGTGCACCAGTTCGTCTCCGAGCCGGCGCTGCTCGACCGGGGCCTGGAGAACTACTGGGGCTACAACTCGATCGGCTTCTTCGCCCCGCACAACGCCTACGCCGCCGGAGGCGACCGCGGCCAGCAGGTCACCGAGTTCCAGCAGATGGTGAAGGACCTCCACGCGGCCGGGATCGAGGTCATCCTCGACGTCGTCTACAACCACACGGCCGAGGGCGGGCCGCTCGGTCCGGCGCTCAGCCTCCGCGGCCTGGACGACCTCGGGTTCTACCGCCGGGTGCCGGCGGCCGACCGGGACGAGGACGTCGCCGAGGACGTCTACTGGGACGTCACCGGCTGCGGCAACACCGTCGACAGCACCGACCCGAACGCGCTCCGGCTGATCCTGGACTCGCTGCGGTACTGGGTCACCGAGATGCACGTCGACGGCTTCCGGTTCGACCTGATGTCGGCGCTGACGCGCACCGGGTACGACGTGGACATGCGGGCCGAGCTCCTCACGATCATCAGCCAGGACCCGGTGCTGCGGCACGTGAAGCTGATCGCCGAGCCGTGGGACGCGTCGATGGACGGCTACCGGGTCGGCCAGTACCCGCCGCCGTGGGTGGAGTGGAACGACCAGTACCGCGACACGATCCGCGACTTCTGGCGGGACAGCTCCGACGGCATCCGCACGGTCGCGACCCGGATCGCCGGCTCCGCGGACCTGTACGCCGACGACGGGCGCTCGCCCTACGCCTCGGTCAACTTCGTCACCGCGCACGACGGCTTCACCCTGCGCGACCTGGTCTCCTACGACGCCAAGCACAACGAGGCGAACGGCGAGGACAACCGCGACGGCACCGACAACAACCGGTCGCACAACTGGGGCGCCGAGGGCGAGACCGACGATCCCGCCATCCTCCGGACCCGGCACCGGATCGCCGCCAACCTGCTGGCCACCCTGTGCCTGTCCAACGGCGTGCCGATGATCACCGCCGGCGACGAGCGCGGGCGCACCCAGGGCGGCAACAACAACGCGTTCTGCCAGGACAACGAGATCTCGTGGGTCGACTGGGCGGACGAATCCTGGCTGGACCTGCACGACCTCACCCGGGCCGCGCTGCGGATCCGCCGCGAGCACCCCGCGCTGCGCCAGCGGCACTGGTACGAGGGCCGGCCCACCGTCCCGGGCGGCCCGAAGGACCTGGCCTGGATCCATCCCACCGGCCGGGAGATGACGGCCGACGACTGGCACGACGAGCAGCTCCGGGTGATCGGCATGTTCGTCTCCGGCTCGCCGCTGCGGGAGGCCGGGCCGCGCGGCGAGGTGCTCCACGACGCGTCCTTCCTGCTGTGGCTCAACGGCTCGCCGAACGCGTGCGAGTGCCTGCTCGCCGACAACCCCTGGGTGACCTCCGGGGTGGTCGTGCTCTCCACCGACGAGGCACTGCCCGTCGGCACCCCGGTCGAGGCGGGGCGCACCATGCCCCTGTCCGCCCACTCCCTCGTCCTGCTCCAGACCCGAACGGATGGCCCCGATGACCAGCCCGATAACCAGCACTGAGCAGGTGATCGGGCGGATCCCGATCCTGGAGGTCTCCCCCGTCATCGAGGGCGGCGCGCTCCCCGCGAAGGCGGCGGTCGGTGAGCCCTTCGACGTAACCGCGCTCGTCTTCCGCGAGGGTCACGACGCGTACGCCGCCGAGGTGGTCCTCACCGACCCGCGCGGCAAGGACCGCGCACCACTGCGGATGCGGCCGCTCGAGCACGAGCGGGCCCGGCTGAGCGCGACCGTGATCGGCGACCGGGTGGGTGCGTGGACCTTCCGGATCCAGGCGTGGAGCGACCCGCTGGCGACCTGGCACCACGCGGCGACGGTGAAGATCCGGGCCGGGGTGGACGTCGACCTGATGCTCGCCGAGGGTGCCGCCCTGTTCGACCGGTGGCTGGGCGCGACCCGGATGAGCCGTGCCGACCGGTCGGCCGCGACGCGGGTCCGCCGGCTGCTCGGGGACGCGCGGACCTCCCTCGACACGCGGCTCGCCGCGATCGAGTCGCCGGAGCTGCTGGAGATCTTCGAGCGCCAGCCGCTGCGCGAGATGCTCACGGTCAGCCGCCCGTACCCGCTCTTCGTCGATCCCGAGCGCGCGCTCGCCTCCAGCTGGTACGAGCTGTTCCCCCGCTCCGAGGGCGCGTACGCCGATCCGGCGACCGGCCGGCTCGTCCCGGGCACGTTCCGCACCGCGGCCGAGCGCCTCCCCGCCGTGGCCGCGATGGGCTTCGACATCGTCTACCTGCCGCCGATCCACCCCATCGGCGAGGTCAACCGCAAGGGCCCGAACAACGTCGTGCTGGACCCGCCCGGCGAGCACCCCGCCGACTGGGTCGGCTCGCCCTGGGCGGTCGGCTCGAAGGACGGCGGCCACGACGCGATCCACCCCGACCTCGGTACCGAGGAGGACTTCGCGGCGTTCGTCGCGACCGCCCACGGGCTGGGCCTCGAGGTCGCGCTCGACTTCGCCCTGCAGGCCGCGCCCGACCACCCGTGGGTGGCCGAGCACCCGGAGTGGTTCACCACCCGCATCGACGGCTCGATCGCCTACGCCGAGAACCCGCCGAAGAAGTACCAGGACATCTACCCGGTCAACTTCGACCACGACTATCCCGGCATCCTGGCGGAGTCGGAGCGGATCCTGCGGCACTGGATGCGGCTGGGCGTGCGCACGTTCCGCGTGGACAACCCGCACACCAAGCCGGTCCACTTCTGGGCCGACCTGCTGGCGGCCGTCCGGCGTACCGACCCGGACGTGGTGTTCCTGTCCGAGGCCTTCACCAAGCCGGCGATGCTGCAGGCGCTCGGCGCGGTCGGCTTCCACCAGTCCTACTGCTACTTCACCTGGCGCAACGAGCGCCGCGAGATCGAGGACTACCTGCGCGAGGTCTCCCACGAGACCGCCCACAAGGTCCGGCCCAGCTTCTGGGTCAACACCCCCGACATCCTGCCCACGTTCCTGCAGTCCGGACTCCGGGCGGCGTTCCAGATCCGGGCCGTGCTCGCCGCGACCGGCTCCCCCAGCTGGGGCGTGTACGCCGGCTTCGAGCTGCTCGAGCACACCCCGATCCGGCCGGGCGCCGAGGAGTACCTGAACTCGGAGAAGTTCGAGCTGAAGGTGCGCGACTGGGCCGGTGCGGAGGAGCGCGGCGAGTCGCTGGCGCCGTACCTCACCCGGCTCAACGAGGTACGCCGGGACCACCCCGCGCTGCGGCAGCTGCGCAACGTGACCGTCCACCGCACCGACGACGACGCGGTCCTCTGCTTCAGCAAGCACGACGTCGTGACCGGCGACCTGGTCATCGTGGTGATCAACCTCGACCCGGCGAATCCCCGGGAGACCACGGTCCACCTCGACATGCCCGCACTGGGCCGGGACTGGCACGACGTGCTCGAGGTCGAGGACCTGCTCGCGCCGGGCAGCTGGCGGTGGACCGAGCACACCTACGTCCACCTCGACCCGGCCACCCGGCCGGCCCACGTGCTGGCCGTGCGCCCGGTGGAGGAGGCCCGATGACGGCACCGATGGGCCCGCCCGCCCTCGGCGAGCTGGACCTGCACCTGATCGGCGAGGGACGCCACGAGCACCTCTGGCAGGTGCTCGGCGCCCACACCGGCACGGTCGGCGACACGACCGGGACGTCCTTCGCCCTGTGGGCGCCGAACGCCCGCGAGGTGCGGGTCATCGGCGACTTCAACTCCTGGGACGGGCATGCGCACGCGATGAGCCGGCTCGGCGCCTCGGGCGTGTGGGAGCTGTTCGTGCCCGGCCTCTCCCCCGCGTTCGCCTACAAGTTCGCGGTGCTCGGCGCCGACGGCCGGTGGCGCGAGAAGGCCGACCCGATGGCCCGGCGCACCGAGGTGCCGCCGCGGACCGCGTCGGTCACCTTCGAGAGCACCCACGCCTGGTCCGACGCGGCATGGATGGCGGCGCGGACCGACCGGCCCGACCTCGCCCCGATGTCGGTCTACGAGGTGCACGCCGGCTCGTGGCGGCGCCACCCCGACGGCAGCTCCTACTCGTGGGACGAGCTGGCCGAGCACCTCACGGCGTACGTTGCAGAGATGGGCTACACCCATGTCGAGCTGATGCCGGTGATGGAGCACCCCTTCGGTGGCTCCTGGGGCTACCAGGTCAGCTCCTACTACGCGCCGACCGCGCGGCACGGCGACCCCGACGGCCTGCGCCGGCTCGTCGACGCGCTGCACAACGCCGGCATCGGCGTCATCCTCGACTGGGTGCCGGCGCACTTCCCCAAGGACGGGTTCGCGCTCGCGCGCCTGGACGGTACGCCGCTCTACGAGCACCCCGACCCGCGCCGCGGCGAGCACCCCGACTGGGGCACCTACGTGTTCGACTTCGGGCGGCCCGAGGTGCGCAACTTCATGGTGGCCAACGCGCTGTACTGGCTCGAGGAGTTCCACGCCGACGGCCTGCGCGTCGATGCGGTGGCCTCGATGCTCTACCTCGACTACTCCCGCGACGAGGGCGAGTGGCAGCCCAACATCCACGGCGGGCGGGCCAACCTCGAGGCCGTGCAGTTCCTCCAGGAGCTCAACGCCACCGTCTACCGCCGGGTGCCGGGCGCGTTCACGGTCGCCGAGGAGTCGACGTCGTGGCCGGGCGTCACCCGCGCCACCGAGCACGACGGCCTCGGCTTCGGGTTCAAGTGGAACATGGGCTGGATGCACGACACGCTGCACTACGTGGAGCGCGACCCGATCCACCGCGGCCACCACCACGGCGACCTCACCTTCACCCTGGCCTACGCCTTCTCGGAGAACTACCTGCTCCCGCTCAGCCACGACGAGGTCGTGCACGGCAAGGGCTCGCTGCTGGACCGGATGCCCGGCGACCGGTGGAACCGGTTCGCGCACCTGCGCTCGCTCTACGCACTGCAGTACGGCCACCCGGGCAAGAAGCTGCTGTTCATGGGCGGCGAGCTCGCCCAGGCCGCCGAGTGGGCCGAGCCGCGCGAGCTGGACTGGTGGCTGCTGGCCGAGCCCGAGCACGAGGGCGTACGCCGCCTGGTGGCCGACCTGAACGCGACGTACCGGAGCCTGCCCGCGCTGTGGGACGCCGAGGCCGACCCCGGCCGGTTCCGCTGGCTCGACACCGGCAGCCGCGACGTCCTCGCGTTCGTGCGCTGGTCGGCGGAGGGCCGGCCGATCGTGGTGGTGGCGAACACGGCCGGCGTGACCGTCGAGGACTACCGGCTCGGACTCCCGGCCGCCGGGCGCTGGATCGAGGTGCTCAACACCGACGCCTCGGCGTACGGCGGGAGCGGTGTGGGCAACCTCGGCGCGATCGATGCCACCCCCGACCCGTGGCAGGACCAGCCGGCCTCCGCGGTGCTCGTCGTCCCCCCTGCCGGCGTCCTCTGGCTCACCCCCGCACCCAGCCCCACATCCAGCCCCCCACCCAGCACCACCCCCACCCACGGCACGGCAGTGCCGCCGAACGATGGAGACACCCCATGAAGGTCCTGTCCCTGATCCTCGCCGGCGGCGAGGGCAAGCGACTGATGCCGTTGACCGAGGATCGGGCCAAGCCCGCGGTCCCCTTCGCCGGCAGCTACCGGCTGATCGACTTCGCCCTGTCGAACCTGATCAACTCCGGGTTCCTCAAGTGCGCGGTGCTGACGCAGTACA
Organism: Nocardioides ultimimeridianus; assembly: GCF_054777895.1. Lineage (NCBI taxonomy): Bacteria > Bacillati > Actinomycetota > Actinomycetes > Propionibacteriales > Nocardioidaceae > Nocardioides > Nocardioides ultimimeridianus. The sequence continues at coordinate 184,170 of NZ_BAAHAB010000007.1, read as the reverse complement.
AGTCGCACTCCCTGGACAAGCACATCTCGCTGACGTGGCGGATGTCGAGCATGCTCGGCAACTACGTCACGCCGGTGCCGGCGCAGCAGCGCCGCGGCAAGCAGTGGTACCAGGGCAGCGCGGACGCGATCTACCAGTCGATGAACCTGATCGTCGACGAGCGGCCCGACATCATCGTGGTCTTCGGCGCCGACCACGTGTACCGGATGAACGCGCGCCAGATGGTCGACGCGCACATCGCCTCCGGTGCCGGGGTGACCGTGGCCGGCATCCGGGTGCCGCGCAGCCAGGCCAACCAGTTCGGGGTGATGACGGTCAAGGCCGACGGCACCACGATCGACGAGTTCCTCGAGAAGCCGGCCGACCCGCCGGGCCTGCCGGACTCCCCCGACGAGATCCTCGCCTCGATGGGCAACTACGTCTTCACCGCCGACGTCCTGATCGAGGCGCTCGAGGCCGACGCCAAGAACCCTGCCTCGCTGCATGACATGGGCGGCGACATCGTGCCCGCGATGGTCGCCCAGCAAGTCGCCGCGGTCTACGACTTCAAGGAGAACGACATCCCCGGCTCGGTCGGCGACGACCGGTGGTACTGGCGTGACGTCGGCACCATCGACTCCTACCACGACGCCCATCTCGACCTGGTCTCCGCGTCGCCGGAGTTCAACCTCTACAACCAGCAGTGGCCGATCTACTCGCTGCCCGCGCAGCTGCCGGGCGCGAAGTTCGTGCACGGCGCCTCGGTGCGCGACTCGATCGTCTGCGCGGGATCGATCGTCTCCGGCGCCAACACCGACGCCTCGGTGATCGGCACCGGCGTACGGGTGGACGACGGTGCGGCCATCCAGCGCACCGTGCTGATGGACGGCGTGCACGTGGGCCGCGGCTCGATCCTGCGTGACGTGATCGTGGACAAGAACGTGGTCATCCCGCCCGGCACCCTGATCGGCATCAACCACGACGAGGACCGCCGCCGCGGCTTCCACGTCAGCGAGGGCGGCATCGTCGTGATCGGCAAGGGGCAGCAGGTATGACCGAGGACCTGAGGGATCTCAGGGTCAGCATCCTGACCCGCGAGTACCCGCCGTACGTGTACGGCGGCGCGGGCGTCCACGTGGACTTCCTGGTCCGCGAGCTGCGGCACCTGGTCGATGTCAGCGTGGTCTGCATGGGCCCGGAACGGCCGGGCGCCACCGCCCACTCCGAGGACGACCCGCGGCTCGCCGACGCGAACCCCGCGCTCCGCGTGCTCTCGGCCGACCTCGCGATGACGGCCGACTGCGCCGACGCGCAGGTCGTCCACTCGCACACCTGGTACGCCAACATGGCCGGGCACTGGGCCAAGCTGCTCTACGGCGTCCCGCATGTGATCACCGCACACTCCCTGGAGCCCGACCGGCCGTGGAAGGCCGAGCAGCTCGGCGGCGGCTACCGGGTGTCGAGCTGGGCGGAGCGGACGGCGTACGAGGCGGCCGACGCGGTCATCGCGGTCTCGTCGGCGACCCGAGACGACATCCTGCGGGCCTATCCGGCCGTGCCGCCGGAGCGGGTCCACGTGATCCACAACGGCATCGACACCGACCTCTACTTCCCCGACCCGAGCCGGGCGACGCTGGAGCGGATCGGCGTCGACCCCGACCGGCCGTACGCCGCCTTCGTCGGCCGGATCACCCGGCAGAAGGGCGTCCCGCACCTGCTTCGGGCGGCCCTCGACTTCCATCCCGACCTGCAGCTGGTGCTGCTCGCCGGCGCTGCCGACACCCCCGAGCTCAAGGCCGAGACCGACGCCGCGATCGCGGCGCTCCACGAGCAGCGCACCGGCGTCTTCGTGGTGTCCGAGATGCTCCCGCCCGAGCAGGTGCGCGAGGTGCTCAGCCACGCCCTGTTCTTCTGCTGCCCGTCGGTCTACGAGCCGCTGGGCATCGTCAACCTCGAGGCGATGGCGTGCGGCACGGCCGTCGTCGCGAGCGACGTGGGCGGCATCCCGGAGGTGGTCGAGGACGGCCGCACCGGCATCCTGGCGCCGTACGACGCCTCCGACCCGGCCGCGTTCGAGGCCGGCCTGGCGGCGGCCGCCAACCGGCTCGTCGCCGACCCGGCGCTGGCCGACGCGCTGGGCCGGGCGGGCCTGGAGCGGGTGCGCGACCACTTCAACTGGCGCCCGATCGCCGAGCGGACCGTGGAACTGTACCGCTCACTGCTGTAGCGCGGCGCCCACGATCTCCTTCGCCTCCGCCTGGACGGTGGCGAGGTGCTCGGCGCCGCGGAACGACTCGGCGTAGATCTTGTAGACGTCCTCGGTGCCCGACGGCCGGGCCGCGAACCAGGCGGACTCGGTGGTCACCTTGAGGCCGCCGATCGCCGCGCCGTTGCCGGGGGCCGTGGTCAGCCGCGCGGTGATCGGCTCGCCGGCGAGCTCCACCGCGGCGACGTCCTCCCGCGCGAGGCGGGCCAGGCGCGCCTTCTGCTCGCGGTCGGCCGGCGCGTCGATGCGCGCGTAGGCGGGCTCGCCGTGCCGCTCGGTGAGCGCGCGGTAGAGCTCGCTCGGCGACTGACCGGTCGCGGCCTGGATCTCGCCGGCCAGCAGGGCCATGACGATGCCGTCCTTGTCAGTGGTCCAGGTGGTGCCGTCCCTGCGCAGCAGCGACGCGCCCGCGGACTCCTCGCCACCGAAGCCCATCGAGCCGTCGATCAGCCCCGGGACGAACCACTTGAAGCCGACCGGCACCTCCTCGAGCGGGCGGCCCACCTCGGCCGCGACCCGGTCGATCATCGAGGAGGAGACCAGCGTCTTGCCGATCCTCGTGCCCTCGGCCCAGCCTGGCCGGGCACCGCCGAAGAGGTAGCCGATCGCGACCGCGAGGTAGTGGTTGGGGTTCATCAGCCCGTCCGGCGTCACGATGCCGTGCCGGTCGGCGTCGGCGTCGTTGCCGGTCACGATGTCGAAGTCGTGGCGCCGCTCGAGCACGCTCGCCATCACGTACGGCGAGGAGCAGTCCATCCGGATCTTCCCGTCCCAGTCGACGGTCATGAACCGCCACGTCGGGTCGACCAGCGGGTTGAGCACGGTCAGGTCGAGCCGGTGCCGCTCGGCGATCGCGCCCCAGTAGTCCACGCTCGCGCCACCCAGCGGGTCGGCGCCGATCCGCACACCCGCCTCCCGGATCCGGTCCAGGTCGATCACGGAGGGGAGGTCGTCGACGTACGCGCCCAGGAAGTCGTAGCGACCGGCCCGCGCCAGCGCGACGCTGACCGGCACCCGGCGTACGCCGCCCAGGCCGTCGGCGATCAGCTCGTTGGCCCGCTCGGCGATCACGCTCGTGGCGTCGGTGTCGGCCGGGCCGCCGTGCGGCGGGTTGTACTTGAAGCCGCCGTCGGCCGGCGGGTTGTGCGAGGGCGTGACGACGATGCCGTCGGCGAGGCCCGGACCCTCGGTGCGGCCGCCGTTGGCCGTGATGATCGCGTGCGAGAGCGCGGGGGTGGGCGTGTAGCCGTCCCGGGAGTCGACCAGCACGGTCACGTCGTTGGCGGCGAGCACCTCGAGCGCGGTCACCCACGCCGGCTCGGACAGCGCGTGCGTGTCACGGCCGAAGAAGAGCGGCCCGGTGTAGCCGCAGCCCGCGCGGTAGTCGCAGATCGCCTGGGTGATCGCCGCGATGTGCGCCTCGTTGAAGGAGGCGCTCAACGACGAGCCGCGGTGGCCGCTGGTGCCGAAGGCGACCCGTTGGGCGGGGTCCTCGAGGTCGGGCTCCGTGGTGAAGTACGCCGTCACCAGGCGTGGCACGTCCACGAGATCGGTCGTGGTGGCGGGCGTTCCGGGCTGGGTCATCTGGTGGGGCCTCTCATCGACTGGTCACTTGCACCGTAGGGTGCGACTTTTGTCCCCGCAATACCTAACTGCGGGATTTCTGTGCACAATTGCGGGGTGGTCGCCACGCTCCGCTCCCGCAACGCCGTCCTGCTGACGTTCCTGCTCAACGGCGTCGCGATCGCGTCCTGGGTGTCCCGCATCCCCGAGGTGCGGTCGCGACTCGCGCTCGACAACGGCGAGCTCGGCCTGCTGCTGCTCACCTTGGCACTCGGCTCGGTGATCACGCTTCCGACCGCGGGCGCGCTGGTCCACCGCGTCGGCGCCGCCGCCGCGGTCCGGATCGGGATCGCGGTCGCCATGGCCGGCTTCGGCGTCACCGCCCTGGGCGCCGGGGTGCTCGAGAGCGTGCCCGTCACCGCGGGCGGCCTCCTCGCGTACGGCCTCGGCACCGGCGCGTGGGACGTCGCCATGAACGTGGAGGCCGCGGCGGTCGAGCACCGGCTGCAGCGCACGATCATGCCGCGCTTCCACGCGGCGTTCAGCCTCGGCACCGTGGTCGGCGCGAGCCTCGGCGCGCTCACCACGGCGCTGGCCGTGCCGTTGGCGTGGCACCTGCTGGTCGTGGGCGCGGTCTGCGTCGCCGTCCTCATCCCGGCGGCCGGCCGGTTCCTGCCCCGCCGCGACGAGGCCGCCACGGAGGTCGCTGCTGCCCCGGCAGCGACGACGGCGTGGCGGGAGCCGCGCACCGTGCTGATCGGGGTCCTGGTCCTGGCCCTCGCCATCACCGAGGGGAGCGCCAACGACTGGCTGGCCGTGGCGCTCATCGACGGGTACCGGGTGCCGCACTGGGTCGGTGTCGCCGGTCTCGGCGTCTTCGTGGCCGCGATGACGACCGGCCGCCTGGTCGGGCCGGCGGTCCTCGACCGGCACGGACGGGCTCCGGTCCTGTGGGCGACTATGGCCGCCGCCGGGATCGGCATCGTCGTCATCGCCCTCGGCAGCCCGGCACCACTGGTCGTCGCGGGCATCGTGCTGTGGGGCCTCGGCGCCTCGCTCGGCTTCCCCGTCGGCATCAGCGCCGCCGCCGACGACCCCGCCCGCGCGGCCGCACGCGTCAGCGTGGTGTCGACGGTCGCGTACGCCGGCTTCCTGGTCGGCCCTCCCCTGCTCGGCTTCCTGGCCGACAGCGCCGGCACCCAGCAGGCACTGCTCGCCGTCGCCGTGCTGCTGGTGCCGGCAGCGCTGCTCGTGCCGGCGGCGCGCCCGCCGCGCTGACGCGTCATCGGGCCGCGCTCAGCCGGGCCGGCGGTCGTCGGCGACCTCGTCGGTGATGCGCGGGATCGCGCCGGTGGGCAGGTCGGGCAGCACCTCGTCGAAGTAGTCGCGGGCGGCCTCCGACGTGCTCACGTCGCGGCCGGCCCGCTCCGAGAGCAGCCACCGGTGCTCGAGCACCTCGTGGAAGACCTCGGGCTCGTCGCGCTTGCTGCGCAGCTCGTGCGGGATGGTGGAGACCACCGGGTCGTAGCAGTCGACGAGCCACTGCGACGCCGCCGCGGCCTCCGAGACCGGCCGACCGGTGCGCTGCTCGAGCCAGGCGCGGAAGCTCGCGATGTCGGCGAGCAGCCGGCGCGCCTGCCGGTCCTGCGCGACCAATCCGGTCCGGCTGCGGAGCATCCGCTGCCAGCGTCCGGGGTCGGCCACGCGCGTGCGCAGCCGCACCTTCGACCCGTCCTCGGCCGGCAGCAGCTCGACCTCGTCGACGTCGAAGCCGAGCTCCTCGATCCGGCGCATCCGCTCGCCGATCAGGTAGCGCTGCTCCGCGCGCGGGATCACCTCGTCGCGGGTCACCTCGCACCACAGCGCGTCGTAGCGCTGCCGGATGCCGTCGGCCGTCCCGACCGGGTCGATCCCGGCATCGAGCAGCCCACCGGCCTCGAGGTCCAGCAGCTCCCCGCCGATCCGCTCGTAGGCGAGGTCGAGCTCGAGGCGCCGCTGGCCGTCGGTCAGCCCGGGGTGGCGCTCCATCGTCTCGGCGTCGACGAGGTAGGCCTCGAGGTCGCCCGCGTCGAGCTTGAACAGGGTGTTCGACAGCGAGCAGTCGCCCCACAGGTAGCCGGCGAGGTGCAGCCGCACGAGCAGCTCGACCATCGCACCGATCAGCGCGTCGAAGCGCGGCCCGGCCTGGATCGTGCTGAGCAGGCGGCGGTACGTCGCCGAGTAGGCCAGGAAACGGGTCACCAGGATCGAGTCCTGCCCCTCGCGGTCCAGGCACGCGCCCACCACCTCGACGGCCGGGATGCTCTCCGCCGCCAGGTCGCGCAGCACGGCGTACTCACGGCGCGCGAGGTCGGCGGGCAGCTCCTTGAGCACGAACATCCCGCTCGCCGTCTCGACGAAGCGGACCACGTGGCGGTGGATGCCGGCCGTCGGGACCTCGACCAGGCAGGGCTCGTCCCACTCGGCGAGCGGTGTCCCCCAGGGCAGGTCGAGCAGGTCGACGGCGCCGTCGGCAGGTGGGTTGAAGACGAACCTCATGCGGGCAGCAGGGCCGCACGCCGAGGCGGGTCGGCCCCCGGCCGCGAGACAGTCACCGCGGCACAGCGCGCGGCGAACCCCACCAGGTCACGGACCTCCTCGGCCCCGAGGCCGTGCAGCGCCGCGGCGCGGTCGCGGCCCAGCAGGCCGGCGTCGGCCAGGGCGGCCAGCAGGCCGGCCATGAAGGAGTCGCCGGCCCCGATCGTGTCGACGACCGTGGTCGGCGCGGCCGGCACCTCCGCGTGCACGCCCCGCGCGCCGGCGGCGTACGCACCACCCGCCCCGGACGTGACGACGACCAGCGCCGGCCCCAGGTCCAGCCAGCGGCAGGCGACCTCCTCCGGCGTGTGCCCGGGGAACAGCCAGGCCAGGTCCTCGTCGCTGGCCTTCACGACGTCGGCGAGCCGCACGAACGACTCCACCGTGGCCCGGGCGACCGCGGGCTCCCCCATCAGCAGCGGCCGGACGTTGGGGTCGTAGGACACGGTCGCGACCGGGCGCAGCGCCTCCACCGACTCCCGGACCGTCGTCGCACCCGGCTGCAGGACCGACGCGATCGACCCGGTGTGCACCAGCGCGGGCTCGTACGCTGGAGCCGGGCCGACCGACCACCCGATGTCGAAGTCGTACGTCGCCGCGCCGTCCGCCCCGAGCACGGCGGCAGCGCTCGACGTCGGACCGGGGCCGATCGAGTAGGCCACCAGCTCGACGTCGTTCACGTCGAGGTGATCGACCACCAGCGCGCCGTACTCGTCCTCGCCGATGCTGGTCTGCAGGGCCACCGGGACCCCCAGCCGGCTCAGCCCCACGGCGACGTTGAGCGGACTGCCACCGACCCGGGCCAGCTCGGGGAGTCCCGGCCGCCGGATCAGGTCGATGAGCGCCTCGCCGATGACGAGCGCGTCAGGCCGAGAGGCGCTCACCGGTCTCCTTGTCGAAGACATGGACGTTGGCCGGGTCGGTCGTGACGTGCATGACGGCACCCTTGGCCGTGGTGTCCCGGCCGGGGACGCGGACGATGACGTCGTGCGGCGCGCCCTCCGCCTCGCAGGTGCCGTAGACGAACGCGTCCGCGCCGAGCTCCTCGATGACGTTGACGACGATCGGGATGCCCTCGCCGGCACCGACGATGCGCCAGCTCTCCGGGCGGATCCCGATCACGACATCGCCGGTCGCCTTCGCCGCCGCCGCACGATCGACCGGGACGGCGAACTCGCCGATCCGGACCTCGCCGTCGACGGCGGTGCCGGTGAGCAGGTTCATCTGCGGGGAGCCGATGAACCCGGCCACGAACAGGTTGGCCGGCTTGTCGTAGAGCGCCAACGGGGTGTCGACCTGCTGGATGAGTCCGTCCTTCATCACCGCGACCCGGTCGCCCATCGTCATGGCCTCGACCTGGTCGTGGGTGACGTAGACCGTGGTGACGCCGAGCTCGCGCTGCAGCTTGGCGATGTCGGTGCGGGTCTGGACGCGCATCTTCGCGTCCAGGTTCGACAGCGGCTCGTCCATGCAGAAGACCTGCGGCTTGCGGACGATCGCGCGGCCCATCGCGACGCGCTGGCGCTGGCCACCGGACAGCGCCTTGGGCTTGCGGTCCAGGTAGTCGGTGAGGCCGAGCAGCTCGGCCGCCTCGCGCACCCGGCGCGCACGCTCCTCCTTGGAGACCTTGGCCATCTTGAGGGCGAAGCCCATGTTGTCGGCCACGGTCATGTGCGGGTAGAGCGCATAGCTCTGGAACACCATCGCGATGTCGCGCTCCTTGGGCTCCAGCGTGGTGACGTCCCGGTCGCCGATGTGGATCGAGCCCGCGTCCACCTCCTCCAGCCCGGCCAGCATCCGCAGGGTGGTGGACTTGCCACACCCGGAGGGGCCGACGAGCACCATGAACTCGCCGTCCTCGATGTCCAGGTCGATGCCGGGGACCGCCGGCTTGTCCATGCCGGCGTACCACCGTTGGGTCCCGGTGAAAGTCACTCGTGCCATTCCAGTTCTCCTTGCTGTGTTGTCTCGGTCAGCCCTTGACGCCGCCGGCGGTGAGCCCGTCGACGATGCGCCGCTGGAAGGCGAGGACCATGAGGATGAGGGGGATCGTCACGACCGTGCCGGCCGCCATCACGGCGGCGTACGGCTCGACGTGCGGAGTCGATCCGTTGAAGCTCGCGATCGCGACGGTGACCGGTGCGGTCTTGTCGCTGCTGAGCTGGCTGGCGATGAGGAACTCGTTCCACGACGCGATGAACGCCAGGATCGCCGTGGTGACGACGCCGGGTGCGGCCAGGGGCAGCATGATCTTGGTGAACGCCTGCCGCTTGGTGGCCCCGTCGATCCGCGCGGCCTCCTCGAGCTCCCACGGCATCTGCCGGAAGAACGCGGTGAGCGTGTAGATCGTCAGCGGCAGCACGAAGGAGATGTCGGGGATGATCATCGCCTGGTAGCTGCCGAACCACCCGATGTTCCGGAACAGCTGGAACAGGGGGGTGACCAGGGCGACGCCCGGGAACATCGAGGCCGCCAGGATGATCGTCAGGATGAACCGCTTGCCCGGGAACGCCATCCGGGCCAGCGCGTACGCCGTGAAGACGCCCACGAGCAGACCGATCGCGGTGGTCACCGCGCCGATGAGGACGCTGTTCGCCAGTGCCCGGCCGAAGTGGTTCTGGCTGGTGTCGAACACCGCGCGGAAGTTGTCCCACGTGACGTGGCTCGGCCACGGCGTGGTGCTGAAGGTGAACTGCACGTCGCGGAACGCCGTGACGATCATCCAGTAGAACGGCGCCAGCCCCCAGACCAGGATCAGTGCGATGCCCAGGTAGGTGCGCACGCTGCTCCAGCGCACCTTCTTCTTGGCCGTCGTGGCGGTCATCGGGCCTCCTCCTCGGATCCGGTGGCGTTGGCCCCGAGGAACTTCACGAACACGAACGCCACGGCGAAGATGAAGATGAAGGTCAGCGTCGACAGGGCGGCTGCGCTGTTGAAGCCGTTGCGGACCTGGTTCACGACCAGGATCGACAACGTGGTGGTGGCGTGACCGGTGCCGGCGCCACCGCCGGTCATGATGTAGGGCAGGTCGAACATGCGCAGCACGTCGAGGGTGCGGAACAGCACCGCCACCACGATCGCCGGCCGGGCCAGCGGGACCGTGATCGACCAGAACTGCTGCCACTTCGACGCACCGTCCACCCGGGCCGCCTCGTAGACCTCCGAGGGGATCATCTGCAGCCCCGCGAGGATCAGCAGCGCCATGAAGGGTGTCGTCTTCCAGACGTCCGAGACGATGATCGCGGTCCGTGCGGCCCACGCGTCGCCGAACCAGATGACGTGGGCGTGCAGCAGGTGGTTGGCGATGCCGTCGTAGCTGAAGATGAAGTACCAGAGCTTCGCCGTGACGGCCGTGGGGATCGCCCACGGGATCAGCACGGCGGCGCGCACCAGGCTCCGGCCGCGGTACTTGCCGTTCATGATCGTGGCGAACCAGAAGCCCAGGGCCAGCTCGATCGTCACCGAGACGACGGTGAAGAAGACGGTGATGCCGACGACGTTCCAGAACGCCGAGCCGGGGTTGCCCGGCGGGCACGCGGTGCTGCCGCACCGCTGGAAGAGCCAGTGGGTGAAGTTCTGGAACCCGGCGAAGCCACCCGGCACGAAGAAGCCGGCGGGGTCCAGGTGCGGGTCGTTCTGGAACGACATGTAGATCGCACGGCAGACCGGGTAGCCGATGACCAGCGCGAGGACCGCCATCGGCGGCGAGATCAGCAGGAACGCGCGCCGGCGCTCATGCGGGTCCAGGGACTGGCCCCCGGGCCGGCGGCGCAGGAAGCGCCGCCGGCCCGGGGCCTGTGCAGCCTCGCCGCTCACTGGCTCGACGCCGCCGTGATCGCCGCTGCCATGTCGCTGACCGCCTGCGGCACCGGCTTGCTACCGGTGATGGCGGCGTACGCGTTGTCCTGGATCGCCAGCGTGACACCCGGGTAGAACGGGGTGATCGGGCGCGGGACGGCGTTCTCGATCGAGGTCAGCAGGGTCGGCAGGTACGGGTACTTCGCGACCAGCGCGGGCTTCTTGTAGACGTCCGCCCGGATCGGCGCGAGCGAGCCCTTCTCCATGAACGCGGTCTGGGCCTCCTCGGACTCCATGTACTTGATGAAGTCCAGGGCCGTGGCCTTGTGGGTGGAGTAGGCGTTGATGGCCAGGTTGTGGCCGCCCAGGGTGGAGGCGCCGGGGCCGTTGAAGCCGGGCAGCGGGGCGACCGCGAACTTGCCCTTCACCTTCGAGCTCGCGTCACCCGCGGCGAGACTGTAGACGTAGGGCCAGTTGCGCAGGAACAGCAGCTTGCCGGACTCGAACGCCTGGCGCCCCTCCTCCTCGGAGTAGGTGATCGCGGACTTCGGGATGTCCCCGTCCTTGTACGCGTCGGCCAGCACGCTGAGGCCCTTGATCGCCTCCGGGCTGTTCACCGTCGGGGTCGACCCGTCGGGGCCGACGACCGAGCCGCCGGCGCTGTTGATCGCCTCCGTCGCGTTGACCGTGAGGCCCTCGTACTTGTTGAACTGGCCCGCGTAGCAGTCCATGTTGTTGCGCTTGGCGATGGCGCAGTCGGCGAACATCTGGTCCCACGTCTTCGGCGGGGTCTTCACCAGGTCGGTGCGGTAGTAGAGCAGGCCGCCGTCGCTGGTCGCCGGCGCGGCGTACTGGGTGCCGTTGTACTGGCCGGCCTTGACCGCCGCCGGGAGCAGACCGTTCGTGTCGAGCGCCATCGCGCCGGTCAGCGGCTGGAGGTAGCCCTTGGCGGCGAACTCCGCGGTCCAGACCACGTCCACCGAGACCACGTCGTAGTTGGGGTTCTTGGCGTCGAGGTTGCGCACCAGGTCGTCGTGCTGCTGGTCCGCGATCGCGGTCTGCTCCTTGAGCGTGACCTTCTCGTCGGGGTGCATGGCGTTCCACTTGGCGATGATGCCGCGGGTCGCGTTGTCGTTGACCTTGCCCTGCACGTAGGTGATCGGGCCGCGGTCGCTCAGGTGCTGGCCGAAGGCATCGTTCGAGGAGCCGCCACCGCTGCCGCAAGCGGCGAGCGGAAGTGCGCACAGACTGAGCGCGGCGAGCGAGATGACGGTGCGTGATGGACGCATGGGACTTCCTTCTGTGGAGGGGTGGGGCAGGGTTGGGTCAGGGACGGCGCAGCCAGACGGCGCTCGCCGGGGCGAGCACTCCGGACCGGGCACCAGGGACGGAGGCGAGGAGGACCTCGCCCTCGGGCAGCTCGACCGGGTCGGACCCGGTGTTGAGCCAGACCTCGACGTCGCCGTGCCGGAACGCGACGGTCGTCTCGGACGTGTGCACCCACGCGAAGCCGCCGGCTCCGACGAAGTGGGCCCGGCGGAGGCGCAGCGCCCGCCGGTAGAGGTTGAGCACGGAGTCCGCGTCGGACTCCTGGTCGGCGGCGCCGTACGTCGCCCAGTCGGCCGGCTGCGGGAGCCACGGCTCCCCCGTGGCGCCGGCGGGGCTGAAGCCGGCGGCAGCGCCGTCCCCGCCCCACGGCAGGGGCACGCGACAGCCGTCGCGGCCCGGGTCGCCGTTGGTGTTCTGGAACCAGGTCGGGTCCTGGCGGGCGTCGTCGGGCAGGTCCTCGACCTCAGGAAGGCCGAGCTCCTCGCCCTGGTAGAGGTAGACGGTGCCGGGCAGCGCGAGGACGAACATCGCGGCCGCCCGGGCGCGGCGCCGGCCCAGGGCCACGTCGGCCGGCTCCGAGGGCCACCGCAGCCGGTCCCACGTGGACTCGACCATGTGCTCGGGCTGGGAGCGGGCGTAGCGGGTGACGTGGCGCGGGACGTCGTGGTTGGAGAGCACCCAGGTGCTCGTGCCCCCGGCCGCCAGGGTCGCCGCCAGCGCGTCGTCGACGACCTCCTTCATGTAGTCGGCCCGGAACGGCGCGCGCAGGAAGTCGAACTGGAAGGCGGTGTGCAGCTCGTCGTGGCGCAGGTACGCCGCCAGCCGCTCGTTGTCGCGCACCCACGCCTCCGCGACGAAGACCCGGTCCGGCGCGTACTCGTTCGCGACCTCGCGCCACCGGCGGTAGATCTCGTGGACTCCCTCGTTGTCCCAGGCCGGGTGCGGCTCGTTGTGCGGCGCGGCCGGGTCGTGGGCGCCGACGTCGGGCAGGCCCTCCTGCTTGACCAGGCCGTGGGCGACGTCGATGCGGAAGCCGTCGACGCCGCGGTCGAACCAGAACCGCAGGATGTCCTCGAACTCCGCGCGCACCTCGGGGTTGTCCCAGTCGAGGTCGGGCTGCGCCGGGGCGAAGAGGTGGAGGTACCACTCGCCCGGGTTGCCGTCGGCGTCCGGGACGCGGGTCCAGGCCAGGCCGCCGAAGATGCTCTCCCAGTTGTTGGGCGGGAGCTCGCCGTGCTCGCCGCGGCCCGGCCGGAAGACGTAGCGCGCCCGGGCGGCCTCGTCGCCGGCCAGGGCCGCCTGGAACCAGGCGTGCTGGTCGGAGGTGTGGTTGGGGACGATGTCCAGGATCACCCGGATGCCGGCGGCGTGGGCCTCGGCGATCAGCCGGTCGGCCTCCTCGAGGGTCCCGTAGGCGGGCTCGATGTCGCGGTAGTCGGCGACGTCGTACCCGGCGTCGGCCTGGGGGGACGGGTACCAGGGGTTGATCCAGATCGCGTCCACGCCGAGCTCGGCGAGGTAGCCGATCCGGGCGCGGAGGCCGGCGAGGTCGCCGATGCCGTCGCCGGATCCGTCGGCGAAGGAGCGGATGTAGACCTGGTACACGACCGCGTCGGTCCACCAGGGTCGCCCCGAGGAGTCGGGTGCGTCGGAGCCCGCTGATGCCGGGAACGTGGTGAGCGCGTCAGCCACAGCGGTGTCGTGGTGCAGCAAGGGGATGGCCCTTCCATGGGGGAGGTGACCGTGAGCGCGGTCACGTAAACGTTTGCGCTACCATCGTGGCGACAGTCACACCGGCTGTCAACAGCCAGCCCGGATCTCGGCCCCGAAAGCCGGGACCGGCAGCGTTGGAAGGACCTACATTGAGCCGCGTGGGGAGTCGCAACGAGATCAACATGGCCGACGTGGCGCAGCGGGCCGGCGTCTCCCTCGCCACCGTCTCGCGCGCTCTTCGCGGGCTGCCCGGGGTCGGGCAGGCCACCCGCGACCGGATCCTCGAGATCGCCGACGAGCTCGCCTACGTCGTCTCCCCCGAGGCGTCGCGGCTGTCCAGCGGCCAGACCCGGCGCGTCGGCGTGGTCGTGCCGACGACCAACGCCTGGTTCTACGGCGAGATCCTCGCCGCCATCGAGAGGCGCCTGCGGGCAGCCGACCTCGACGTGCTCATCTACCAGGTCAAGGACGTCGAGGTCCGCCAGCGCTTCTTCCGCGAGCTCCCGACCCGGCGCAAGGTCGACGCGGTCATCCTCATCGCGCTCCCCCTCCCCAACGACGAGGCAGACCGGCTCGACCACCTCGGCGTCGAGGTCGTCGTCGCGGGCGGCCGCATGCGCGACTTCCCCCACGTCGAGGTGGACGACCCGGCCATCGCGCGCACGGCCATGGACCACCTGGTCGGCCTGGGCCACGAGCGGATCGGTCTGATCCGGACCACCAGCTACGGCGACATCCACTGGGAGCCCGACGTGCTCCGCCTCGACGGCTACCTCCAGGGACTCGCGGCCGCCGGCATCCCCTACCGGGACGACTACGTCCTGTCGGTCCCGTTCACTCCGATGGACGGCGCCGCCGCCGCCGTGCAGCTGTTGTCACTCCCCCAGCGACCCACCGCACTTCTCTGCTTCTCCGACGAGATCGCCTTCGGCGCGCTGCAGGGCGCGCAGCGCGCCGGGCTCCGGGTCCCCGAGGACGTCTCGATCATCGGCGTCGACGACCACCCGCTCGCCGAGGTGATGGGGCTGACGACGGTCGCCCAGGACGTCGCCGCGCAGGGCGAGCTCGCCGCGACGATGGCCCTCCAGCGGCTGGCCCAGCGACCGGTCACCGACGTCGTCGTACCCCATCACCTCGTCGTGCGGTCCTCCACCGCTCCGCCGCCGAAGCGGGTCAGAGCCGCTCGATGATGGTGGCGTTGGCCAGTCCGCCGGCCTCGCACATCACCTGCAGGCCGTAGCGGCCGCCGGTCTGCTCGAGGTTGTTGACCAGCGTCGTCATCAGGCGTGCACCCGAGCCGCCCAGCGGGTGGCCGATCGCGATGGCGCCGCCGTTGATGTTGACCTTGGTCAGGTCGGCACCGGTCTCCGCCTGCCATGCCAGTACGACGGACGCGAACGCCTCGTTGACCTCGAACACGTCGATGTCGGCGATCGAGAGGCCCGCCTTGGCGAGCACCTTCTGGGTCGCCGGGATGATGCCGGTGAGCATGTAGATCGGGTCGTCGCCGGCCACCGCGACGGAGTGGATGCGGGCGCGCGGGGTCAGGCCGAGCCGGCCGGCCGCCTCCTCGGACGCGATGAGCAGCGCGGCGGAGCCGTCGTTGACCGGGCTGGAGTTGCCGGCGGTCACGCGCCAGTCGATCTCCGGGTAGCGCTCGACCCAGTGGTCGTCGCGGAACGCCAGCCGCAGCCCGGCCAGGGTGTCCGCGGTCGTGCCGGGGCGGATCGTCTCGTCGGTGCGGAGGTCGTTCACGTAGGCGACCTGCGACTCGAAGAGCCCCTCGGCCCAGGCCGCGGCCGCGCGGGCGTGGGACTCGGCGGAGAACTCGTCGAGCCGCTCGCGCGACAGGCCCCACTTGTTCGCGATCAGCTCGGCGCTGATGCCCTGCGGCACCAGGCCGCCGTCGTACCGCTGAGCGACCGACGGGCCGGCGAAGTCCTTGCCGAGGAACTGCGATCCGATCGGGATGCGCGACATCGACTCCGAGCCGGAGGCGATGGCGACGTCGTACGCACCGGCGATGACGCCCTGGGCGGCGAAGTGGACGGCCTGCTGGCTCGAGCCGCACTGCCGGTCGACGGTGACGCCGGGGACCGACTCGGGGTAGCCGGCCGCCAGGAGCGCCCAGCGCGCCGTGTTGCCGGACTGCTCGCCGACCTGGCCGACGGCACCGGAGATGACGTCGTCGACGACGACCGGGTCGATGCCGGTGCGGTCGACCAGCGCCTTGAGCGAGACCGCGTGCAGGTCGACCGGGTGGATCTCGCTGTAGGCGCCGCCGGGCTTGCCCTTGGCGACGGGCGTGCGCACGGCGTCGACGATGACCGCGGATCGGGTGCTGCTCATGACATCTCTCCTTCGAGTGGCGGACGGTCTCCCGTCGACCGGATCCGGCTGGATTCAGTCGACTGAAGTCACGTTCGACGCTACCTCCAGACTTCAGTCTGGTAAAGTCAGATCCGAGGTGATGTGAGTCATGAGGCTGACCGGAGTGCTGGCCGATCGCGGCACGTGGGTGACGCAGGGCGACTGCCCGATCGAGAAGGCGATGGCCGTGGTCGGGTCACGCAACGCGATGCTCGTCATGCGCGAGGCGTTCTACGGCACCCGCCGCTTCGACGAGTTCGCCGAGCGGGTGGGCATGTCGTCGGCGACGACGGCCGCCAACCTGCGCGCCCTCGTCGAGGCCGGGCTGCTCGCGAAGTCGCCGTACCAGGACGCGGGGGCGCGCACCCGTGAGGAGTACGCGCTCACCGCCGCCGGGACCGACCTCATGCCGGTCGTCTTCGGGCTCTTCGACTGGGGTATGCGCCACTGCGACGCACCTCCCCCGCTGCAGCTCGACCACCACGACTGCGGCCGGCAGGTCACCGTCGCGATGGTGTGCGACGACGGCCACGTCGTACCGCCCGAGGACGTGGACCTGCGAGTGGCGCGGCGCCGCCCGCGCTGAGCCGGGCGCTCAGCCCCCGACAGCGGCTGCGACGCGGCCCGCGAGCGCGGGATCGCTCGAGCTCGCCCGGCCCGTCTCGACGTGACCGGCCAGCTGGAGCCGGATCGTCGCCGCCGCGACGGTCAGGTCGTACCAGCCCTCCTTGCCGGGGAACGTCTGGTCGACGGTGCTCCGGGCGGGAACGGCGATCGCGCTCGACGTACCGGTGTAGCCGTCGGTGACCGTGACCTGGACGGCCCGGGGGCCGGGGTTGCGGAGGCTGACGCGTAGGGCTCCGCTGCGGCCCGAGGGAGCGGCCGAGACGACCGGGGCGAGCAGATCGAGTCCGGAGGCCTGCCGGAAGAAGCCGTTGGGCCCGTGGATCTCCACCGACCCGACGGCACTCGTGGCCGCCAGCTCCGCGCGCATCGTCCGGCCCGCGCCGACCGTGTACATCTGCGTGAGCTGCCCGGCGGGCGTGGTCGTGCGGATGTGGAAGACCGCGCCGCGTGACCCGCGGTTCACGAGATCGACCCCGAGACCCGCGGCGGTCGCCGAGACGACCGCGTCGAGGTCGTACGGCAGCGGCCGCGCACCGCGGACGCCGGGCTCCTGGGCCGGGAGCTGCTGCTGGGCCGGCGGCACCATGACGACGTCGGGGTGCCGGTTGCGGTCCGGCGGGGCGTAGCCGCTCGTGCTCGGCAGCGACGGCACCGAGGCGCTGGCGCCGGAGAAGTCGAACGCCGACGTCAGGTCCCCGCAGACGGTACGACGCCACGGCGTGATGTTGGGCTCGTGGACGCCGAAGCGCGCCTCCAGGAACCGGATGATCGAGGTGTGGTCGAAGACCTCGGACGTGACATAGCCGCCCTTGCTCCACGGGGAGACGACCAGCATCGGCACGCGCTGGCCCAGGCCGTAGGGCCCGGGGACGCCGGTGCTCCCACCCGGGGTGTTGACCTCGCCGTGGTAGATCTCGCCCTCGGTGCTCACCGTCGACGCGCCGTCGGCTGCCGTCATCGGGGCGTAGGGCGGCACGACGTGGTCGAAGAAGCCGTCGTTCTCGTCGTAGGTGATGAACAGGGCGGTCTTGCTCCACACGTCCGGGTTCGCCGTGAGGGCGTCGAGCACCTGGGCGATGTAGCCGGCGCCGTAGTTGGCCGGCCAGTTCGGGTGCTCGGTGTAGGCCTCGGGCGCGACGATCCAGGACACCGACGGCAGCGTGCCGGCGGCGACGTCCGAGCGCAGCGTCTCGAACAGGTCCTGACCCGACTGCGCGTTGGTGCCGGTGCGGGCGCCGGCGTACAGCGGAGAGCCGGGGGCGGCGTTCTGGTACTGCTTGAAGTAGAGCAGCGCGTTGTCGCCGTAGTTGCCGATGTAGGCGTCGCTGGTCCAGCCCCAGTAGCCGGGGCCGTCCAGGCCGACGCCGGAGTCCTGGTAGACCTTCCAGCTCACGCCGGCCGACTGCAGCCGCTCGGGGTAGGTCGTCCACGAGTAGCCGAGCTCGTCGTTGGCGATGACCGGACCCCCGCCGCCCTCGTTGCCGGGCGAGCCGCCGACCGAGCCCGTCCACATGTAGTAGCGGTTCGGGTCGGTCGGGCCGAGCAGCGAGCAGTGGTAGGCGTCGCAGATCGTGAACGCATCGGCCAGCGCGTAGTGGAACGGGATGTCGCCGCGGTCGAGGTACGCCATGGTCGCGGCCGTCTTCACCGAGACCCACTTGTCGTACTGGCCGCCATTGAGGGCGGCGTGGGTGCCGTTCCAGCTGTGGTCGAGGTCCTCGAGGAACGCCAGGCCGGCATCGGCCACGTCCGGGTGGAACGGCAGCACCTCGCCGGCTCCGTCGGGCTGGTGGAAGACGCTCTTGCCGGACGCGAACCTGGCCGGGTGCGGGTCCCCGAAGCCGCGCACGCCGCGCAGGGTTCCGAAGTAGTGGTCGAAGGACCGGTTCTCCTGCATGAGGACGACGACGTGCTCGACGTCCTGGATCGACCTCGTACGCCGGTTCGGGGTGATCGCCACGGCCCGGTCGATGCTCTGCAGGAGCACCGACGCGGTCGCGGCCCCGGCTCCGGCCTGCAGCAGGCGGCGGCGGCTCAGGCTCGTCATCGTCGCGCCCCTCAGGGACGGAAGAGCTCGACGAGCGAGCCCGAGGTGGTCGGCGAGCAGGTGTTCGCGAGGCAGCCGAGGTGCCACAGCTTCTCGATGGTCGCCAGCACCGTGTACTCGTCGGCCGGGGTGTCGGTCGCGATGTGCGGGCCGCCCGCGGAGTTGATCACCAGCAGCGGGGCGTCCCCGCCACCGAGCACGACGCCGTCGGCGCCGACGGGGCTGCCGGGACCACCGGAGAAGCCGGAGTAGTCGTTCTCGTCCCACATCAGCACGATGCTGGAGTTGGTGGTCTTCCAGGTCTGCGAGCTGGTGATCTGCTGCACCGCCTGCTTGACGTAGTCGTCGCCGAGCTGGATCGCGCCGTGGTCGAGGCCGCTGTCGGGGTAGCCGCACTTCGGGTTGCCGATCAGGGCCGCGCTGGACGGGGAGATGCCGTGCATGTCGTGGCACTGGTCGGGGCTGATCCACACCAGGTTCGGCACGTTGCCCGACGCGAGGTCGGCGCCGAGCTGGTCGCCGGGGACGATGTTGCTCAGCCGCGGGTTGCCCGGCGAGTTGATGCCGGAGAAGTACATGAACGGGTTGTGCTTCTGCGCGTAGAGCTTGACCGTCGTACCGTTGACGACCGGGGCGTACTCGCCCTCGAAGCCCACGCTCGGCATCGACTGCATGTAGGCCTTCCAGGTGCGCCCGCTGGCCTCGAGCTGGTCGACCAGGGTCCTGCCGCCGAACAGGTGCGGGGTCTCCGAGGCGCTGGCGAACTGCTCCGGCGTGAGCGCGGCACCATCGGTCGCGTCCCCCGAGCCGGGCACGAACTCCTCGGGCTCGCAGGTCACGTCGGCGCCGGCCTTGCAGTCGTCCCAGATGCCCTGGAAGCTGCCGGAGATCGCGGCGAGGTACTCGGGCAGGCTCGGGTGGGTCACGCCGTGGTAGTTCGTGGCGACGTTGTAGCGCCGCGCGAGCGAGGTGATGTACGGCGCGTCCGCGGTGTTGCCGATGATCTGGTCGGTGCCGTGGTTCTCCATCATGATCACGAACACGTGGTCCGGTCCGCTGGACGAGGTGGTCCGCTGGGCGTGCGCCGATCCGGGGACCAGGGCCAGGGCCGAGGCTGCGAGCACACCCGCCGCGGCCAGCGATCGGACAGTGCGGTGAGAAGTCGTCATCGAGAAACCACCTGTGAGAAGGAGACCGTCGATTCCGAATGCTCGCGGTCTCGGCCGCGCCGCGCCTCGACCAGAGGGTGAACATTCCGCCAACTCATCAGCAACGGTCACACGCAGCCCTCGGCACGGATGCCACCCGTTCGAGGAGGCGTCCCGGACGATCGTGCGAGCGGACGCGAGGTGACGGCCTCACGCCGGTGCCACACTTTCCACGATGACGTCGGCCCCGGATCTCCCCAGCACCCGGCCATCGCCCGACGGGCGGTCGCAGCGCGGGCGGTTCGCGGGCGCCGGTCGCGCGGACGTCGCGCTGTCGCTCCTGCTCGGGGTGATCGCCGCCTACACGCTGGCGCTCTGGCCGCTCACCACGGCACTGATCGGTTCACACCCGCTGCTGCTGGAGCTCCTGAGCGGCTCCGCGGTGGCCGAGGTGACCGTCGGTGCCCACAGCCGATCGGGCGAGCTGCCGCTGTGGGTGGCGGTCGCCGCCGGCGTACCGGGAAGCGTGATGTTCGACTGGGTCTTCTGGTGGGCGGGTCGGCGTTGGGGCGACCGGGCCCTCCACCTGTTCCTGGGGCGCGGCTCGTCACCGAGGGACGTGGCGCGGCGGGAGGCCCGGATCGTCCGACTCGAACGGGCGGCGCGACGATGGGGCCGCGCTTTCGTGCCCTTGGCCTACTACCTCCCCGTTCCCACGTTCCTGGTGTACGTCGCGGCGGGGTTGGCGGGGATGCGACTGCGGACGTTCCTGGTGCTGGACGTGGCGGGAGCCCTCCTCTGGATCGGCCCCGTCGTCGGCCTGGGCTATGCCATCGGCAAGCCTGCCGTCGACGTGGTCGACAGGATCGACCAGTACGGCACCTACCTGGCCGTCGCGGCCGTCGTAGTCATCCTCGTCCTCCAGGCGAGGAAGCGTGGGTCTGCTCCGCGCTGAAGGCCGAGGTCGAGGTTGTGGTCGAGGATCGGCTCGATGTGCGACCACTTCCTCGATCTCGTCACCCGAGGACCCGCACCAAAAACAGGAACGCTGGTCAGGTCCCGTCTCCAGGTCCTGACCAGCGTCCTCGCGGTGGAGCTGAGTGGACAACTATCGAAACCTGGCCCGGCCGTCGCGAAGTGGCTGAGTTCGCCATTGTCGCAGGTCGGGCCGCCGTCGGACGAAGTCGTCGCTCCCCCGCCACGGCTTGTCCAGGTCCGACTGTCGAGACGACAGCAGCTCGAGCTGGTCGAGAGATACCGAGGCGGGGCGCTGAGGCGAGAGTTGGCCGAGGCGTACGGGATCGGCACGGGCACCGTATCCGGGATACTCAAACGGCACGACGCTAGCCGCAAGATCGGCCTGAGCGAGGACGAGGTCGAGGAAGCCGCGGAGAGCTACGAGGCCGGGCAATCGCTCGCACAGATCGGCGAGGCCCTCGGAGTCGTCGCGGGAACCGTGCGAACTGCGCTTCTTCGGCGCGGGGTCGCGATGAGGTCAACGGCCCCATTGAGGCATCGGTCGGATCCACTGTGTTAGCCCAATGTGTCGGACTCCGATGCCAAGATTGCGGGCATGTCCGCTTTGGCGTCGGCTCTCGCGTATCAGCGTTTGGTCACCGAGCACGCATCGTTGCGCATGCTCCGGGCAGATCACGCTGCCGTCGCCGCAGCCCTGCTGGCGGCTCATCTCGGCAAGCCGGGCGCGCGTCTGGCGGCAGACGATCTGTACGAGTTGATCGATGCCGATCTTGAGGTTCTTCGCGATCATTTTGAGCTACCGCAGACTGCGCGTGCCTACTGCGACGCCTGGCGGAGGGACGGCTTCATCGTCCGACGTCCGTCGGTCGGTACTCGCGGAGAGACTCTGGAGCTCTCCCCTGAAGGGCACGTCGCTCTGCGGGTCTTCGCCCAACTCGATGAACCACGCTCCACGGTCACCCAGTCCCGCCTGCTGAGCCTTGCCCAGGCGGTCCGGCAACTCGCCATCGACACCGATCCCGAGGCGGACCGACGGCTGACAGCACTGCACGCTGAGCGCGACCGCATCGACGAGGCAATCGCCCGCATCAAGACCGGGGACTTCGAGGTCCTCGACAACCGATCCTCGCTAGAGCGGGTCAACGAGGTTCTCCTCCAGGCTCAGGATCTACCAGCCGACTTCGCTGGTGTCCGGTCACGCTTCGAGCAGCTCAATCACGAGCTTCGAGCCCGCATCCTTGAAGTCGACGACGCTCAAAGCAGTGTCCTTGACGATGTCTTCCGGGGCGTTGACCTGATCGAGTCCTCGGATGAGGGACAGACGTTCAGCGCGTTCTCGATGCTCATCCGAGATCCCGAGCGCTCATCGGCGCTGGATAGTGATCTGTCAGCCGTGCTGGACCGGGACTTCGTTCGCACGCTGTCTCCAGAGGCGAGGCGAACGCTTCGTTCGCTGGTGCACGATCTGAAGCACAACAGCCGTGAAGTGCACGCCGTACTCACCGAGTTCGCCCGCGGGCTGCGGCGCTACGTGTACTCACAGGAGTTTCAGCGCGACCGGGCGCTCCGTGACGCTCTTCAGGAAGCACTGGCGGCCGCGGTCCCGGCCAGTCGTCAGGTGCGACCGACATCCGCATTCGGTCAGGACATCGAGTTGTCTTCGCTTCGCTTGTCCAGCGTGGGCGAGATCAACGTGCACGATCCGACCGAATACGACACCGGCACCGCCCTTGGAGACGCCGAAGCCGGCACCGTGGACCTGATCGCCCTGGCCGCCATCGCACGGGAGAGCGAGATCGACTTCACCGAGTTGATCGACAACGTGAATCTCGTGGTCGCGCAACGAAGACAGGTGTCCGTCGGTGAGGTCCTTGGCCTTCGTCCCGCCACCCAGGGGCTCGCCAGCATCGTTGGGCTGCTGTCGCTCGCGACCACGTACGGCGAGGTAGATCCCCTGCATACCGAGCACCTTGACTGGCTGGGCGCCGACGGCGTGGCTCGTGAAGCCGACGTAGTAGTTCACACCTTCTCTGAGGCGATCGCATGACCGAGGGCACCGTGGATTCGGTCGCCTCAGAAGCCCGACTGTGGTCGGAGGATCTTGGCACCCTTGCTGAACAGTCGCGCCGCGCGCTTCTTGAGATCGTCCGAGGTCCGTACCTCTCTGGTCAACGCCGACCGGTTCTGTGGGCAGCGCTGATCGCGGATGAGCATGCGATTCGCTCTCGGCTCCACGACCTTTTCCTCGACCTGGTGATCGATCGAGTTGATGAGTTCGCGTTCGCCCGTAAGGTGCGGACGACCGAGATCGATGCCCCAAGCCCGATGCGAACTGAGAGCCTCAACTTCCTAGATACGGCGATGCTCCTGGTCCTTCGCCAGTTGTTGCTCGCCTCGCCCGGAGAGAGTCGGGTCATCGTCGGCCAAGATGAGGTCTACGAGCGGCTGATGGTCTACCGAACCGGTGACGAGAAGACATTCCGGGGCAATCTCAACGGGGCGTGGGGACGCATGGCGAACCGCTTCCGCGTGATCCACGTAGTCGAGGAGGACAGGGCCGAGATCTCCCCAGTCCTCAAGTTCATCCTCGACCATGACCGCGTCCGTGCACTCACCGAGCACTTCCAGAACATCGCGGCGGGTGCCACATCGGCCGCCCCACCGGAAGGCGAGCAGTGAGCGGCGCCGGGACCCTCCTTGATGCCGCCGGCGCCCCTATGGGGCAGTGGCGGCTGGTCGAGGTGCAGCTGGCGAACTGGGGCACCTTCGACGGCGCGATCTATCGTGTTCCCGTGGCGCGCCGGGGCCACCTGATCACCGGGCCGTCGGGGTCGGGCAAGTCGTCCCTGCTCGATGCGATCGCAGCGGTGCTCACCCCTGACAAGTGGTTGCGGCTCAACCAAGCCGCGCAGGGGCCGGGAAGCCGTGACAGCCAGCGGACGCTGCTGACGTACATCCGGGGTGCCTGGAGCCGCACTGTCGATGAGACCGAGGACCGCATCGTCAGCGCCTACCTGCGGCCACGGGCCACCTGGAGCGGCATTGCGTTGAGGTTCGATGACGGTGCCGGGCAGGTCGTTTCGCTGTGCCGCCTGTTCTTCCTCCGCTCCACCGCAACCGCTGCCGCCGACATCAACGATCTGTGCATGCTTGAGCGGTCCGCGGTGGATCTGCGTGACCTTGAGCCCTTCGCAAGCTCCGGTCTGGAGACACGCAAGGCGCAGCAGAACTGGCCGGACGCCGTCGTCACGAGCAACCACGGTCACGGACGGTTCTATGCGCGTGTGCGATCCATCTTCGGTATCGCCAACGAGAGTGCTCTACAGCTACTTCACAAGACCCAGTCAGCGAAGAGCCTCGACAGCTTGGACCAGCTCTTCCGCGACTACATGCTGGAGCGTCCCGCGACCTTCGATCTCGCTCAGACGGCCGTGGATCAGTTCGGGGAGCTAAGGGACGCTCACGATCGGGTGGTCCAGCTGAGACAACAACGAGACCATCTCGTGAAGCTGCGGATCCACGCCGAGAGGTACAACGCCGCACGCGCCGCGGCCGCCGAGGCGCGACTGCTGATCGACGCGGTGGAGCCCTACCAGCGGCGTCGGAGTCTCGACCTCGCAACAGCAGAACTGGATGAGTTGAACGAGCGTCTGGTGGTTCTGCGGATCGAGACGGAGAAGGCCGAACAGGCCTACCTCGATGCCGACACAGCCTGGGACACGGCGAACAAGCAGGCGCTTCAACTCGGCGGAGACCAGGCAAATCACCTCCGAGATCGCATTCGCGCAGCCGATCAGAACGTCGAGGACGTGCGCAACCGCTGGACGAGGTTTGCCACCGATCTTGAGAACGCAGGGATCGAGAGCGCACCGGAGGACGCGACGACGTTCGCGGAGCTGATGCGCGCCATCGAGGAGATGCTGGGCGACGACGCGACCGTCGCCGGACCGTCGCACGAGCAGCTGGAACGTCTCTCGAAAGCTCGGCGAGAACACCAACGTCTCGAACGCGCGGTGATATCGCTACGGTCAACGGGCAGCACGGTCCCCGATCACTTGCTATCCATCCGCACTATGCTCGCCGAAGAACTGTCCGTCCCCTCAACGGCGCTCCCCTTCGCAGCCGAGCTCATCGAGGTCGACGCCTTCTACTCGACATGGACCGGCGCCATCGAACGGGTGCTTCGGCCCCTCGCGCTGACCTTGCTCGTTCGTTCCGAACACCTCCGGCAGGTTCGGCGCTGGGTTGACGCCCACCGCATCCCCGGACGATTGGTATTCGAAGAAGTGGCGGCAGAGTCTCCCCCGCCGCGTCCCGCCCGCAATGACAACTCCCTCGTCAACCGGGTACGGGTCCGTTCGGGACCGTTCGCTGCGTGGCTCTCCGGGCAACTCTCCGAGCGCTACGACTTCGCCTGCGTCGACTCACCCGACCTGCTCGACAGCCACGTCCGGGCCGTAACCATCAACGGACAGGTCAAAGCCTCGCGGACCCGTTACGAGAAGGACGACCGCCAGGCGATCGACGATCGCGGCCACTGGGTGCTCGGGGACCGTGAGGCGAAACTAGAAGCCCTTGTTCAACAACTCAACGCGGCGGCGAGCGAAATCGCTGACGCGGCTGGTGTCGTCGACCGCATCGCCGAGGCGCAGAGAGAAGCCCAGAAGCGCCGAGGCATCCTTGAGACGCTCCGTGGTCGGCATTGGCACGACCTCGACTACCAGTCAGCAACCCAGGCAGTCCGCACCCTTCAGGAACAGCTCGATGACCTCACCCGAGACGACAGCGATCTGACCGCAGCCATCCAGGCTGAGGAACGTGCCCGGGCCGCTCGCAAAGCTGCTGGTGACGATCGGATCCATGCTCAGGTCAGCCTGTCGAGCTCGGAGAGCACGGCAGAGGAACTGGCAGGCCTCATCGGAAGGATCGAGGCCGACCTGGCCTCAGGAACTGTCCCTGCGTTGGACGAGACCACTACCGCGGCACTGAACGAGCGGTTCCGTTCCGTGCGCCGCAACGTGACGCGCGATGTCATCGGAGAGATCGGGCAACAGGTCACACGTCGCCTGGGCCAGGAGCGGGACGATGCCTTGCGGGATGAGAGGAAGGCGGGCGAGGAATTGGTCTCGCTGGCCACACAGTTCAACGGGCACTGGCCCGCAGCGGCTGCGTCGGCGGAGCTCACCCCAGGAGTCGATGATCGCGCTAACTACCTGGAGCTGCTTGACACGATCATCGCTCACGGCCTGCCCGAGCATGAGGCGAACTTCCTGCGACTGCTGCGGGAGCGTTCACGCGACATGATCGGCGAGCTCGTCAGCGACATCCTCTCCGCACCGCGGGAGATCGAAGAGCGCGTCAGGCCGGTTAACACCTCGCTGCGCCGATCTCCATTCGACGAGGGTCGATTCCTCAACCTTCGAATCAAGACCAGACGCTCCGACACCGTCACACGGTTCATCGGCGATCTGCGCGCCATCTCGGAAGGAAGCTGGACCGACGACGACTTGGAGTCGGCTGAGCGTCGTTTCGCGACGCTCGCCGAGATTATGAGGAAGCTGGGGTCCAGTGAGCATTCCGACCGCGTGTGGCGCCAGCAGTGCCTCGACACCCGCCAGCATGTGACCTTCCTGGCCGAAGAGGTCGACGACAGCGGTCGTGTCGAGGCCACGTACGACTCGGGTGCTGCCATGTCAGGTGGTCAGCAGCAGAAGTTGGTCGTCTTCTGTCTGGCGGCCGCGCTCCGCTATCAGCTGGCCGACGCAGATGACGAATACCCCCGGTACGGCACGATCGTGCTCGATGAGGCCTTCGACAAGGCCGACACCCGTTACACCCGGATGGCCTTGGACATCTTCGTCGAGTTCGGCTTCCAGATGGTTCTGGCAACCCCGCAGAAACTGCTGCAGACGATCGAGCCCTACGTGGGAGCCGCGACATCGATCGAGAACCCGACCAGACGGAAGTCCGAAGTCTCCGAGATTCGCTGGGACCAACCCGAGTCGGAGCCGTCGTGATCGGAGTTGATGAGGCGCGCGGCATCGCGAGCGCGAAACTCGCCTCCAAGCTCGCACAGTGGGCAACTCGGCCCACCAACACTCCTGTCCTTTCCGTCTCACTCAAACCGCCATTGGAGCGCGAGGTTCGCTCCGACGAACTGGCAGCCGAGACGTGGGTGCGCAAGTGGTCGGAAGCCTCGCTTCCAGACGGTGCCGACCTCGATTGGGAGCCACGAACGTGGCGCAGCATTGGGCAACAGCAGGTGCCCGTCCGCTTGCGCTTCCGGGACGCAGACTCGGTTGCGAGTTTCGCAGGAGGCACCGCTGCCCGGGATTGGAAAATTCTGCACTCGCGTGTAGCAAGGCTGCGTGAAACCCTTGGATTCTCCGAGGCGCTTGACGCCGCGATCCGGCGCCATGCGGTCGAGACTCTTCGCTGGGCACCCGCACGCTTCGAGCAAGTCGTACAAGCGGTCGATTGGCTAGCCGTCAACTCCGTTCGAGGCCTTCGCCCTCGCCAGATACCGATCCGCGGCGTCGACACCAAGTGGTTCAACTCGCATCGGTCCGTCATCACGGACCTTCACCGCGCGGCTACCGGCTCAGCAGGGCTGGGCATCGTCGAGGCCGACCGCATGGTGCGAGTCAGGATCCTCGACCCAACCCTCGCGCCTTCAGGGATCTCCGATTTTGCCGCGCCGCCAGCACAGTTGGCTTCGCTCGATCTGCGGCCTGCCGTCGTGTTTATCTTCGAGAACCTTGAATCGGTGTTGGCAATGCCACAGTGGCCCGGCGCCATCGTTCTTCATGGCGACGGGTACGCCGTCGACGTGGTTGGGAACCTTCCTTGGGTCCAACGGGGGCACGTAATTTACTGGGGCGACCTCGATTCACACGGTTTCGCCATCCTCCACCGGTTGCGCACCCACCTGCCCACGGTCATCAGCGTCCTCATGGATGAGCGAACCCTGCTGGACCACCGCGATCTCTGGGTCTCCGACCCCAAGCCGACCCGCGCCAAACTGGAACTTCAACCAACCGAGCGCACGGCGTTGGAGCGCCTCCGCGCGGAGGGCGATGCGAAGCTTGAGCAAGAGCGGATTCCCTGGGAACAGGCCCTAAGCAAGCTCCAAAGCGCCGCTCGCGCGGTAACTTCCGAGTGAGTAACACTGCCGGCCGCAGATTAGAGAGCATCCTGGCCGCGGGTTGCCCCAATCTCACACGCTCCCCAGGGGCGCGCTGTCACCGGATGTGTCGGCGCGGTGCTGCACACTGTGGCGCAGGCAGATCTGGAAGTGGGAGTAGGCAATGCTTCGTCGGTTCGAGTCGATCAGGGACTCCGGCATCTTCGAGGACTTCCGTTGGGGTGGCTCCAACCCCGACTTCGAAAGAATCAACCTGATCTACGGCACGAACGGTGCCGGAAAGACATCACTGGCTCGTGCTCTGGACAGCCTGGACGCCGACAGCGGTGGATTCACCAAGGTTTCCGTCCGTCTGAGCGACCCAGACAGGACGAACGAGCGGTCGAGCAGCCAGCAGTACGACAACGAGTTCGATCGCATCCATGTCTTCAGCGAGGCATATGTCGACCGGTCGCATAACTTCCGCGATGCCGCCGAAATCGACGCCGTTCTCACGTTGGGCGAACGCACCGTTGAGGACGAGGCGCGGATCGCCGAACTGAAGGATCTGATCGAGGCGACTGGCGAGCGCCTCGCTACCGCCGCTCGCACCACGTCCGCTGCCGAGCGCGCGCTGGATAATGAGTACACGGCCATCCGTGACCGAGTGGTCAGTTCGCTACGGCGCGCAGGCGGCGAGTATGCGTCGAACTCGAACTACAGCACGCGGGTCGTCAGGAACAGGTTCGCCGGTTCACACCACTCTTGGACCGTGATAGCCGACCGGCAGAAGGACGCTGACCTCAACACCGTCAACTCCGACGAACGCCAGCGCGTCGCAGCAAAGTCCTATTCGCTTAGGGTACGGCCAGAACTCCGCGACGAGGCTGTCGTGGTGCTCACTACGTCCCCGTTGTCGGTGGTGCTGGACACTCTCGAACAGAACCAGCGTGCATCGAGTTGGGTGGACAACGGCCGGCACCTTCATGCGGGTCTGGATACCTGCATCTTCTGCGGAGGCCCACTCCCCGAGGATCGGAAGCGCCAGATCGAGCAGCACTTCTCCGATGAGGTCGAAGCCGCACAGCGGTCCGTCGACCGACTGCTTCGGGAAGTTGGAGTCTGCCAAGACGCGCTTCATGGACTTTTGGGCGAGGGGAGCATTGTCGGGTCTCTCTTCGAAGACCTGCGCGACGAGTTCAATGCCGCTCACACCGCGGCGAGGAACGAGGCGACCGAGTTGGAAGGGTGGCTCTCAGAGCTGCAACCGCTTTGGAACGGAAGCGCGCCAACGTTTTGCTCCGTGTCGATGACGAGATCACCGCTGCCCCGATCGTCGACGGCACCCGGATCGAAGCGGCGCTGATGACCCACAACGAACGCGTTACTCAGCACGCGACCCTCGTGAGTGAGGCAGCGAAGCGCGTGGAACTCCATCTACTCAAGGAGTCAGAGGCGAAGATTGCCGAACTCGCTGAGGCGGTCGAGACACAGACCAGGGACAAATCGCAGCTTGAGCAAGATCTCCGCATGTACCGGGAGAAGGTGGCCGCCCTAGAGAACGTCGAGGGCGACCCGCTCCCAAGCGCGGAAGTCATGGCGAAGGAGCTGACTCGCATCCTCGGGCGCAACGAACTGTCATTTGAGCTGCTCCCCGACGGCAAGCGCTACAGAGTTACCCGCCATGGGGCACCAGCGCTTGACCTGAGCACGGGTGAGCGGACAGCGATCACATTGATTCACTTCCTCGAACGGGTCAAACGCTCCGACGCCGCCAATGGCAAGCCAATCGTGGTGATTGACGACCCAGTCTCGAGTCTCGATAGCAACGCCTTCACAGGTATCTCGACCTACATCTGGAGCGAGACCGTCTCAAGGAGCCACATTGAGCAGGTCTTCCTACTGACGCACAACTTCGAGCTCTTCCGGCAGTGGGATATCCAGATTGAGGGGCTCCCAGGGCGGCGTGGTGCCGGTAACAACAGGGGATACGCCTCGAACTGCTACGAGCTCGTCGCCCCGCACAAACAAGTCCATGGCAAGTCGAAGCGAGTTCCACAATTCAAGGTCTGGCCGCCCAGCGAAGGGGCACGAGTCAAGATCCGGTCGAGCTACCACCATGCGTTCATTTCGGCAGTTCGGGCGCAGGCAGCGTTGCAGGACGACGGCTCGATGGAGAAGAAGCTCGATGCACTGCTCCTCTATCCGAACGTGCTACGCCGGATGCTCGAAACCTTTCTCGCGTTCAAGAGCCCGTCCTTGGCCGGGAACTTCACGGATGCCATGCGCGACGTCGGCAACACGCTTGAGGCGCGCGGCTACGAGGGCGATGCCGACGCACTCCGGATTCAGCTGACCAGGTTTACGCATGCGAACTCCCACGCTGACTCTCCCGAGACCGATGTCGCCGTGAGCCCCGACGAGATCGGCGCGATCATCTCGGCTGTCTTCACCTTCATGAACGCCGTTGATACGGGGCATTTCGAAGGCCTCTGCCGCGTTGCAGGAATCGAGGCGTCGACACTCCTACTCGTATCGCATCCAGTCATCGAGGTACCTGAGGCGCGTGCGGCCGCAGCGCCCCGCACCTCGGACCAAGGCGTCGACTGATTGTGTGGCGTGATCAGCAACGCGTGCACGAAGGTGGTCCGCGGAGCATTGGCAGGAGATCCACGCCCGCTCACCACGGCCCGTCACCGCACAGACGTGATGAGCTATCACATCCGGCGGCACCACAAAGAGGAGGATCGATGGCGCGGCGGCAACGAAGACTTGAGATTAGGGCACGCGGCGTCCGGCGATCCGACCCAGACCTGGACGCGATCGCCCGCATCCTCATCAAGGAGCTCAGAACTGACCTCGCCGGACACCCCGCCGCCTAACCAGCGGCGATCGAACCCGCGCCGCAAGGTTTCGAGACCACTCAGCCTCGTTGACATAAGTGTGATTGGAGGCCGTCCTGACGGTCGTTCGAACGTCACAGCAGCCCCAGAACACCCCAGAAGAGCACCGAAGCGGGCCGTTTCCGGCCCGCTTCGGTGATTTTCTACTTACTAACCTTGGTGGAGGTGAGGGGACTCGAACCCCTGACCCCCTGCATGCCATGCAGGTGCGCTACCAGCTGCGCCACACCCCCGGGGTCATCGCTCCGTGGAGCAACGAAGAGAGATATTAGCGAACACCCACGGCGAGGTGAAATCCGGGCCCGGCGCGAGCGCGTACAGCGCCCGCCCGGCCCTCGCGGGGGCCGGGCGGACCGATCGGATCCGGTGCTGCGGACGTCCCTCAGCAGCCCGTCGCGGGCTGGCGGAAGCCCTGGAACGGGTTGAGGTCGCCCATGAGGGTGTACCGGCCGCCCGCGCCGCTCTGGTTCGGCTCCGAGCCGGTCGCGTTCGACGGCGATCGCACGAACCACGGCAGCAGCGCCTCGTCCTCGGGGTGGTAGTACCCGTCCGAGCTCACCGTGCCGTTCGGGTTCGGGCCCTGGCGGAAGGTGTTGGTGCCCATGGCGAAGCCGATCCCGACGACCGGGTCGCCGGTCTCCAGGACGTTGGTGCAGCCGTACTGCGGAGCGGTCGGCGTCAGCCACGGCTCCACGTAGTTGTTGACGAACGGGTCGTCGGCCCACTCCGCGATCTCGTGGCTGATCGCGTGGATGTCCTGCAGGGCCCAGTACGTACCGCCGTTGGGTCGGGCGTACACCCCCGGGCTGAGGTACGACGCCCACGCGAAGGTCTGCACCGCACCGTTGCCCTGGTTCTTGCCGTAGCCCTTCTTGAGGCCCGCCGCACCCGTCCCGTGGAAGCCGATGATGCCCGTCGTGCTGACGTCGTTGTTCGTGTAGAGCAGCACGTCGTCGGTCAGGTAGAGCGGCAGGTGCGTCGGGTCGGCCGTCGTCTCCAGGTTGTTGATCTGGCCCGCCCACCACGTGGCGTTGAGGGCCGCGATGGTGACGCCGCGACCGCTCAGCAGGAGCGTGCCCTGCTGCTGGGGAACCGTGATCGTCACCGCGGGCAGCAGGTTGGCGTGCAGCCGCAGGTGGTACGGACTGGCTCCCGTCCGGTCGAACTGGGCCCGCATGGTGGCGTCCTCGAGCTGCAGCGGTACGCCGGCGTCCTCCTGCGAGAGCGCTCCGCCGGGGCCGCGGACCTGTTGCGGCACGCCGGGGAAGTTCCCCGCGGCGGTCGCGGCCGGCGTGGTGCCGTAGTCGTTGTTCTGGAACAGCGGCGAGGACAGCGTGGGCTCCAGCACGCTGTTCCCGTCGAAGGTCTGGCCCGCGATCTTGACCACCACCGGAGTGATGTCGACCTGGACGGTGACGTCGCAACCGCTTCCCGAGCAGCTGTTCGGGTCCGCCCCGACCATGTTGTACGAGTAGTCGATCCCGTTGCTCGGGTCGAGGCTGTGGCCGTACCAGTGCGCGACGGTACGGCTGGTCGGCAGCACCTTGGCACCACCATCGAGGACGACGCTGCGCGCCGACGCGGGGTCACCGGCGAACGGTGGCGGAGCCGCCGGCGAGGAGGCTGCCGTGGCGACGGCCGGCGCGAGGCCGATGACGACGACACCCGTCGCCGCGACTACGAGGAGCTTGCTGATCGAACGGTTCATCTGGGATCTCCAAGGGGCAGACGCCCTGGCCGATCGCCGGGGGCGACATCCCAGATTCGCACGGCCCTCCGGCCGCGCCAATGCACGAATTAGGGGGCCGCGATGTTGTACGCCGCCACCGCCCAGCCGCCGTTCTCCCGCTCGGCCAGCTCGACCCGCGCGCAGTTGGTGAGGGCGCAGAAGGCGGACGCGGCCTCGGGCGTCCAGCCCAGCCAGGCGACCAGGCCGGTGCGGATCGAGGCGCCGTGCGCGACGGCGACGCCGAGCTCGCCCGGCCCCAGCGCGTCGACCAGGTCGCCCAGGCAGGCGGTGAAGCGCTTGGCGACGGCCTCGGGCGGCTCGGCGTCGGCGAGCTCGTCCCAGCGGCCGGTGCGGAACAGCTCGAAGCCGGCCGGGTCGGCGGTCGCGAACTCCTGGTGGGTCGATCCCTCCCAGCGTCCCAGGGTGTACTCCCGCAGCCGCTCGTCAGGCACGGGGGCCAGCCCGCAGGCCTCCCCCACGATCTCGGCGGTACGCCGGGCGCGGGACAGGTCGGACGTCCAGAGCAGGGTCGGCTTCAGGGCGGCCACGATCGGCGCGACCGCCGCGGCCTGCGCGAGCCCGACCGCGTCGAGCTGCGAGTCGATCTGTCCCTGGATGCGGCACTCGGCGTTCCAGGCCGTCTGCCCGTGCCGCAGCAGGACGAGCCGGCGCATCCCTGGCGTCCCGGCCATCAGAGGTCGTCGGGAAGAGCGATGGTCGGGCAGTCGCGCCAGAGCCGCTCGAGGGCGTAGTACTGCCGCTCCTCCTCGTGCTGCACGTGCACGACGATGTCGCCGAAGTCCAGCAGCACCCAGCGCCCGTCCCGCTCCCCCTCGCGGCGGATCGGCTTCGCGCCGACCTCGCGGACCCGGTCCTCGATCTCCTCGACGATGGCCTTCACCTGGCGGTCGTTCGAGCCCGAGGCGAGCAGGAACGCGTCGGTGATGGCGAGCTGCTCGCTGACGTCGAAGGCGATGAGGTCGGTGGCGAGCTTGTCGGACGCGGCACGGGCCGCGACCTCGATCAGGCCGACGGCGAAGTCGGTGGCGGTCATGGGTCTCCCGGGTAGAGGCGGTGCTTGTCGATGTACTGGACGACGCCGTCGGGCACCAGGTACCAGATCGGCTGCCCGGCCGCCTGTCGCTCGCGGCAGTCGGTGGACGAGATCGCCAGCGCCGGCACCTCGAGGATCGTCACCTTCTCGCCCGGAAGCGAATCGACGACCTCCGGCGCGAGCTCCGCGCCCGGCCGGGTGCACCCCACGAAGTGCGCGAGGTCGAAGACCTCGTCGGCGTTGCGCCAGGTGACGATGTTGGCCAGCGCGTCCGCACCGGTGATGAAGAACAGGTCCGAGTCCGGCCGCTGCTCGTGCAGGTCCCGCAGCGTGTCGATGGTGTACGTCGGTCCGGGCCGGTCGATGTCGACGCGCGACACCGTGAACCGCGGGTTCGCGGCGGTGGCGATCACCGTCATCAGGTAGCGGTGCTCGGCCGGCGAGACACGGCGCTCGGCCTTCTGCCAGGGCTGACCGGTCGGCACGAAGACGACCTCGTCGAGGTCGAGCCACCCCTGGACCTCCGAGGCGGCCACGAGGTGCCCGTGGTGGATCGGGTCGAACGTCCCACCCATCACCCCCACACGACGCCGGGCGCTCACCAGGTCACCGACCACTCAGGCCGGCAGCGGGACGCCCCAAGGCTTGCCGCCAGACCAAGGCAGGACCTACGCAGACCATTGCGGGCCGGAAGTCTTGCCGCCAGACCAAGGCAGGACCTACGCAAGCCAACCGCGGGCCGGCAGCGTGTCGCCGCAGCGACCGAGGCCGGGTTTGCGGCGCGAGGCGACGAAGGGAGCGCCAGCGACCGAAGGAGCCGAGAGTCGCAAACCCGGCGAGGGAGCGTCCGCGGCGACACGCTCGGCCAATTTCACGTGTGGTCGCGACCGCCACCGAAGGCGACCAGGGCCCCCAGCAGGAGCAGCAGGACGAGGAGGAAGCCACCACCGACGATCCACGGGTCAATCTCGAGCGCGAGCATGGCGCTGATGCTATCCAATCAGCACGTGGAGGACGTCGACGCCCATGAACAGCAGGGCGAAGCGGATGCTGCGGCCCACCACGACCGTCGGGATGAACACCCACAGGGGCATCTTCAGGAAGCCCGCGACGGCCGCCATCGCGAGCAGCGGCGGGATGCCGACCGAGGCGGCGATGAACATGATGGTGGCGGCGTACCAGGGGCGTCCCTGCATCCGCGTCGTCCAACGGGCATAGGCCTCGGCGATCTTGGGCTTCGACATCTTGCGCTGCACCCAGGGCAGCCGGCTGCCGTGCAGGGCGAGCTCGTACCAGATGATCTTGCCGAAGGTGGCGCCCACACCGGCCGCGATGCCGAGGGAGATGGCGGCGCCGGTGCTGTCGCCGTACTTGGCCCCCGCACCGAGGATGTAGACCTCCATGGGGAGGAACGGCAGCAGCGCCGACGCCAGGCTGAACAGACAGGTCGTCAGCCAGACCAGGATCATGCGGTGGCGATCCGGTCGCGGATCTCGGCGGGCAGGTGCTCGGGGATCGGGCGGTCCGGGATCGGGAGTCCGAGCTGGAGCAGCCAGCGCAGCGACACGCACTTCACGGCCAGCAGGCCGACGGCGATGATCGTGCCGAGCCACCACCAGCCGCTGAACAGCAGGATGACCGCGAACGCACCGGAGTTGGCGCCCTTGCCGATGCGCGACCAGTTCCACAGGTAGATCCGCTTGTCGATCACCCAGAAGTAGTTGGGGCTGCGGATCGGCCAGGCCAGGAAGGCGGTCGACAGGAACATGTCGACGACCATGAACTCCAGCAGGTAGATCCCGATCGGGATGCCGATCAGGGTCATGTGACCCTGGTCGAACAGCCAGCCCTTCGGCTGCAGCCACACCAGGCCGCCGTACAGGACGCCGCACGCCAGCCGGTCGCACATCATGTCGACGACGGCGCCGATGCGCGTCTCGCAGTCGAACCAGCGGGCCCACTCGCCGTCCAGGCTGTCGCCGATCCAGTGCGAGACCAGGCCGATCCACATCCAGGTCAGCGACTGCTCGTGCGCCGCCCACAGCGCGATCGCCAGGGTGATGACGATCCGGACCGCAGTGATGATCGTGGCACCGGTGAAGAGACGCTCGCTCGCGGGGTCGGCCATGATCCGCTCATTGGTGCCCGCCATGGGCGGAAACCTACCCCGAGCGGGTAC
This sequence comes from Nocardioides ultimimeridianus, assembly GCF_054777895.1. Classification (NCBI taxonomy): domain Bacteria; kingdom Bacillati; phylum Actinomycetota; class Actinomycetes; order Propionibacteriales; family Nocardioidaceae; genus Nocardioides; species Nocardioides ultimimeridianus. The sequence continues at coordinate 148,787 of NZ_BAAHAB010000007.1, read as the reverse complement.
GACGGACGGACCCTCCCCCCGCGACATCCACGCACCGTTCACCGTCGATCCACCTCGCGTCCCTACCGTTCGGGACGTGATCTGGCCGGCGGTCTGCCTCGCCCTCGCGAGTGCCGCGACGACCGGGCTCTCGACCGCGATCCAGCACCACGTGGCGGGCCAGTCGCCGCTCGGCGGCGTGTGGCGCCGGCCGCGCTGGCTGCTCGCGCTCGCCCTCGGGCCGGTCGGCTTCACCGCGCATGCGCTCGCCCTCCGCCACGGCCCGATCAGCCTGGTCCAGCCCGTCGTGGTCGTGGGCGTCGTCGCGGCCCTCCCGCTGCGCGACCTGGTGGCGCGGACCCGGCCCCGGTGGAGCGACGTACGCACTGCGACGGCGACGGTCGCCGCGCTCGCCCTGCTCCTGCTGGCCGCGGCCCCGCGGCCCGCGCGGACGGCGCCCGACCCGACGGCGCTGTTCCTCGCCACCGCCGCCGGGGTCGGCCTCGCGGGTCTCGCCGCCGTCCTCTCCCGCGCGGTACGCCGGCCGGCCACTCGCGCCGCCGCCCTCGGCCTGGCCTCGGGCGTGCTGTTCGCCCTGATGGCCGTGCTCGTCGACGCCACCCAGCTGTGGCTGCGCTCCCACCCGCTCGCGGCACTCCCCCTGGTCTGGCTGCCGTACGCCGTGGTGGGCTGCGGGGTCGGTGGCCTGGCGGTCAACCAGGTCGCGTACGGCGCCGGCCCGCTGGCGGCCTCGATGCCGGTCCTCAACGTGACGAACTGCCTGCTGACCGTGGCCCTGGGCGTGACCGTCCTGCACGAGTCGGTGCAGACCTCGCCCTGGCGGATCGCCGTCGCGCTCGCCTGCGCGGCGGTCATCGGGCGCGTGCTGGTGCGGATGGCCGGCGCCCCGGCCGACTCCCCCGCTCCGGCCCCGGTCGCGGTCGCCTGAGCGCCGTTCCTTGTCCACATACAGTTGTTGTCATACAATCATTTCATGCGACGAACCAGCCCTGACCCGCTCGCGGTCTGGATGGGCCTGATGGGCCTGGTCATGGACCACAAGATGCTCGCCCCGGCCCTGCTCCAGGAGGCCAGCGGCATGCCGTGGAGCCGCTACCGCGCGCTGCGCCGGGTCGAGGACCGGGCGCTCTCGCAGCGCGAGCTCGCCGAGGCCATGCACGTCGACGCCCCGGCGATGTCGGGGATCGTGAACGACCTGGTCCGTCGCGGGTACGCCGCCCGGGTCGCCCATCCCGACGACGCGCGCAAGCGCCTGGTCACCATCACCGACGAGGGCCGCGGCCTGATGGAGCGGCTGCGCACCCTTCCCGACGTGGTGCCGGCGCCGGTAGCCACCCTCACCGCGGCCGAGCGGCGCGAGCTGGCCCGGCTGATCGACAAGATGCGCGAGGCGGCCGAGTCATGACCGAGATGACCCACGGCCGGCGCAGGGGCGTCCTGGCCATCTGCTGCATGAGCCTGTTCATCGTCGGCGTGGACGCGACCGGGGTGAACCTCGCGCTCCCCTCGATCAGCCGCGACCTCGCCGCCACCGGGAGCGAGCTGCAGTGGGTCATCGACGCCTACACGCTGGTCCTGGCCAGCCTGCTGATGCTCTCCGGCTCGATGGGCGACCGGCTCGGACGGCGCAGCGTCTTCCAGACCGGCCTCGTCCTGTTCGGCCTGGGCTCGCTGCTGTGCTCGGCCGCGCAGACCCCCGGCTTCCTGGTCGCGGCCCGGGCGGTCCAGGCCGTCGGCGGCTCGATGCTCAACCCGGTGGCCATGTCGATCATCACCAACACCTTCCGCGAGCCCAGGGAGCGCGCCCAGGCGATCGGCCTGTGGGGCGCGACGGTCGGGCTGAGCATGGCGCTCGGCCCGGTCCTCGGCGGCGTCCTCGTCGACGCGGTCGGCTGGCGCGCGATCTTCTGGCTCAACATCCCCGTCGTCGTGGCCGCCCTGGCGCTGACGGCGGTGTTCGTCCCGGAGTCCCGGGCCGATCGGGTACGTCGGCTCGACCCGGTCGCGCAGGTGCTGGTCGTCGGCCTGCTCGCCTCGCTGACGTACGCGATCATCGAGGGCCGCTCGCTGGGCTGGGGCTCGACGACCGTGCTCGGCTGCTTCACCGCCGCGGGCGTCGCGGTCGTGATGCTGGTGGGCTACGAGCTGCGGCGTACCGAACCGCTCCTGGACCCGCGCTTCTTCGCCAGCATCCCGTTCAGCGGGGCGGTGCTGAGCGCCATCCTCGGCTTCTGCGCGATGGGCGGCTTCCTGTTCCTCAACACCCTCTACCTCCAGGACGTCCGGGGACTCTCCCCGCTCCAGGCGGGGCTGATGACGCTGCCGATGGCCAGCGCGACCGCGGTCATGTCGCCGATCTCGGGCCGCATCGTCGGCGCCGTGGGCCCGCGGGTGCCGATGGTCGTGGCCGGCGCGGGAATCGCGCTCAGCGCGCTGATGCTGCTCCGCGTCGAGAGCGGTACGCCGATGGCCTACCTCGGCGTGGCCTACCTGGCCTTCGGGATCGGCTTCGGGATGCTCAACGCGCCGATCACCAACGCGGCAGTGTCCGGCATGCCCAGGGCCCAGGCAGGCGTCGCCGCGGCGATCGCCTCGACCAGCCGGCAGGTGGGCGTCTCGCTGGGCGTGGCGGTCCTCCCCACGATCGCCTACGGCCACCTGCACGGCGCGGCGTCGACCGGGCTCGCGGACGCCTCGCATCCCGCGTGGTGGCTGATGCTCGGCTGCGGCCTGGCGATCCTCGCCCTGGCGCTGGTGACCACGAGCGCCGTGGCGATCCGGACCCGGGACCGCGCCGCGGCCGCGCTGGGCGCCGCCTGAGCCGTAGGCCCGCGTCAGCGGATGTGGCCGTCCCCGATCACGACGTACTTGGTCGAGGTCATCTCCGGCAGGCCCATCGGTCCCCGCGCGTGCAGCTTCTGGGTGCTGATCCCGATCTCCGCGCCGAAGCCGAACTCGCCGCCGTCGGTGAAGCGGGTCGAGGCGTTCACCAGCACCGCCGCCGAGTCGACCTCCGCGACGAACCGCCGGGCGGCGCCCTGGTCCTCGGTGACGATGGCCTCGGTGTGGGCGCTGGACCAGGTCTGGATGTGCTCGATCGCCTCGTCGATGGAGTCGACCACCCGGGCGGCGATGTCCATCGAGAGGTACTCGGTGCCCCAGTCGTCGTCGGTCGCGGCCTCCGCGCCGAGCTCCTGGAAGGACGCGTCGCCGTGCACCACGACGCCCGCGGTCTGGAAGGCGGCGGTGATCCGCGGCAGGAACTCCCCCGCCACGTCGCGGTGCACCAGCAGCGACTCCGCCGCGTTGCACACCGACGTGCGGTGGGTCTTGGCGTTGATCACGATGGCGAGCGCCTTGTCCAGGTCGGCCGCCGCGTCGACGTACACATGGCAGTTGCCGACGCCGGTCTCGATGACCGGGACCGTCGACTCCTCGACGACCGACTGGATCAGGCCGGCACCGCCGCGCGGGATCAGCACGTCGACGTACCCGCGCGCCCGCATCAGCGCCTTGACGCTGTCGTGGCTGTCGCCCGGGACGAGCTGGACGACGTCGGCGGGGAGGTCGCTGGCCACGATCGCGTCGCGCATCACGGCGACCAGCGCGGCGTTGCTGGACCGCGCCGACGAGGAGCCGCGCAGCAGCACGGCGTTGCCGGACTTCAGGCAGATGCCGGCGGCGTCGGCGGTGACGTTGGGGCGCGCCTCGTAGATCATCCCGACCACGCCGAACGGCACCCGGATCTGGCGCATCTCCAGCCCGTTGGCGAGCACGCCGCCGCGCACGACCTCGCCGACGGGGTCGGCCAGGCCGGCGACGTCGCGCAGGCCCTGGGCCATCCCGTCCAGCCGCTCCGGCGTGAGCCGCAGCCGGTCGATGATGTTGGCGGGCGTACCGCCCTCCTCGGCGCGCGCCACGTCCTCGGCGTTGGCGGCCAGGATCTCCGCGGACCGGTCGGTCAGGGCGTCGGCCATGGCGTGCAGCGCGCGGTCCTTGTGGGCCCGGGTGGCCAGCGCGAGGGTGCGCGAGGCGGTGCGGGCGTTGCGGGCGACGTCGATCACGTCAGCGGCGGTACTCACCCCCACAGATTAGTTGCTCGCAGCGCGCAACCTCCCGGCGTGCTCGCGCGTCCCAGTCGGCAGACGGCCGCTCGGGCCGGCACCCCATTCGCTCCATCGGAGGATCCGCATGTCCCTCAGGTTCCGCGTCGCCGCCGGCGCACTCGCCCTCTGCACGCCCCTCGCGTCGATCGGGATCGGCGGACTGACGACCCCGGCCGCCCGCGCCGACACCGCGCCTCCCCCGGTGCTCAAGCTGTCCGCGCCCGCCAAGCAGACGATCTACACCTACGGCAACAGCGTGTACGGCGGCTTCGGGGTCCGCATGATCAACTCCGGCGGCCCCTTCGAGGTGCGCGTGACGCGCCCCGACTACACCACCCCGCTGCAGGCCTTCGAGCGGCTGGGCGGGGTCGACGTACCCCTGTCCACCGACCTGCCGGTCACGTTCAACGCGCTCGGCTCGTTCCTCTACATGAAGTTCACGCCGCTCGGCACCAACACCCACCCGGCGTTCTTCCACAAGTTCGACTCGTGCATCGGCCAGCAGGCCGACCGCGTCGACCCGGCGGCACCGGGCGAGTCGGACTACCCGACCCAGTGCTCCTACAACCCCTTCGCCCTCGGGTCGCTGATGGGCATCCAGCAGGGGTACGCCGCGTCGGTGACCGACCAGTGGGGCGGGCTGAACGTCCGCGTCCCCACCGGCCGCTGGCAGGTCGCCATCAGGATCAACCCGATGTGGGCCAAGGCCCTGCACATCCCGGTCGCCAACCGGAGCGCCACGACCACGATCACGGTCAAGCAGGACGGCGGCTGCGTGGTCGACCGCACCGCCGCCCGCGGATGCCGTACGGCGCCCCGCATCGCTCCGCGACTGGCCCAGCCGTCCGGCGTACGCCCCAGCGCGCAGCGCGCCATCACGGCGGCCGAGCTGCCGGCGGGCACGCCGCTCCCGGATCTCCGCGCACTGCCGGCGACCGGCTTCCGGATCTCGCCCAGCGGCAACTTCCTGCAGTTCTCGGCCACGGTGTGGAACGGCGGCACCTCGCCGATGGTCGTCGACGGCTTCCGCACCGGTGACCTGACCATGGACGGCTACCAGTACTTCTACGGCGCGGACGGCAAGCAGCTGCCCGACTACGTCAAGGTCGGCACCTTCGAGTGGGACGCCCGCCCGACGCACCTGCACTGGCACTTCAAGTCGTTCGCGGCGTACTCGATGCTCCCCCTCGGCGTGACGCCGCAGCCCTCCGGCCACGCCCACGACGTCGGCGGCGTCGACTCGCGCAAGGAGGCCTTCTGCCTGGCCAACACCGACGCCATCGACCTGGCGGGCCCGGGTGCGGACATGAACCCGAGCAACACCGACCTCTCGACCGCCTGCGGCGACTACACCTCGCTGTCGACGCGTGAGGTGCTGGCGGCCGGCTGGGGCGACACCTACGCGCAGTTCCGTGCCGGCCAGTCCTTCGACCTCCGCAAGCTGCCGAACGGCTGCTACAACGTGTGGGTCGAGGGCAACCCGGTCGTCAACGCGACCACCGGCGCCCGGACCCTGATCGAGTCCGACACCACCAACAACCAGGCCAAGCGCAAGGTCTGCATCGGCGGCCGCACCGACCACCGCACCATCACCCGGATCGCGAAGGTGGGCCTGGTCGACGACCCGGGCTACGCCTACTACGGCGACGACTGACCGACGAGCTGCCGGTGAGGTGCCGGTGAGGTGCCGGTGAGGTGATCCGTCAGGAGGGACTGGTACATACCAGTCCCTCCTGATTTCCGCTGGTCAGACGGGCCGCACATCCGCTGGCCCCCGAAAACCTTCCCGCGGTCCCCGGGCCGTCTTACCGTCGGTGTGAGCCGCGGGACTCGGCCGATGCGGGAGGCCTACTAACACAACAAGGGGATGGGCAGTCATGCCCGACAACAAGCAACGGATGAGGAGGACGCTGGTCTCGGTCACCACGGTGGCGTCCATGGCTTTTCTCGGTCTCGGCACGGGGATCTACGGCGGAGCGGCACGTGCGTCGACGCCCGTGACCCACGCCGTCTCGACCACGACGAACATCACGGCGAGCACCGGCAACGGCGCCTGTCTCAACGGCCCGTCGGGCGACCCGGTCAACTGCAACCTCTACCAGTCCAAGGAGGACGTCTGGTTCAGCGGACTGCCGACGTCGCTGGCCGACGGCACGTACTTCTTCGCCGTACTGGAGCCCGGAGGTCAGGCGGACCCCAACGACGGTGGCGCCAAGAACCTCTCGACGAGCGACCCGTACGGCGCCCGCTCGTTCTCCATCGCCGGCGGCACCATCACCAACCTCGGCGACCACGTCCTCGAGAACAACGAGCTCCAGCTCTTCCCGTACGCCGACACGAGCAACCCGGGCGGGGTCTACAACCTGGCGGTCTGCTCGCTGGCCAACGGCTACCCGGTCAAGCCGAGCGACTGCAAGTACGACGCCTTCAAGGTGCGGGCGTCGAACCCGCCCCCGAACCCGCCCGCGTCCGAGCCGACGGTCGTCAAGGACGCCAGCGGCGCCTACGACACCACGTGGAACTGGGGCATCACCAAGGACGTCGACAAGACGCTGGTGAAGCAGGTCGGTGGAACCGCGACGTTCAACTACACGGTGTCGGTCACCCACGACGCCGGCACCAACAGCAACGTGACGGTCTCCGGGACGATCGATGTCTCCAACCCGAACTTCGACTCGGCGTTCAACATCGTGCCCCTCACCATCAGCGGCATCAGTGACCAGCTGTCCGACGGCACCGTCTGCACGGTGGACACCAGCGGTGGTCTGACGCTCACGGCGTTCGACAACCTGTTCCCGTACTCCTGCCACCTCGCGGGCCTGCCCGCCGGCCAGCTGGACAACACCGCCACGGCCACCTGGGGCGCGCAGACGCTGTCCAACGGCTCCGACCTGACGGCCGGCTCGGCCGACTTCACCTTCTCGGCGATCTCCTTCTCCCAGACGGCGATCGACGACGCGGTGAACGTGACCGACACCTACGCCGGGACGCTCGGCACCGTGACGGCCACCGACCCGAGCCCGACCACCTTCACCTACGCGCGCACGGTGCCGGTCCCGGCACACGACTGCCTGTCCTACGACAACACCGCCACGTTCACCACGGACACCAGCGGCACGACCGGCAGTGCGTCGCAGACCGTGATGGTGTGCGGGGCCGCGAGGACCGGTGCTCTCACGATGGGGTTCTGGCAGAACAAGAACGGCCAGGCGATCATCAAGGCCGCCAGTGAGCCCGCTCTGATCAACTGGCTCAAGACCTACGCACCGTTCGGGGACATCACCGCGACCAACGCCACCGGCATGGCCACCTACGTCACCAACGTGATCAAGGCTGCCAACGCCAGTGGCTCGTCCATGAACGCCATGTTGAAGGCCCAGATGCTCTCCACGGCACTGGACGTGTACTTCAGCGACCCGGCGCTCGGCGGCAACAAGATCGGCGCCCCGGCACCGATCGGCGGGATCTCGATCGACCTCACCCAGGTCTGCAAGAACCCGCTCAGCTGCACCGCCTACATCAACGCCGGCCCGGCGTTCGGCGGAGCGACCAGCATGACGGTGAGCCAGCTCCTGGCCTACGCCGCGAGCCGGTCGAACATCGGCGGAAGCGTCTGGTACGGACAGGTCAAGTCCACCCAGGAGCTCGCCAAGGACACGTTCGACGCGATCAACAACCAGGTCGCGTTCGGCGCGTGATCTGACCGAGTGACACCCGGTAGGGCCTCGCCGACGGGGCCCTACCGGCGCATGTCAGGAGCTCGCCGTCACCGACAGCGTGAAGGAGACCTTGCAGGAGCTGCTCACGGTCCACACGTAGGTCCCGGCCGGGACGGTCGTGGAGACCGTCAGCCCGGTGGGGCCGCTCGCCTGCGCGAGGACCGAGCCCGAGGACGTCGCGACGCTGAGCGAGAAGGCGGAGCACTTGCCGAACGACAGCGTGCCCGTCGTCGTACCGGCACCGGCGGCGACGGTGTAGGAGCGCTTCGTCACCGTCCGCGTCAGGCTGCCGCTGTACGTCGTGGTGGTGGTCGGGGTGGGCGTCGGGGTCGGGGTGGGCGTCGGGGTGGGCGTGGGCGTCGGGGAGGGTGAGGGCGCCGGCGGGGGCGGCGTGCTCGACCCGGTCAGGGCGGCGATGGCCCGCGCCGCGTTCACCCGTCCGTAGGCGATCGGCTTGCTCCCCGCGATCGGGTCGGTCGTGGTGAACAGCGCGTTCGCCACGTCGGCGGGTGTCGCGGTCGGCACCGAGGACAGCAGCAGCCCCGCGATGCCGGCGACCACCGGGCTCGCGATCGAGGTGCCGCCGACGGCGCCGTACGCACCGTTGGGCAGGGTCGTGACCGTCGAGCCGGGCGCGGCGACGTCGACCCAGGAGCCGTAGTCGGAGTAGGAGTACGGCGTGTCGGTCTGGTCGGTGGCCGCCACCGAGATCACACCGGGGATCGACGCCGGGTACGTCGCCGTGCTGTTGCCGTTGTTGCCGGCGGCCGCCACGACCACGGCGCCGTGCGCGTTCGCGTAGGACACCGCGCTCGCGAGGACGCTCGAGGCCGTGGTGCCGGCCATGCTGATGTTGAGCACCCGGGCACCGTGGTCCACGGCCCAGGTGATGCCGCTGGCGATGTCGCTGCTGTAGGCACCGGTGCTGTTGTAGACCTTGATCGGCATCAGCCGGCACTGCCAGCAGTACGCCGCGACGCCCTGGCCGTTGTTGGAGCCCGCCACCGCGACCCCCGCCACCTCGGTCCCGTGGCCGAAGGTGTCGGCGGTGTCCGCGGTGCCGGTCAGGACGTTCCAGCCGGGGACCAGGACCGGCGCGAGGTCGCTCTGGCTCGCCACCACGCCGCTGTCGATCACGGCGACGACGACGCTGCTCGCGCCGGTGGTGGTCCCCCATGCGGTCGGCGCCTGGGTCTTCACGCTGCCCCACTCCCCGCCACTCAGCGCGCCCGCGCCGGTCGGGAAGTAGGGGTCGTCGGGCGTGACGTCGGTGGGGAGCTCGGTGCCGTCGACCTCGGCGTACGCCACCGTCGCGTCGGCGCGGAGGCGGGCGAGCACCGCGGCCGCCCGGTCGGAGGGGACGGTCACCACCCGGGCGCGCAACGCTCCGATGGCCGACCGCTCCGTGGCGCCGAGGCTGCGGTCGAGCGCCCGGATCCCGGCCGGCGTCGCGGATGCGCGATAGCCCACGACCAGGCGGGTCGCGCCTCCCAGGTCGGCGCTGGCCCGAGCACCGTTGGTGCCGATCAGCAGCGTCGCCGCGGCCAGGAGGGCGAGAACGATCCCGCGGAGGGCGCGGAGGAAGGACGGGCGCGATGTTCTGGACACAGGACTGACAGCCTCCGGGGGATGGATCTTCGACCGGAGCATCGACCCGGGTATGCACACACTGAGGGGTCGCGTCAGCCGAATCGCGCAGCTCGCACGAAACCGTCCGAGCGTGTCGCGGGTCCGGGACATGGTCCTGGGCCGAGCCCGCGTCGTGCCCTAGGGTCGCGGCCATGCGCGTCCTGATGCTCGGCGACAGTCACTTCGACCGGCTGCACCTCATCCCGTGGGCCGTCTCGCGCGACACCGTGAACCTCGCGGTCGGCGGCGCGATCGCGCCGGAGATGCTCGACCAGCTAGGTGACCTGGACCCCCGCGACTTCGACGTCGTGATGATGAGCATCGGCAGCAACGACGGCGCCAGCCGGCCCATCCCGCTCGAGGAGTTCCTCGGCGCGATCCGGCAGGTCCTGGAGCGCTGCGAGGGCCGCTCGGTCGTGCTCGCGACGAGTCCCGGCGTCGACGAGCGGGCGCCGTACCCGGAGGTCCGCGTGGAGGAGTACGCCGCCGCGGCGGCCGCGCTGGTCCGGTCGCGCGGCGGCCTCGTGGTCGACACCCCGAAGGTCATCGCGCCCCTCGGCATGCGGGCCCGGATCGCCGACGGCGTCCACCTCAGCAAGGCCGCCCACCTGCTCTTCGTCCCCGCCCTGCGCCGCGCCGCCCGGACCGCTGCCAAGCGATCACGTCGCTAGCTCGGGGCGGTCCGGTCAGGAGACGCTCGCCTCGGCCGCCACCTCCTGCGCCTCCTCCTCGGACGCGGCCGCGGGCGCCGAGCCCCACATCCGTCGTCCGTTCGGCTCCTGCAGGAACAGCAGCGAGACCGCGCCGACGACACCCGCCCCGATCAGGTAGTACGCCGGCCAGTTCAGGTCGCCCGTGGCGCTGACGAGCGCTCCGACCACCACCGAGACGGTGCCGCAGAACAGTGAGATCGCGACGTTGAACGCGACCGACAGGCCGGCTCCGCGCACCTCGGTCGGGAACAGCGACGGCAGCGTCGAGGGGCCGGTCGCGCTGAAGCAGATCAGCGCGAAGCCCATCAGCGCCAGGCCGGCGAACACCCCAGCAGTGCTGTGCGAGCGGACGAGCAGGACCATCGGCAGCGCGAGCACGAGCAGCATGCTCGTGCCCGTCCACATCAGCGGCTTGCGGCCGACCCGGTCCGAGAGCAGGCCGAGCAGCGGGATGAGGAGCAGCGCGATCGCCATCACCGCGATCTGGAGCCACTGCGAGGCGCTCGAGGACACGCCACCCCCGGCCGTCGCGTCGGGAACCGTCTCGGTGACATAGGTCGGCATGTAGGAGGTGAGCATGTAGTTGGTGACGTTCCAGACGATCACCAGGCCCATGCACACCAGGAGGAACGGCCACAGCCGAGCCAACGTGCGTGCCTCGCTGCTGGCGCGGTGGGCACGCTCCTTCTGCTCCGCGTCGCGCTCCAGCTGCTGGAACGCGGGCGTGTCGGCCAGCCGGGTCCGCAGGTAGACGCCGACGATGCCGAGCGGCAGCGCCACGAAGAAGGGCAGCCGCCATCCCCAGGAGTGCAGCTGGGCGTCGGAGAGCTGGGCGTCGACGACCGTGACGACCAGGGCGCCGAGCAGATAGCCGGTGAACGTGCCGAACTCCAACCAGCTGCCGAGGAAGCCCCGGCGCCGGTCGGGTGCGTACTCCGCGATGAAGGTCATCGCGTTGCCGTACTCACCGCCGGTCGAGAAGCCCTGGACGAGTCGCGCGAGCAGCAGCAGGGCGGGCGCCCACAGACCGATCGCGTGCTTGTCGGGGATGCACCCGATCGAGAAGGTCCCGAGGGCCATCAGGATCATCGTCGCGGCGAGCACCGTGTTGCGGCCGATCCGGTCGGCCAGCGGGCCGAAGAACAGACCGCCGAAGGGGCGGACCAGGAAGGCGACCGCGAACAGGCCGAAGGTGGCGATCGTGCCGGCGGTGTCGCTCAGCCCGGAGAAGAAGACATCCTTGATCGTGGGCTCGAAGTAGGCGTAGACGCCGAAGTCGTACCACTCGGTCAGGTTGCCGATCGCGGCTGCGCCGATGGCACGACGGACCACCGACGGCTCGGTCACGATGACGTCGTCGGCGCGCCACTTCCGGGGACGTTCGCGTGGGATGAGGACGGACACGGCTGCGGGCAGCGCTCCTTGGTCGAAAGATCGGGTACGTCACCGGTTCCCCGACGGGTCGCCGCCATGTCCTGGCAGACCGGCACGACCCGAGACGGCCGGTAAAAGTGCGACCGGGGAGCACCGTGCTGGACGGTGCTCCCCGGTCGACGGGAGCTGAGGAGCTCAGCCCTTGCGAGCGTTGATGCCCTCGGTGACCTTCGGCAGGACCGAGTGGAGGTCACCCACGACGCCGAAGTCCACGAGCTCGAAGATCGGGGCCTCCTCGTCCTTGTTGACCGCCACGATGGTCTTCGAGGTCTGCATGCCGGCCCGGTGCTGGATCGCGCCGGAGATGCCGTTGGCGACGTACAGCTGCGGCGAGACCGTCTTGCCGGTCTGGCCGACCTGGAAGGTGTGCGGCTTCCAGCCGGAGTCGACGGCGGCGCGCGAGGCGCCGACCGCGGCACCGAGCGCGTCGGCGAGAGCCTCGACCGCGGTGAAGTCACCGCCGGTGCCACGACCACCGGAGACCACGATGGCGGCCTCGGTGAGCTCGGGGCGACCGGTGGCCTGACGCGGCTGCGAGGCCACGATCTGCGCGGTCTTGGCGGCGTCCGAGATCGTCACGGAGACGTTCTCGACGGTGCCGGCGCCGGCACCCTCCTCCGGGGCGGCCGAGTTGGGCTTGACCGTGATGATCGGCGTGCCCTTGGTGACCTTGGCCTTGACCGTGAAGTTGCCGGCGAAGACCGACTGGGTGGTCGTGCCGTCGGCCTCGACGTCGATCGCGTCGGTGATCAGGCCCGAGCCGAGCTTGATCGCCAGGCGACCGGCGACCTCCTTGCCCTCGGCCGAGGACGGGATCAGGATCGCGGCCGGGCTGGCCGTGCCGGCGATCTGCGCGAGGACCTCGGCCTTGGGGGCCACCAGGTAGCCCTTGATCTCGGTGTCGTCGACGACGTACACCTTCTCGGCGCCGTAGCCCTTGACGGCGTCGGCAGCGGCGGCAGCCTTGTCGGCGCCACCGATGAAGACCGCCGAGGGCTCACCGAGCCGCTTGGCGATGGCGAGGAGCTCGTAGGTCGGCTTCTTGACGGTGCCGTCGACGTGGTCGACGAGAACCAGAACTTCAGACATGTCCAGCCTCCTCAGATGAACTTCTTCGAGGCGAGGAACTCGACCAGCGCCGTGGCACCCGAGCCGTCCTCGTCCTTGACGATCTCGCCGGCGGTGCGCGGCGGGCGGGCGGCGGTCTCGGTGACCTCGCTCCACGCGACCGACAGGCCGACCTCGCCGGCGTCGACACCCAGGTCGCCCAGCGAGTAGGTCTCCAGCGGCTTCTTCTTGGCCGCCATGATCCCCTTGAAGGAGGGGTAGCGGGCCTCGCCGGACTGGTCGGTGACCGAGAGGACCAGCGGCATGGTGCCGCCGATGACCTCGGTCGCCGCGTCGCCGTCACGCTTGATGCGGACCTGGTCGCCCTGCGACTCCACCACGGCGGCCTGGGAGACCTGCGGCAGGTTGAGGCGCTCGGCCAGCATCGCCGGCATGACGCTCATCATCGAGTCGGTGCCGGCCAGGCCGGTCACGACCAGGTCGGGGACGCCGATCTTCTCGATGGCCTTGGCGAGCACCAGCGACGTGGCGATCGCGTCAGAGCCCGCGATGGCGTCGTCGATGACGTGGACGGCCGAGTCGGCGCCCATCTGCAGCGCCTTGCGCACGGCGGCCTCGGCGGCCTGGGGGCCGACGGTCAGCGCGATGACGTTGACCTCCTCGTCGGCGCGCTTCTCCTTGAGCTGCAGGGCCTGCTCCACGGCGTACTCGTCGAGCTCGGAGAGGAGCCCGTCGACGCCGACGCGGTCAACGGTGTTGTCCGACTCGAACCGCCGGTCGGCGGTCGCGTCGGGAACGTACTTAACGCACACGACAATGTTCATGGTTGTGGCCGCAACGGCCCCTTCCTACTCGTAGGACAGCGTTGGGCAGGTTACCGCCCGGTCACCAACCCCGGCGAACCCGTCCACGTGGCCTTCGCCACGCCGCTGGCCGCCGCCGGAGCGGATCAGCGACGGATCAGGCGCTCCAGCGCGCGGCCCACCACCAGGTAGACGACGGCGGCGATGCCGTAGTTGGCCAGCACGGTCTTGGTCTCCGCGTTGGCCCCGGTGCCGCGCCAGATCGGGTTGTCGAGGTCGAACCACCCCAGGTCGCAGTGGTCGGCGACGCCGCGCAGCAGCTTGATCAGCGAGTTGGCCGGGTTGGCGTCCAGGGCGTAGCTGAAGGCGGCGCCGGCCAGGCACAGCGCGATGACCACACAGACCGTCCAGAGCACCGACGCGATCCGGCCTCGGATCTGCGCGGAGGTCAGGGCACGGCTGCGCCGCGGGGCCGTCGCCTCGACGGTCGCCCCGCTGTCGTGCTGCTCCTCCGCGTCCTGCTCCTCGCTCACCTCGTCGCCCTCCCGCATCACTTGCCCGTGAAGGTGGCCTTGCCCGGCCCGTTCTCGACGAAGGAGCGCATGCCGATGCGGGCGTCCTCGGTGGCGAAGATGGAGGAGAAGTGCCGGCGCTCGATGAACAGCCCCGTCTCCAGGTCGCTCTCCAGGCCCTGGTCCACCGACTCCTTGATCGCCCTCAGTGCGTACGGCGCTGCCCCGGAGAACTGCCGCGCCCACGCGACCGCGGCCTCGTAGACCTCGGCGGCCGGGAGCACCTTGTCGACCAGTCCGATGGCGAGCGCCTCGTCGGCCTTCACGAACCGGCCGCTGAACAGCAGCTCCTTCGCCTTGGCCGGACCGACCAGCCGCGGCAGCCGCTGCGTGCCTCCGGCACCCGGGATGATGCCGAGCAGCACCTCCGGCTGGCCCAGGACGGCGTCCTCGGCGGCGTACCGGATGTCGGCGGCGAGGGCGAGCTCGCAGCCGCCGCCGAGCGCGTAGCCGTTGATCGCGGCCACGACCGGCTTGGGGATCCGCGCGATCGCGGTGACGGCGCCCTGCAGCGCGTCGACCCGGTCGACCATCGCGGTGTAGGGGATCTCCCCCATCTCCTTGACGTCGTTGCCGGCGGCGAACACCCGCTCGCCGCCCCAGACCACGACCGCCCGGACGTCGTCGCGTGCGGTGGCCTCGGCGGCGACCGCGGTCAGCTCGTCCTGCACCTGCAGGCTGATCGCGTTCATCTTGGGACGGTCCAGTCGGATCGTCCCCACACCGTCGGCCACGTCCAGCCGGACGAACTCGGTCATCGGGTCCCTTCCCTCGAGCATGCGGTCAACCAAGCATTCTGCCGTGACTGGGAGCCGGCCGCAGCCCGACCCGCGAATGGTGATCATCTAACTTGGAGCCGTGACCCCCGGATCGTGGCGTTCTCTCGGCGAGCAGGCTCCGACCTGGCCCGGCCGCAACTGGCCCCTCGGGGCGACCTGGACGGTCGCCTCCACCAACTTCGCGGTCTACGCGCCACGTGCCACCGAGGTCTGGCTGTGCCTGTACGACGACGGGCCCGGTGACGCCGAGCGCCGCTTCCCGCTCACCGAGCAGTCGCTCGGCATCTGGCACGGTGCGCTGCCCGGGATCGCGCCGGGCACCCGGTACGGCTACCGCGTCGACGGTCCGCACGAGCCCGAGCAGGGGCTGCGCTTCGACTCCGAGGTCGTGCTGCTCGACCCGTACGGCCTGGCCGCCGGCGGGGAGCCGATGCGCAGCGTGGTCGTGGATCCGGCGTACGACTGGGGCGATGACGCGCCCATGTCGCTGCGGTGGCGCGACACCGTCATCTACGAGCTGCACGTCAAGGGCTACACCCAGCTCCATGACCGCATCCCGCCCGAGCTGCGCGGCACCTACGCCGGCCTGGGCCACTCGGTGGTCACCGACTACCTGCGCGACCTCGGGATCACCGCGGTCGAGCTGCTGCCCGTGCACCAGTTCGTGCCCGAGCCGGCGCTGGTCGAGCGCGGGCTGACCAACTACTGGGGCTACAACACGATCGGCTTCTTCGCCCCGCACGGCGCCTACAGCGCCTCGGGCGACCGCGGCCAGCAGGTGACCGAGTTCAAGCAGATGGTGCGCTCGTTCCACGCCGCGGGCATCGAGGTCATCCTCGACGTGGTCTACAACCACACGGCCGAGGCGGGCCCGGACGGCCCGACGCTGAGCTTCCGCGGGTTCGACGACCGCGGGTTCTACCGGCGGGTGCCGGTCCCCGAGGGCGAGTACGACGACACCTACTGGGACGTCACCGGCTGCGGCAACACCGTCGACTCCGAGGACCCCCTCGCCCTGCGGCTGATCCTCGACTCGCTGCGCTACTGGGTGACCGAGATGCACGTCGACGGCTTCCGCTTCGACCTGATGTCGGCCCTCACCCGCACCGCGGGCGACGACGCGATCCGGATCGACATGGCCTGCAAGCTGCTCACCGCGATCGGCCAGGACCCCGTGCTGCGGCACGTGAAGCTGATCGCCGAGCCGTGGGACACCTCGATGGACGGCTACCTGGTCGGCAACATGCCGCCGCCGTGGGTGGAGTGGAACGACAAGTTCCGCGGCACCGTGCGGGACTTCTGGCGCACGCAGACCCCGGGCATGTTCGACGTCGCCACCCGGCTGGCCGGCTCCTCGGACCTGTACGCCGACGACGGACGCTCGGCGTACAACTCGGTGAACTTCGTGACGGCCCACGACGGGTTCACCCTGCGCGACCTGGTCTCCTACGAGCACAAGCACAACGAGGCCAACGGCGAGGACAACCGGGACGGGACCGACGACAACCGGTCGCAGAACTTCGGGGTCGAGGGCGAGACCGACGACCCCGCGATCGTGGCGGCCCGGCGGCGCCAGGCGGCGAACCTGATGGCGACGCTGTGCCTGTCCAACGGCGTGCCGATGCTGACCGCGGGCGACGAGCGGGGGCGCACCCAGGGCGGCAACAACAACGCCTACTGCCAGGACGACGAGATCTCCTGGGTCGACTGGCGGCCCGACGACGCGTGGCTGGACGTCTACGAGCTCACCAAGGCCGCCCTCCGGTTGCGCCGCGAGCACCCGGCGCTGCGGCAGCGGCACTGGTTCGAGGGGCGCCCCACCATCGTCGGCGGCGCGAAGGACCTGGCCTGGCTGCACCCGACCGGCCGCGAGATGACCGACGAGGACTGGCACGACGAGGGCCTGCAGACCATCGGCATGTTCGTCTCGGGCAAGCCGCTGCGCGAGCCCGGACCGCACGGCGAGCAGCTGCTCGACAGCTCGTTCCTGGTCTGGTTCCACGCCGGGGCCGGTGACGTCGACCTGTACCTGCCCGACAACGACTGGGTGCACAGCGGGTCGGTCGTGCTGTCCACCGATCCCGACCTCGCCGCCGGTACGCCGGTCCGAGCGGGCGAGTCGATCACCATCGGGCCCCGCACGGTGGTGGTCCTGCAGGAGGCGTAGGCAGGCTCAGGCCGTGGCCACGACCCCCAGCTCGGCCGGCGAGACCACCAGCGGGTGCGTCGGCACGACCCGGACCGTGTAGCCGAAGGCGCCCGAGCGCTCCAGGACGAGGTCGCCGTCGAAGCGGAACCGGTTGCCGTCGTAGGACTCGGCGAGCACCAGCTCGGTCGATGTCGCCTCCACCAACGCGTCCTCGGCGTCGACGCGGCCGTGCACCGCCTCGACCCGCACGTCGCCCGGGGTCAGCTCCCCCAGCGCGACGTAGGCATGCAGTCCGAGACGGGAGCCGACCTCGGGCGCGTCGCTGCCACCGTGCGACTCGACGTGCTCGACGGCCACGCCGTCCCAGGCACCGCGCACCCGGGCCTTCCACGCGGCGAGGTCGCGGGCGGCGGCGTACCCGTCGGCGGTCAGCGCCGCGCCGTTCGCTGCGGCCGGGGCGTAGAGGCGGTCGACGTACTCCATCACCATCCGGTCCGCGAGGACCTTGGGCCCCAGCTCGCCCCACGTGTGGCGCAGCATCTCGACCCAGCGGCCGGGCACGCCGTCGGCGTCGCGGTCGTAGAAGCGCGGCGCTACCTCGTTCTCGATCAGGTCGTAGAGGGCGGCCGCCTCGAGGTCGTCGCGACGGTCGGGGTCCTCGGCGCTGGTGGCGGACGGGATGGACCAGCCGAACTCCTCGTCGTACCACTCGTCCCACCAGCCGTCGCGGATGGAGAGGTTGAGGCCCCCGTTCAGGGCGGCCTTCATGCCCGAGGTGCCGCACGCCTCGTAGGGCCGCAGCGGGTTGTTCAGCCACACGTCGCAGCCCGGGTAGAGCGGCAGCGCGAGCGCGATGTCGTAGTTGGGCAGGAACACGATGCGATGGCGGACCTCGGGGTCGTCGGCGAAGCGCACCAGCTCTTGGATCAGCCGCTTGCCGCCCTCGTCGGCGGGGTGGGCCTTGCCCGCGATCACCAGCTGCACCGGGCGCTCCGGATCGAGCAACAGGGCCCTGAGCCGGTCGGGGTCGCGCAGCATCAGGGTGAGCCGCTTGTACGACGGCACCCGCCGCGCGAAGCCGATGGTCAGCACGTCGGGATCCAGCGCGGTGTCGATCCAGCCCAGCTCCCCCGGCGTCGCGCCCCGCTTCAGCCACGACTTGCGCAGCCGCTTGCGGGCATCGGCGACCAGGGCCTGCCGCATCCGCCACTTGGTCTGCCAGATCTCGACCGCGGACGCGTCGCCGGGCTTCGGGCCGAGCGCCTGCAGCTCGGCGGCGACCCAGGTGGGTGCGTGTACGCCGTTGGTGATCGAGGTGATCGGCTCCTCGGCCTCGTCGAAGGCGGGCCACAGGCCGTGGAACATCTCGCGGCTGACCTCGCCGTGCAGCTCCGAGACGCCGTTCGCCCGCTGCGCGAGGCGGAAGCCCATCACCGCCATGTTGAACACGCCGGGGTCGCCGCCCGGGAAGTCCTCGGCGCCGAGCGACAGCACCGCCTCGGTCGGTACGCCGGGCGTGGCGCCCCCGGCCTCGTCGAAGTACTGCTCGATCAGGGTCCGCGGGAAGCGGTCGATCCCGGCCGGCACCGGGGTGTGGGTGGTGAAGACCGTCGAGCCGCGGCCTACCTCCAGCGCGGTGGCGAGGTCGAGGCGGGGCCCGGCGTCGTCGGCGGTCAGCTCGCGGATCCGCTCGACGCCGAGGAAGCCCGCGTGGCCCTCGTTGGTGTGGAAGACCTCCGGCGCCGGGGTCCCGGTGATCCGCGCCCACGCCCGCAGCGCGCGCACGCCGCCGACGCCGAGCAGGATCTCCTGGCGCAGCCGGTGCTCGCCCGTCCCGCCGTAGAGCCGGTCGGTGACGTCGCGCAGCTCGCCCTGGTTCTCCTCGACCATGGTGTCGAGCAGCAGCAGGGGCACCCGTCCGACGTACGCCACCCAGACCTGGGCGAACAGGTCGGCGCCGCCGGGCATCCGGATCCCGATCCGCACCCGCGTGCCGTCCTCCTCGCGCAGCGGCGAGATCGGCAGCTCGTCGGGGTCGAGGACCGGGTAGCTCTCCAGCTGCCAGCCCTCGCGCGACAGCGCCTGCTTGAAGTAGCCGTGCCGGTAGAGCAGGCCGACGCCGACGATCGGCACGCCGAGGTCGCTGGCGGCCTTGAGGTGGTCGCCGGCGAGGATTCCGAGGCCGCCGGAGTACTGCGGCAGCGCGGCGGTGATCCCGAACTCCGGCGAGAAGTAGGCGATCGTCCGGTCGAAGGCCCCCGGCCCCGAGAGGTACGCCGCCAGGTCGCCGCGCACCTCCGCGACCCGGGCCACGAAGGACGCGTCGGCGGCGAGCTCGGCCCACCGCGACGGCTCGACCTCGCCGATCAGCCGCGTCGGGTCCTGCCCGACCCGCTCCCATGCCTCCGGGTCGATCGACGCGAAGAGCTCCTGGGTCGGGAGGTGCCAGGACCAGCGCAGGTTGAGTGCCAGCTCGCCGAGGGCGGCGAGCGGCTCGGGCAGGACGGGCCGGACGGTGAAGCGTCGGATCGCGCGCATGCCACGAACCTAGCCACGGGGCGGGCGGCGGGCCAACGTCCCTCGGATGCGCTGGCCCGGCGCTCCGGGTCGGGAATTGCGAGATCCGACCCGTAACCCGTGACGCGGTGTCGCGTTATCCGATCAAGCTGCGGGCGAGACGGATCATGGGGGCCGGCTCGCCCGCCGCGCTTTTTCCCTAGTCTGGCGCCGTGACCCTCGTCTCCGTGCCCGACCACCAGGCCGCCGTCGCGGCCCTCCTCGACCACCTCCCCCGCACCGAGCTGGTCCCGGTGGCCGAGTCGCTCGGCCGGGTCCTCGCCGAGGCCGTGACGGCCCCGGAGTCGCTCCCGTCCTTCGCCAACTCCGGCATGGACGGGTACGCCGTGCGGGCGGTCGACGTCGCCGGCGCGTCCGAGCACACCCCCGTGCTGCTGCCGGTCGCGGGCGACATCCCCGCGGGCGCTCCGGTCGGGACGCTGGATCCCGGCACGACCCAGCGGATCATGACCGGCGCGCCGCTGCCGCACGGCGCCGACGCGGTCGTCGAGGTCGAGGCGACCGACGCGGGGACGGTGCACGTGCAGATCCGCGCCGCACGGGAGCCGGGCAGCTTCGTGCGGGAGGCCGGGAGCGACGTACGCGCGGGCGCGGAGATGCTCGCGCCCGGGGCGCTGATCGGCGCGGCCCAGCTCGGTGCCCTGGTCGCCCTCGGGGTCCGCGAGGTCACCTGCCGGCGCTGGCCGCGGGTCCTGGTGCTGTCCACCGGCTCCGAGCTGACCGACGACCCCGAGCCGGGCGCCGGGATGATCCGTGACTCCAACGGTCCGATGCTCGCGGCCGCCGTGACCGATGCCGGAGCCGAGGCGGTCCGCACGCTCACCTCGGCCGACGACGTGACGGCCTTCCTCGGGGTCCTCGACGCGGCGCTGGCCGACGGCGGGATCGACCTGGTCCTCACCTCCGGCGGCGTCAGCGCCGGTGCCTACGAGGTCGTCAAGGACGCGTTCGGGCCGCGCGGCGTGAGCTTCACCAAGGTCGCGATGCAGCCGGGCATGCCCCAGGGCCTCGGCTCGTACGCCGGCGTACCGGTCGTGTGCCTGCCCGGCAACCCGGTCAGCTCGCTGGTCTCCTTCGAGGTCTTCGTCCGCCCGGCCCTGCGCCGGCTGGCCGGCCTGCGCCCCGGGCGCCCGGTCGTCACCGCCACGCTCACCGAGTCGCTCACGTCCCCGGCGGGCAAGCGGCAGCTGCGCCGCGGCCGCCTGGACCGCGACGCGGGCACGGTGCGGACCTGGGGCCCGGCGGGCAGCGGCTTCCTGGGTTGGTACGCCGGCGCCGACTGCCTCATCGACCTCCCCGCCGAGACCGCGGAGCTGGCGTCGGGGGCGAGCGTCGAGGTGTGGGACCTGACGCTGGGCTGAGCCGGGCCGATTCGCCCGCGACACGCGCGGGCCCTTGTCCGGGAGCGCCGGGCCCGCTTGGCTGGACACATGGTCGGACGGATCCCCGTGACCGATGTGATGCCCGTTCTCGGCGAAGGGCGCCCGGTGAAGGCTGCCGTCGCGGAGCCCTTCCCCGTCGACGCCACGGTCTTCCGCGAGGGCCATGACCGGCTCGGCGCGGAGGTGGTGCTCGTCGACCCCGGGGGGAACCGCAGACCGCCGGTGCGGATGGAGCAGCTGCCCGCGGTCGACCGGCACACGGTCGACCGCTACCGGGCGTGGGTCACGCCCGACTCCCCCGGCCTGTGGACCTTCGAGGTCCGGGCCTGGTCCGACCCGGTCGCCACCTGGCACCACGCCGCCGAGGTCAAGATCCGGGCCGGTGTCGACGTGGAGCTGATGTTCCAGGAGGGGCGGGTGCTGCTGGAGCGGGTCGCGGCCACAGCCCCCGACGACCTGACCGCCGTGGAGGCGGCGATCGCGGCCTGCGCCGACACCGAGCGGCCCGCCCTGGCCCGGCTCGCGGTGCTCACCTCCCTCGAGGTCGTGGCGGCGCTGCGGGCCCACCCGCTGCGCGAGCTGGTCACGGTGGCCGGCCCGTTCCCGGCGTACGCCGATCGCGAGCGGGCGCTGTTCTCCTCCTGGTACGAGTTCTTCCCGCGCTCCGAGGGCGGGTTCGCGGGCGCCACGAAGCGGCTCGACGCGGTCGCCGCGATGGGCTTCGACGTGGTCTACCTGCCGCCGATCCACCCGATCGGCGAGGTCAACCGCAAGGGCCCGAACAACACCGTGCTCCCCGAGGGCGAGCCGACCCCCGCCGACTGGACCGGCTCCCCCTGGGCCATCGGCAGCCGGTACGGCGGCCACGACGCCGTCGCCCCCGAGCTCGGCACCATCGAGGACTTCGACGCCTTCGTCGAGCACGCCCGTGAGCTCGGCCTGGAGGTCGCCCTGGACCTGGCGCTGCAGTGCGCGCCGGACCACCCGTGGGTCGGGAGCAACCCGGAGTGGTTCACCACCCGGGTCGACGGCTCCATCGCCTACGCCGAGAACCCGCCGAAGAAGTACCAGGACATCTACCCGCTGAACTTCGACAACGACCCCGCCGGCATCCGCGCCGAGATCCTGCGCGTGGTCCGGTACTGGATGGACCACGGCGTGCGGATCTTCCGCGTCGACAACCCGCACACCAAGCCGGTCGACTTCTGGGAGTGGCTGCTCGGCGAGATCCGCGCGACCGACCCCGACGTCCTCTTCCTCGCCGAGGCGTTCACCAAGCCGCCGATGCTGCAGACCCTCGGCGCGATCGGCTTCCACCAGTCCTACACCTACTTCACCTGGCGGGTGGCCAAGGACGAGGTGGCCGACTACCTGCGCGAGGTCAGCGAGGAGTCGGCCCATCGGATCCGGCCGAACTTCTTCGTCAACACCCCCGACATCCTCCACGAGTTCCTGCAGTACGGCGGGCCTGCCGCCTTCAAGATCCGCGCGGTGCTCGCCGCCACGGGCTCCCCGAGCTGGGGCGTCTACTCCGGCTACGAGCTGTTCGAGCACGTCGCGGTGCGCCCGGGCAGCGAGGAGTACCTGGACTCGGAGAAGTACCAGCTGCGGCCCCGCGACTGGGACGCCGCCGAGGCGGAGGGGCGGACGCTGGCGCCGTACCTCACCCGGCTCAACGAGCTGCGCCGCTCCCACCCGGCCCTGCAGCAGCTGCGCAACGTCACCGTCCATCCCACCGACAGCGACCACCTGCTGTGCTTCTCCAAGCGGGCCGGGGTCGACGTGGTGATCGTGGTGCTGAACCTCGACCCGCACACCGCCCACGAGGGCACCGTGCACCTGGACCTCGCGGCGCTGGGGCTGCCCGCCGGGGCGAGCTTCGCGGTGCACGAGGAGCTGACCGAGGAGGACTGGACCTGGAGCGAGCACGCCTGGGTGCGGCTGGACCCGGCCGTCGAGCCGGCGCACGTGCTGACGGTGAGGTCGCTGCCATGACGCTGGACAGGGACGACCCGCAGTGGTTTCGTACGGCGGTGTTCTACGAGGTGCTGGTGCGCACCTTCCGCGACAGCGACGGCGACGGCACGGGTGACTTCAAGGGCCTCACCGAGAAGCTCGACTACCTGTCCTGGCTGGGCGTCGACTGCCTGTGGGTGCCGCCGTTCTTCGCCTCCCCGCTGCGCGACGGCGGCTACGACATCGCCGACTACACGGCGGTGCTGCCCGAGGTCGGCACGATCGAGGACTTCCGCGAGTTCGTCGCGGCCGCCCACGAGCGCGGCATCCGGGTGATCATCGACTTCGTCATGAACCACACCTCGGACCAGCACCCGTGGTTCCAGGCCTCCCGCAGCGATCCCGACGGCCCCTACGGCGACTTCTACGTCTGGTCCGACACCGACGACCTCTACCAGGACGCGCGGATCATCTTCGTCGACACCGAGCCGTCGAACTGGACTTGGGACCCGGTGCGCCAGCAGTACTACTGGCACCGGTTCTTCCACCACCAGCCCGATCTCAACTTCGACAACCCCAAGGTCCACGACGCGATGATCGAGGCGATGTCGTTCTGGCTGGACCTGGGCCTGGACGGGTTCCGCCTCGACGCCGTGCCCTACCTCTACGAGCGGCCCGGCACCAACGGGGAGAACCTCCCGGAGACCCACGCGTTCCTCAAGAAGGTCCGCAAGTACGTCGACGACAACTACCCCGGCCGGGTGCTGCTGTGCGAGGCCAACCAGTGGCCCACCGACGTGGTCGAGTACTTCGGCGACGGCGACGAGTGCCACATGGCCTTCCACTTCCCGGTGATGCCCCGCATCTTCATGTCCGTACGCCGGGAGTCGCGCTACCCGATCTCCGAGATCCTGGACCAGACCCCGCCCATCCCGGACGGCTGCCAGTGGGGCATCTTCCTGCGCAACCACGACGAGCTGACCCTCGAGATGGTCACCGACGAGGACCGCGACTACATGTGGGCCGAGTACGCCCAGGACCCGCGGATGAAGGCGAACATCGGCATCCGCCGCCGACTGGCGCCGCTGCTCGACAACGACGTCAACCGGATGGAGCTGTTCACCGCGCTGCTGCTGTCGCTGCCCGGGTCGCCGGTCCTCTACTACGGCGACGAGATCGGGATGGGCGACAACATCTGGCTGGGCGACCGCGACGGCGTACGCACGCCGATGCAGTGGACGCCCGACCGCAACGCCGGCTTCTCCTCGGCCACCCCCGGCAAGCTGCACCTGCCGGTGATCCAAGACCCGGTCTACGGCTACGAGGCCGTCAACGTCGAGGCGCAGCTGCAGAACCCGTCCTCGCTGCTGCACTGGACCCAGCGGATGGTCCACGCGCGCCGCCATCACGACGCGTTCGGGCTCGGCACCTTCGCCGACCTGGGCGGCTCGAACCCGTCGGTGCTGTCCTACGTCCGCGAGCACACCGATCCGGACACCGGCCGGACCGACGTGATCCTCTGCGTCAACAACCTGTCCCGGTTCCCGCAGCCGGTCGAGCTCGACCTGCGTCGCTTCATCGGCTGCATCCCCGTGGAGCTCCTCGGCGGCGTCCCCTTCCCGGCCGTCGGGGAGCTCCCGTATCTCCTGACGCTCAGCGGGTACGGGTTCTACTGGTTCCGACTCACCGATCCCGACACCTCGGGGAGGCCCGTCCTGTGATCGAAGACTTCCTCGCACGCAGTCGCTGGTTCGGCGGCAAGGGCCGCACGTTCGCGGTGACCGGCCAGCGGGAGGCGGCGAGGCTGGGCGGCGATCCCGAGGTCGTGCTGCTGCTGGTCGAGGTCACCTACGACGACCCCGGCGCACCGGCCGAGACCGAGCTGTACCAGCTTCCCTTCGCGCTGTACGACGAGCCACAGCCCCGCCTCGAGCACGCCCACGTCGGGCGGTGGCCCGACGGCCGCACGGCCTACGACGCGGTCCACGACTCCGCCGCGATGCACGTGCTCATGGGCGCCTCCGACTGGCACCGGCTCGGCGGCTGGCCCGAGCTCGGCGAGGACGTGGTCGCCTCGGCCTTCTCCGGCGAGCAGTCCAACTCCACGGTGCTGTTCGGCGAGGAGGCCGCGCTCAAGGTCTTCCGCAAGGTCACCCCCGGTGAGAACCCCGACATCACCACGCACCGCGCCCTCACCGAGGCCGGCTCGACGCACGTCGCGGAGCTGTACGGCTGGCTGGAGGCCGGCAGCGCTGATGGCACGGAGGGCGAGACCCTGCAGCTCGCGCTGCTCCAGCAGTTCCTGCGCACCGCCACCGACGGGTGGGAGCTGGCGCTGGCCAGCGTCCGGAGCCTGTACGCCGAGGCCGAGATGCACCCCGGCGAGCACCTCGACGTCGGCCACCTCGGCGGCGACTTCGCCGGGGAGGCTGCCCGCTTGGGCGCGGCCCTGGCCGAGGTCCACGAGCAGCTCCGCGTCGCCTTCCCGGTCGACCGCGTGCCGACCACGCAGATCGTCGAGGGGATGCGGCACCGGCTGGCCGCGACGGCCCGCGCCGTGCCGCAGGTCGCGCCGTTCGTCGTACCCCTCCAGGAGCGGTACGACGCGCTGCTCGACCTCGGCGACCTCGACGTCCAGCGGATCCACGGCGACCTGCACCTGGGCCAGACCCTGCGCACGGTCGTGGGGTGGAAGCTGGTCGACTTCGAGGGCGAGCCGGCCAAGTCGCTGGCCGATCGGCTGCGTCCTGACACGCCCTGGCGCGACGTCGCCGGCATGCTGCGCTCCTTCGACTACGCCGCCCACGCGCTGTTCCCGGCCGAGGACCCGGTCGAGCCCGAGCTCACCGCCGCCCGCCTCGAGGGGGCCCGGGAGTGGGCGCGGCGCAACCAGGTCGCCTTCCTCGCGGCGTACGTCGGCGGCGACCCGGCCACCCTGATCCCCGCACGCGAGCTGACCCCGGAGGAGGACGCGATCGTGACCGCCTACATCGCCGACAAGGCCGTGTACGAATGCCTCTACGAGGCCCGCAACCGACAGGCCTGGCTGGACCTCCCGCTCGGGGCGCTGGCCCGACTGGTGGGGGGCGAGGATGACTGAGCTCTTCGCCCCGACGCTGGGCGAGATCGACCTGCACCTGGTCGGCGAGGGCCGCCACGAGCAGCTCTGGGAGGTGCTCGGCTCCCACGTCCGGACGCTCCCGGACCCGGCGACCGCCGCCCCGGTCGCCGGCACGTCCTTCGCCGTGTGGGCGCCCAACGCCCGCTCGGTCCGCGTCGTCGGCGACTTCAACGGCTGGGACGGCAACGCGGCTCCCCTGCGGATGCTGGACGGCTCCGGGGTGTGGGAGGCGTTCGTGCCGGGCGTCGGCTCCGGAGCGACGTACCAGTACGTCGTCGAGGGCGCCGACGGCGTGTGGCGGCACAAGGCCGACCCCTTCGCGGCGTACGCCGAGATCCCGCCCGCGCACAGCTCGCGCGTCTTCGCGAGCACCCACGGGTGGGCCGACGAGGAGTGGATGCGGCAGCGCGCCCGGCGCAGCCCCGTGCACGAGCCGATGTCGGTCTACGAGATGCACCTCGGCTCCTGGAAGCGGCACCCGGACGGGTCCTTCTGGACCTACGACCAGCTGGCGGCCGACCTGCCGGCGTACCTCGCGGCGATGGGGTTCACCCACGTCGAGCTGATGCCGGTCATGCAGCACCCGTTCGGCGGGTCGTGGGGCTATCACGTGACCGGCTACTTCGCGGCCGACAGCCGGTTCGGCGACCCCGACGGGCTGCGCCGTCTGATCGACGCGCTGCACCGCGCCGGCATCGGCGTGATCCTGGACTGGGTGCCGGGCCACTTCGCCACCGACGAGTGGGCGCTGGCCCGCTTCGACGGGACGGCGCTCTACGAGCACGAGGACCCGCGCCGCGGCTGGCACCCCGAGTGGGGCTCCTACATCTTCAACTTCGGCCGTCACGAGGTCCGCAACTTCCTGGTGGCGAACGCGATCTACTGGGCCGAGGAGTTCCATGCCGACGGCCTGCGCGTCGACGGCGTCGCCTCGATGCTCTACCTCGACTACGCCCGCGGGGGCGGCGAGTGGGTGCCGAACAAGTACGGCGGCAACGAGCACCTCGAGGCGGTGAGCTTCCTGCAGGAGGTCAACGCCACCGTCTACAAGCGGGTGCCCGGCGTGGTCACCATCGCCGAGGAGTCGACGGCGTGGCCCGGCGTCACCCAGCCCACCTCGACCGGCGGGCTCGGCTTCGGGTTCAAGTGGAACATGGGCTGGATGCACGACACCCTGCGCTACCTCGAGCGTGACCCGATCCACCGCTCCCACCACCACGGCGAGATGGCGTTCACCCTCGCCTACGCGCATGCCGAGAACTACGTGCTGCCGCTCAGCCACGACGAGGTCGTGCACGGCAAGGGGTCGCTGGTCACCAAGATGCCCGGCTCGCGCGAGGAGCAGCTCGCGACGCTGCGTGCCTACCTGGCCTACCAGTGGGCGCACCCCGGCAAGCAGCTGATCTTCATGGGCATCGAGCTCGGCCAGGAGCGCGAGTGGGCCGAGGCGCGCGAGCTGGACTGGTGGATCCTGGAGCGCTCCGGGCACGCCGGCGTCCAGGCGCTGGTGCGCGACCTGAACGGCGTGTACGCCGCCCATCCCGCGCTCTGGCAGCGCGACAACGAGCCCGCGGGGTTCGCGTGGATCGACGCCAACGCCGCGGGTGCGAACGTGTTCGCGTTCCGTCGGCTCGACCGCGAGGGCGGCGAGCTGGTGTGCGTCACGAACTTCTCCGGGAGCGAGCACAACCGCTACCGGCTCGCCCTCCCGGCCGTCGGGACCTGGGCCGAGGTGCTCAACACCGACGCCTCGGCGTACGACGGCGGCGGGCGGGGCAACCTCGGCACCGTCACCGCGGTCCCCGCGCCCGACCTCGCAGCGAAGGCACCCGGCGGGCTCCCGGCGTACGCCGACGTGGTGCTGCCGCCGCTGAGCACGCTCTGGCTTCGCCCCGCCTGACCCCGCCGCATAGGGTGGGAGCGTGACCGAGCCCGCCGCGGACCACCGCACCGTCGACGACGGCGTCGCGCGGCTCAGCTGGTCCCCGGAGCTCGCGGAGCGGGGCTGGCAGGCCGCCGTGGACGTCGTACGCCGCCAGGTGGCCGAGGCGCTGACCGACCACCACCGGGTGGAGGTCAAGGTCCCCGCGGGTGACGACGAGGCGAACCGGATCGCCACCTGGTCCGGGCTGCGCCGCGAGGGCGTGGAGCGCCGCGTGACCGGCGACCTGGTCGTCTACGGCCGGCTCGCCGACGACACCCCGGTGCACGAGCCGGGCGGGTTCCGGGCGATCCTCAACTCCTTCCTGCCGCGCAAGCGCGGGATCAGCCAGATGCTCATCCGCTCTGCCGACAGCGCGCCCGAGGACCCGCGGGTGCTGCTGTGCAACCTGACCTACAAGACCGACTGGGACCTGCCCGGCGGCGTGATCGAGGTCGGCGAGTCACCCCGGCTCGGGGTCGGCCGGGAGGTCGAGGAGGAGCTCGCGCTGCACATCGAGCCCGGGCGGCTGCTGCTCACCGACTGGCTGCCGCCGTGGGGTGGCTGGGACGACGCGCTGTGCCTGGTGTTCGACGGTGGCGCCCACCCGGCCTCCATCGTCGAGCAGATCGTGCCGCAGGCCCGCGAGATCCGTCAGGCCGCGTTCCTCTCGCTCGCGGAGATCGACGAGCGGGCCACCGACTTCACCGCGCGCCGGATCCGCTCGGCACTGGCCGCGCTGGACGCGTCGGCTCCTCGCTACACCGAGTCCGGGCGCGTCCCGGACGCAGGGTGACCAGGACCCCGACGACCAGCAGCGCCCCACCGAGCAGCTCGGCGAGCGACGGCCGCTCCCCCAGCAGCGCCCACGCCGAGCCGATCGAGACCGGCGGCACCAGCAGCACCCACGGCACCACGGCCGAGGACGGGTTGCGGGCGAGCAGGCCGTTGAAGATCGCGTAGCCGGTCAGCGACGCCAGGCCGGCCGTGTAGAGCGTCGACAGGCCCGCCCGCCAGCCGAAGGCGTGCGCGGCGACGACGAGCGTGTGCGGGCCGTCGAGCACGACGGCGATCGCGAGGACCGGGAGCGGCACGACCAGCGCCGACCAGACCGTGAGCGCGAGGCCGCCGGTGGCGCCGGAGGCCCGCGAGACGACGTTGCCGATCGCCCACATCAGGGCACCGGTCAGACACAGCACCATCGCGACGAGCGGGATGTGGCCGCCGCGGCCGAGGCCGACCACGAGCAGACCGACGACCCCGAGCGCCACCCCTGCCGTCTGGGCCGCGGTCGGGCGCTCCTTGAGCACCACCGCCGCGATCACGATCGTCAGCACCACCTGGGCCTGCAGCACCAGCCCGGCCAGGCCGGGCGGCATGCCGCGGTCCATCGCCACGTAGAGGAAGGCGAACTGGCCCAGTGACATGAACGCGCCGACGCCGAGGATGGTGCGCCAGGGCAGGTCCGGTCTGGGGATCAGGAATACCGCGGGGAGGACGACGGCGGTGAAGCGGATCGCGACGAACACCAGCGGAGGTACGTCGCCCATCCCCCAGTCGATCACCACGAAGTTGAAGCCCCAGATGGCGGCGACGAGTGCGGCGAGGAGGCAGTCGCGGCGAGTCATGGTGCCCAGCCTGTCCTCTGTCTCCATGAAGCACCAGCGAATAGAAGTGCGCCCATTCATGTAGCGTTGCTGCATGATCGATCTGGACGCCCTCGCCGCGCTCCGCGCCGTCGCCGACACCGGGTCGGTGATCGCGGCCGCGGCCGCCACGGGCTACACGCCGAGCGCCGTCTCCCAGCAGGTGAAGCGGCTCGAGAGGCAGACCGGCGTCCCGCTGCTGGAGCGGGTCGGGCGCGGCGTGATGCTGACCA
The DNA here is from genome assembly GCF_054777895.1 of Nocardioides ultimimeridianus. Taxonomy (NCBI): domain Bacteria; kingdom Bacillati; phylum Actinomycetota; class Actinomycetes; order Propionibacteriales; family Nocardioidaceae; genus Nocardioides; species Nocardioides ultimimeridianus. Next base: position 118,979 of record NZ_BAAHAB010000007.1, on the reverse strand, counting down.
GCCAGGGCCGGCACCTGGTCGAGGCCGGGCAGCGGGTGCTGGCCGACCTGGAGGAGCTCGAGTCGGACCTGCGGGCCAGCGTCGGCGCGGTGGGCGGCCGGGTGCGGCTGGCCGTGTTCTCGACCGGCGTGCGCGGGCTGGTCGCTCCCGTCGTACGACGCCTGCGGGACGCGCACCCCGACCTGACCCTCGTCATCGACGAGCGGGAGCCCTGGGACACCGTGGACCTGGTGGCCGGCGGCCAGGCCGAGCTGGGCATCGTGCACCGGTGGGGCGGCGTACCCCTCGCCGTACCGGACCACGTCACGACCCACGCCGTCACGCGCGATCTCGCGGACCTGATCGTGCCGCACGACCACCCGCTCGCCGGGCGGAGGCGGGTCACGCCGCACGACCTGGTCGACGTCGAGTGGATCGCCACGCCCGAGGGCACGATCTGCCGGCAGTGGCTGCACCGGATGTACGACGGCACCGGCCGCCCGCCCCGCATCGCCCACGTCTCCGGCGAGTTCGAGTCGCACCTCGCCCTGGTGGCCGCCGGGCTCGGCGTCGCGCTGATCCCCCGGCTCGGCCGCGCCCCGCTCGGCCCCGACGTGGTGGCGATCGAGGTCCGCGACCCGCAGCCGGTGCGCCTCATCGACGCCCTCCACCGCCGCACCATGACCAACGATCCCGCGGTCCGGGCCGTCCTCGCCGCCCTCCTCGTCCCCGCGAGTTCCTAGTTCTGGCCCCGCGAGTTCAGACTTCTGGTCGACCGAAACCCTTGCTTCGGTCGACCAGAACTATGAACTCGCGGAGAGGGCCTCCCGCGCCAGGTACGTCGCACCCGCGACCGCCCCGGGCATCACCAGCACTCCGCCGAGCGGCACCAGGAAGCACAGCTGGACGCCGACCCCGAGGCCGAGCAGCTCGCCGCGGTGCGGCCGCAGCAGGGCCGCACGTGCCGCCCGATCCATGCCGCGCGCCGCCAACGGGCGGGAGACCAGCTCGCCGGCCAGCAGCCGGCCGGAGACCACGACGCCGAGGACCGCACCGACCACCGCGCCGACGGCGGGCAGCAGGCCGAGCAGCAGCACCACGAGCGACGCGGCGATGCCGTAGAGCACCAGCACCACGCCGTCGATCGCACCGCGCAGCCAGCCCAACCCGCGCTCGGGCACCTCTCCCCCGAGCTCGTGCTCGACGGCCAGCCAGATCCGCTCGTAGAACGGGTCGCCGACGGCCAGCGTGAGCCCGGTGAACGACACCACGAAGAGCAATCCGGACCCGAGCACGGCGACGACCTCGAGGGCGGCGCGGAAGACCGAGCGCAGCCCCGACGCCCACCCGTCGGCGAACGGCGTGGCCCAGGTGACCAGGTCGTCGACGTACAGCAGCAGCGCGATGAGGAGCGCGACCATCACCACGGCGACCAGGGCCGCCGGGATGAGCCCGAGCAGCATCAGTCGCGGCCGGCGACGCCACAGCCCCTGTCCGTGCAGGAGCAGCCGGACACCGTGCCCGAAGCCGGTGAGCATCAGCTCAGCCCAGGGTCAGAACAGCGCGGAGGCCAGCGCCTGCCGGCCCTTGAGGACCCGCGGGTCGTCGTTGCCGACGGCGGCGAAGAGCCCGAGCAGGTGCTCGCGGACCCGGTCGCGCTCCTTGTCGGCGGTACGCCGGACCAGCTCCACCAGCCGCGCGAAGGCGTCCTCCACGTGGCCGCCGAGCATGTCGAGGTCGGCCACCATGATCTGGGCGTCGACGTCGTCGGGGTCGGCTGCCGCGGCCGCGCGGGCCGCGTTGAGGTCGACGCCCTGGGTGCGCTGCAGGACCTTCGCCATCGCCAGGCCGGCCGCGGCCTCGGCGTCGGCCGGGTTGGCCTTGACGAGCTTCTCGTACTCGGCCACCGCCGCGTCGATGTCGCCGGCCGCGAGCGCGTCCTGCGCCGGCGCGTAGCGCGGGTCGACGGGCGGCTCCTCGCCCTCGGCCGCCGGGCCCGCCTGGCTGAGCGGCTGGTGCCGGCCGGTGAGCCCGGAGGCCGTCAGTTGCTGGGCGAGCTGGTTGAACATGGCCCGGATGTCGTCGATCGGCGCGGCGCCCGGGATCGGCTGCGTGGCGGGCTGGCCCTCGACGAGCACGAGCATCAGCGGCACCTGCTGCACCTGGAGCGCCGAGGCGAGCTGCGGGTTGGAGTCGACGTCGACCTTCGCGGCCAGGAAGCGGCCGTCGTACTCGTCGGCGACCCGGGCGACGTCGTCGGCAAACGCGACGCTCTCGGGCACCTGGGCGCTGGAGAAGAACACCAGCACCACCGGCGCCGTCATCGACGACTCCAGGACGTTCTGGACGTTCTCCGGCGTCACCGCGATGGAGTACGCCGAGGAGCCGCCACCGCTCCCGGCGCCCGTCCCTGACGCGGGCGGTGCCGCGCTGGTCCGCTTGAGGCCCGACAGGTCGATCGCGCCGGGGCGCGAGAACGGCTGCTGCGTCATGCCGCCGATTCTAGGGAGGCGCGCTCAGTTCGGGATCCGGGGACCCCGCAGCCCGGCCCGCTGCACGACCCGCTGGATCGCGAGGTCGCGCTCGTCGGGGCGGCCGACGTACCGGATGTCGCGAAGGCCCTGGTCCTGGGCGGCGGACTCGAAGACGAAGTGGCCGTAGCCGAGCAGGCGGCCGAGCAGCGGCTTGGTGACGGTGATGTCGAGGATCCGGCTCAGCGGCATGGTGGCCAGCTGCGAGGACAGCACCCCGTGGACGCGGAAGACGCGCATGTTGGTGATGACGAAGCGGTCGCGCTTCTCGCGCAGCGCGAGCCAGGTGGCATGCAGGAACAGACCCGCCGCGACGATGAGGAAGAACCACGCGACCTGGACGGCGACCACGGTGCTGAACATCAGGGACACCAGCCCGACGAGGGACTCGATGCCGGGCCGGACGTAGGCGACCCAGTGCTTGCTGACCTCGTCGACGATGACCTCGCCCTCGTCGCGCAGGAGGTGCTTGCCGATCCCCGGATCGGTGATCGCCACCAGCAGACCCACGACGGGTCAGCTCACTTCTTCGAGAACGCGCCGACGAAGTCGATGACGCCGGTGAACCCCTGGGTCGCGAGGTGCCAGCCGTTCGACCCGGCCTCCTTCGCGGTCACCGCCAGGCCGCTCGGGTCCGTGAACATCCAGAACCCGAGGAAGACGACGACGACGACACCGATGAGCTTCTTGGCGTCCATGCCACCATGTCTAACAGCAATCACTCCCGTCACGCGGGAGGCGCGCTCACCAGCCGTTGGCGCTGGTGCGCGCCGGGCGCGCCAACGTGTCCAACCATGCGGTGAAGAACCCGCCCAGCCGCTGCCCCGAGACCCGCTGGGCGAGCCGCTCGAACTGCGCGGTGGTGCCCAGACCGTAGCGGTGCTGGGCCACCCAGGTCCGCAGGACCGTGCGGAAGTCGGCCCTGCCGATCCGGTCGCGCAGCGCGGCCAGGGTCATCGCCCCGCGCTGGTAGACCGCCGAGGCCCAGATGTGACGGACGCCGGGCGCCGCGACGGAGAGGTCCCAGAAGGAGGGCGACTCCTCGGCGTACGCCGTGTGCAGCCACTGCCGCGTCGAGATCCCGCCGTGCGCCTCGTTCCACCGCTGCTCGAGGTACGTCGCGAACCCCTCGTTGAGCCAGATGTCCTGCCAGCGCCGGATCGAGACGCTGTCGCCGACCCACTGGTGCGCCAGCTCGTGCACGACGGTCGTGTGGTCGATCCAGCGTCCCGGGTACGTCGGCCGCGTCTGGTTCTCCAGCGCGAACCCCGGGTCGAGCGCGGTGACCACGCCGCCGGTGCTGTCGAACGGGTAGCGGCCGAGCTCCTTCTGCAGCCAGTCGGTGATCCGCCCGCTGCTGTTCACCAGCCCGCGGCTGCGGGTGAAGTCGGCCGAGCCCAGCCCGCGCGACACCGCGGTCAGCCACGGGATGCCCGAGGCCGACGTACCGCGGCTGATCGCGAAGTGCCCGGCCGCGAAGAAGGCCAGGTACGTCGTCATCGGGTGGTCCTCGCGCCAGTGCGTGGTCGCCTGGCCGCCGCTCACCGTGCGGGAGATCCGGCGGCCGTTGCCGACCACCTGCATCGCGTCGTCGGTCGTGATCGAGACGTCGAAGGTCGCCTTGTCGGAGGGGTGGTCGTTGGACGGGAACCACCACGGCGCCATGTGCGGCTCGTTCATCGCGACGACCTCGGAGCCGCTGGCCAGCCAGTTGCTCTCCCCCGCGTAGGAGTAGTTCCCGGGGTAGCCGGCGTAGCTGACGGTGACGGTGAAGAGGTCGCCGCTCGGGATCGCCGTCGTCGGCGTGACGACCAGCTCGTGCGGGGTGGGCCGGCTGAAGCCGGCCGCGGTCCCGTCGACGCTGACAGCCGTGACGGGTAGCAGGAAGTCGAGGTGGAAGGACGAGAGGGCCTCCCGGGACCGGATCCTCAGCGTCGTCGTACCGGAGAGGTGGCGGGTCGCGAAGTCGTAGGTGTCGTCGATCGCGTAGTGCCGCACATCGATGCCGCCGTTGCCGTCCTGGGGGAAGTACGGGTCGCCGATCCCGGCCGAGCCGGCCACGGGGGTCGCCGTCATCGCCGTCGTCATGGTGGTCGCCTGCGCCACCGAGCCGCTCATGAACATCGCGGCCGCGACCGCGCCAACCAGGAGTCTGCGCACGCGCCCAAACTACGCTGTCGGGCGTGAGGAAGACCCGCGCCCACCGCATCCGGATGCGCCCGCCGACCGCCACCGACGCCCAGGTCGCCCGGCAGCTGCCGGTCCCGTTCGACGCGCACCGCACCACGCTCTACACCGCGAGCGAGCTGTACGACGCCGAGCCGTACGCCGACTCCCTCGACGCCCGCACCTACGCGTGGTCCCGCGAGCCGGTGCGCCCCGAGGGCGCCCTCGCGATGGTGCTCCACGACGGCGCGATCGACACCGCCCTCGGCACCTGGATCCAGGGCCGCTCGCTGGTCGGGGTGATGGGCGGGCACGCGGTCGAGCGCGGGCAGGCGGCGTACGACGACACGGCCCGGCTCGGCCACCTGCTCGGCGCGACGCACGTGGTGGCGACCGGCGGCGGGCCGGGTGCCATGGAGGCGGCCAACCTGGGCGCGCGGCTGGCCGGGATGCCCGCGGAGACGCTGACCGAGGCGAGCCGGATCCTCGCCGGCACGCCGGGCTTCCGGCCCTCGATCGACGGCTGGATCGGACGGGCCCAGGAGGTGTGCCGGCGGTTCCCGTCGGACCGGGCCTCGCTCGGCGTACCGACCTGGTTCTACGGGCACGAGCCGTCCAACCTGTTCGCCACCGCGATCGCGAAGTACTTCCGCAACGCGCTGCGCGAGGCGATCCTGCTCCAGATCTGCGGTGCGGGCATCGTGTTCATGGAGGGTGCGGGCGGCACGGTGCAGGAGATCTTCCAGGACGCCTGCGAGAACTACTACGCGACCGAGGCCGACGTGGCCCCGATGGTGCTGGTGGGCCGCCGCTACTGGACCGAGACCCTGCCTGCCTGGCCGCTCCTGCAGGCGCTCGCCAAGGGCCGGCCGATGGAGCCCCACATCCACCTCGTCGACACGGTCGACGAGGCAGCAGCGGTCATCTAGCTGGCGAGCCTCAGGCCCTGACCCGGGCCCATCACGTCCCGGTAGTGCCCGATCAGCTGCTCGTTGACCGCGTGCCAGGTCCGCTCCTGCACCTTCGCCAGCCCGGCGGCGCCCATCCGCGCCCGCAGCGCATCGTCGGCGACCAGGGTCGTGACCAGCCGGTGCAGGGTCCGCCGGTCGCCCGGGGTGTAGAGGAAGCCGTCGACCCGGTCGGCGACGACGTCGATCGGTCCCCCGCTGCGCGGTGCCACGACCGGTACGCCGGAGGCCAGTGCCTCCTGGGCCGACTGGCAGAACGTCTCGTGCCGCCCGGTGTGCACGAACACGTCGAGCGAGGCGTACGCCGCCGCGAGATCCTCGCCGTGCAGCAGGCCGAGGAAGTGCGCGTCCGGGAGCAGCCCGCGGAGCCGCTGCTCCTCCGGCCCGCCGCCGACCAGCACCAGCTCGTGGCCCGGGTCGCGCGCGATCGCGGTCAGCAGGTCCAGCTCCTTCTCGGCGGCCAGCCGGCCGACGTACCCGACCAGCTTCCTTCCCGGCGCGATGCTGGACCGCAGCTCCTGGCTGCGGGCCTCGGGACGGAACAGCGCGGTGTCGACGCCGCGCGCCCACCGGTACACCTCCGGAACCCCGAGCTCGCGCAACTGGGCGATGCTGGCGCTGGACGGCGCGAGGGTGCGGTCGACCTGGGTGTGGATCCGGCGGGTGAGGGCCGCAGCGGCCCGGGCGCCGCCCGGGACGTCGTACCGCTCGGCGAAGCCGACCAGGTCGGTCTGGTAGATCGCGACCGCCGGGATGCCCAGCTCCTGCGCGGCCCGCGCCGCCTGGTAGCCCAGCGTCGCCGGTGACGCGATGTGCACGACGTCGGGACGGAACCGGAGCATCACCGCGCGCAGCCGGCGCTGCGTCTCCAGGCCGATCCGGAAGTCCCGGTAGAACGGCAGGTTCGCGCCGCGCGCCCGGGTGACCGCGAAGCCGGCGTACGTCGCCGGGCCGGTCGGTGCGACCAGCTCGGCCTCGTGCCCCTCGGCCTGAAGGTGCTCCAGGACCCGGCGCACCGAGTTGGTGACGCCGTTGATCTGCGGCAGGAACGACTCGCTGACGACCAGTACTCGGACCATGACCCGAACGCTAGGTACGCCGCCCCAACGACTCGGCACCCTGCCGGGTGTGTCGGGTGGACTCCGGGTGAACGACTGATCCCCGGTTCGGGCATTCGCGTGACGTACGACGCATCATGTGATTGGTTGCGGAGGTGGCTCTCTCCCGTCGCGATCTCTTCCGCAGTGGTGCCGCCCTGGGCGCACTCGCCGCGGTCGGCCGGATCGTCTCCCAGCCCTCGCTCGCCCAGGCCGCGGTGGCTCCCCGCACCACGGCCTCCCGGACCTACGCGCTCGGCCCGGCCAACGCGCTCGGCTACCGCACCATCGTCGCGGCCGCCGGCGAGCCACGGATCGTGCGCACCGACCTCGGCATCGCCGCCGGAGCGGGCCGCGCCGACGCCCGCAGGCCGCTGCTGTCCTTCGTGCAGCTGAGCGACGTGCACGTCGTCGACCACCAGTCCCCCGGCCGCCTGGAGTGGGTCGACCGGGTCGAGACGACCGGGTTGTTCTCCTCGTCGTACCGGCCCCAGGAGATGCTCACCGCCCAGGTCGCCGACGCCATGGTGCAGGCCGTGAACGCCCAGCGGACCGGGCCGGTGACCGGGCTGCCGTTCTCGTTCGCGATCGAGACCGGGGACAACTCCGACAACTGCCAGTACAACGAGGTGCGCTGGAACATCGACATCCTCGACGGCGGCACCATCCGGTCCGACAGCGGCTCGCTGAGCAGCTACGAGGGCGTCATGGACCAGAACGCCCTCTACTACGACGGGCACTACTGGCACCCGGGCAGCGTCCCGCTCGGCAAGGCGGCCGACCAGTACAAGTCCCAGCACGGGTTCCCGACGGTCAACGGCCTGCTCGACGCCGCGCGGCGCCCGTTCACGGCGCCCGGCCTGGGCATCCCGTGGTACACCTGCTTCGGCAACCACGACGGGCTGATGCAGGGGAACTTCCCGCACACGATCCCGACCTCGCTGCTCGGCACCGGGCTGCTCAAGATCATCTCGCCGCCCACCGGCCTCTCCGACACCGACCTCCAGAGCGCCCTGTCCGGGCTGAGCATCGACGGGCTGGTCAGCGGGCTGGTGCTGTCGCCGTACGTGCGCATCGTGAGCCCGGACCTGAACCGCCGCACCGTCACCCGCCAGGAGATCGTCGCCGAGCACTTCACGACCACCGGGCTCCCCGTCGGCCACGGCTTCACCGCCGCCAACAAGGCGGACGGGACGGCGTACTACTTCTTCGACGCGGGCAGGTTCCGCCACATCGTCATGGACACCGTCAACCCCAACGGGTACGACGACGGCTCGATCGACAGCGCGCAGCTGGCCTGGCTGCAGGCGACCGTCGAGGGGGCGGCGGGCAAGGCGGTCATCGTCTACAGCCACCACACCTCCGACACCATGGAGAACCCGCTGGTGGGCACCGGCGGCGACCTCGCGCTCCCCCGCGTCCTCGGGCCGGCGGTCGTCGACTACCTGCTCACCCAGCCGCGGGTCATCGCCTGGGTCAACGGGCACACCCACAAGAACCAGATCTTCGTGCACGCCCGCGCCGACGGCTCCGGCGGCTTCTGGGAGATCAACACCGCGTCCCACTGCGACTACCCGCAGCAGGCGCGGATCATCGAGGTGGCCGACAACGACGACGGCACGCTGTCGATCTTCACCACGATCCTCGACCACGCCGGCCCGGCGTCGTACGACGGCGACCTGAGCAACACGCTCACCCTGGCGAGCCTGTCGCGCGAGCTGTCGGCGAACGACCCGCAGACCGACCTGGCCGCCCACGCGGGCCTGGCGAGCGCCCGCAACACCGAGCTGCTGGTCGGGCGTCCCGCGGACTTCTAGGCCTACAGCCCGACGCCGGGGTTGAGGATGCCCTGCGGGTCGAACGCGTCCTTGATCCGGCGGTTGAGCTCGAGTGCGTCCGGGCCGATGGACGCCTCGAGCCAGGGCCGCTTGAGCCGGCCGATGCCGTGCTCGGCGCTGATCGTCCCGCCGAGCCGGATCGCGAGCCGCATGATGTCGTCGAACGCGGCCTCCTCGCGCTCGGCCGCGCCCGGGTCGTCGGGGCTGCGGATGACGATCGGATGCACGTTGCCGTCGCCGGCGTGCGCCACGACCCCGATCCGCACGTCCCGGTCGCGGGCGACGTCCTGGATGCCGGTGACCAGGTCGGCCAAGGCGGTCACGGCGACCGCGACGTCCTCCAGCAGGATCGGGCCGAGTGCCATGGCGGCCGTTGCCGCCAGGCGCCGCGCCGCGACCAGGCCCTCGGCCTCGGCGGGGTCGGTGGCGGCGTACGCCTCGGTGGCGCCGTGCTCGGTGAAGATCGCCGCGATCCTGTCGACGCCCGCCCGGCCCGCCTCGCCGGGAGCGTCCGTCGCGGCGATCAGCATCGCGGCCGCCGAGCGGTCCAGGCCCATCCGGTACCTGTCCTCGATCGCCTCCATCACGGCCTGGTCCATCAGCTCGAGCATCGACGGCTCGACCAGCAGCTTGACCGCGGCGGTCGCGCGCGCGGCGTCCCCCAGCGAGGCGAACACCCCCACCGCGACGGCGTCGTGGTGCCGCTGCGGGAGCAGCCGCAGGGTCGCCTCGGTGATGATGCCGAGCGTCCCCTCACTGCCGACGAACAGCCGGACCAGGTCGTAGCCGGCGTTGTCCTTGAGCCGGGGCCCGCCCAGCCGCAGCACCCGGCCGTCGGCCGTCACGACCTCCAGGCCGAGCACGTAGTCGGCCGTGACGCCGTACTTCACGCAGCACAGACCGCCCGCGTTGGTCGCGAGGTTCCCGCCGATGCTGCACATCTCGAACGAGGAGGGATCCGGCGGGTACCAGAGCCCGTGCTCGGCCGCCTCGGCCTTGACCTCGCTGTTGAGCAGTCCCGGGCCGACCACGGCGATCCGGTTCTCCGGGTCGACCGCGATGCGCCGCATCCGCTCGGTGGACAGCACGATCCCGTCGCTGCGGCCGCTGGCGCCGCCGGACAGGCCGGTCCCCCGCCCGCGGGTGACGATCGGGACGTCGTACGCCGCCGCCCACCGCACCGTCGTGGCCACCTCCTCGGTGCTCGCCGGTCGCACCAGCGCCAGCGGCACCTCGGCGTCGGGTGCCATCGTCATGTCGTGGCGGTACGACGCCAGCACATCGGGATCCGTGACGACCGTGCCCTCCGGCAGCTGCCCGGCGAGCGCCGCGAGCGCCTCCTGGGGTCCGGGCATCAGGCCGCGGCCTAGGCGCCCGCGCGGGAGAAGCGGATCCCGACGTCGGCGATGGGGCCCTTCCGCAGCAGCTTCACGTCCTTGGGGTAGTTCATGTACAGCGCCCAGGGCGCCTCCGAGCCCATCTTCGGCAGGATCTCCGCGGCCCGGTCGAAGTAGCCCGAGGACAGCAGGTTCATCGGGACCTCGGTGCCGGGCGCCGGCGCGAGCGGCATCGCGATCTGCGCGCCCGACTCGTCCATGTGCTGGAGCAGGCGGACGACGTAGTCGCCGGTCAGGTTCGCCTTGAGCGTCCACGAGGCGTTGGTGTAGCCGATCGTCATCACGAAGTTCGGCAGGCCGCTGAGCATCTGGCCCTTGTAGAGGACGCCGTCCACGATCCTCGCCGGCTCACCGTCGACCTCGAAGGTCAACCCGCCGGCCATCAGCATGGTGAAGCCGGTCGCCGTCACGACGACGTCGGCCTCCAGTTCGGCGCCCGACTCCAGCAGGATCCCCTTCGGGGTGAAGCGCTCGATCCGGTCGGTCACGATGGAGGCCTTGCCGTCGCGCACCGCCGCGAAGAAGTCGCCGTCGGGCACCAGGCACATCCGCTGGTCCCACGGCTCGTAGGTCGGGTTGAGGTGGGTGTCGACGTCGTACCCCTCGGGCAGGTGGCGGATCGCGTCGCGGCGGATGATCCGGCGCATCAGCCGGGGCTGCTTCTTGCACAGCGTGAAGGTCAGCTGGAACACGGCCCAGTGCGCCCACTTGGCGGCGAGGTGCGCCCTGCGCTCGGGAAGGATCCGCTGCAGCGGGCCCGCGAACGGCGACTTCCGCGGCAGCGCCATCAGATAGCTCGGCGATCGCTGCAGCATCGTGATGTGCTCGACCCGGTCGGCCATCGCCGGGACCAGCGTGACCGCCGTGGCGCCACTGCCGATGACCACGACGCGCTTGCCGGTGTAGTCGAAGTCCTCGGGCCAGTCCTGCGGGTGGATGATCGTGCCCGCGTAGTCCTCCATGCCCGCGAAGTCCGGGGTGTAGCCCTGCGCGTGGTCGTAGTAGCCGGTGTTGCCCCACAGCAGCGAGCAGGTGATCTCGCTGGTGGTGCCGTCGTGTTCCACCGTGACCGTCCAGCGGGCGTCGGCGCTCGACCAGGACGCGGCCACGGCCTTGTGCCGGAAGCGGACCAGCCCGTCCACGCCGTACTTGCGAGCGGTGTCCTCGACGTAGCTCAGGATCGCTGGGCCGTCCGCGATCCCCAGCGGCGAGGACCAGGGCTCGAAGTCGTAGCCGAGCGTGAACATGTCGGAGTCGGACCGCACGCCCGGGTAGCGGAACCGGTCCCACGTGCCCCCGATCGCGTCGCGCGCCTCGAGGATCGCTATCGACTTCTCCGGCAGCCGGCTGCGCAGCCGGGCCGCCGATCCGATCCCCGAGAGCCCGGCGCCGACGATCAGGACATCAACGTGCTCGCTCATGCGCCCAACCTAGGACGCGTGCGGGACCGTGCACAGGGGCGTTAACCCCCCTCTTCAGATGGCCGTCACTCCGAGGCGGCCAGCTGCCCGCAGGCGGCGTCGATGTCGCTGCCGCGGGTGTCGCGCAGGGTGGTGGCGATGCCGGAGTCGTTGAGGCGGCGTACGAACTCGTCCATGTCCTCCTCGCGTGAGCGGGTGAACTGCGAGCCGGGGATGTCGTTGAGCGGGATCGGGTTGATGTGCACCCAGCCCGTGCCGCGACCCTCGCCGGAGAGCACCTCGGCGAGCAGGTCGGCGCGCCAGGCCTGGTCGTTGATGCCGCGCATCATGGCGTACTCGATGGAGACCCGGCGTCCGGTCTTCTCGAAGTACTCGTACGCCGCGTCGACGGTCTCGGCCACGGAGAAGCGGGTGTTGATCGGGACCAGCTCGTTGCGCAGCTCGTCATCGGGGGCGTGCAGGGAGAGCGCCAGGGTCACCGGGATGCCCTCGTCGGCCAGCTGCTTGATCCGCGGGACCAGCCCGACCGTGGAGACGGTGACGTGGCGGGCCGAGAGGCCCAGTCCGGCGGGCGCCGGGTCGGTGAGGCGGCGTACGGCGCCCACGACGGCCTTGTAGTTGGCCAGCGGCTCGCCCATCCCCATGAACACGACGTTCGAGAGGCGCCCCGGTCCCCCGGCGACGTCGCCGTTGGCCATCGCGCGCGCACCGACGACGACCTGGTGCACGATCTCGGCCGTCGACATGTTGCGCTGCAGGCCGCCCTGGCCGGTGGCGCAGAACGGGCACGCCATGCCGCACCCGGCCTGCGAGGAGATGCAGATGGTGGCGCGGTCCGAGTAGCGCATCAGCACCGACTCGACCAGCGAGCCGTCGAACAGCTTCCACAGCGTCTTGACCGTGGTGCCCTTGTCCGCCTGCTGCTGCTTGATCGGCGTCATCAGGTCCGGCAGCAGCGCGGCCACGAGCTCGGCGCGCTGCCCGGCCGGCAGGTCGGTCATCTCGGCCGGGTCGTGGACCAGGCGGCCGAAGTAGTGGTGCGAGAGCTGCTTGGCCCGGAAGCCGGGCAGGCCCATCTCGGTGAGCAGGTCCTTGCGGCCGGCCTCGTCGAGGTCGGCGAGGTGGCGCGGCGGCTTGCCGCGCCCCTTGGGCGACTCGAAGACCAACGGCAGGGTGGTGAACTTCTCGCCCACTACTTGTCCTTGTGGATCAGGAACAGCAGTACGCCGACGGCCACGCCGACCACGACGACGAGCGTCGCGATGCAGGCCAGGAGCATGTACCGACCGAACTTGCGGGTGTGCTGCGGGACGAGCAGGCCGATCGGCACCACGAACATCAGCAGCACGAACGGGAAGAGGTCCTCGGCCTTCTTGTAGCCGACGATCAGCTTGAGCAGCGCGCCGTACACACCGGGGACGAACAGCACGTAGGCCATGCCGGTGAAGAAGCCTGCGAGGGGCACGAAGATCGGGTGATCCCGGTGCCACCAGTCGGGGCGTCGTCGCGTCGTCTCCATGGGTGGTTCCGTTTCTACTTGAAGACCACGTGGTGCAGCAGCAGCCAGATCGGCGCCACGGTCGCCAGCAGCGAGTCGAGGCGGTCCATCAGGCCGCCGTGACCGGGGATGATCTGGCTCATGTCCTTGATGCCGAGGTCGCGCTTCATGACCGACTCGCACAGGTCGCCGAGCGTGGCCATGACGACGGCGATGATCCCGAGCGCGATGCCGGCCCACCAGGGGCCGTCGAGCAGGTAGACCACCAGCGCCCATCCGGCCGCCATGCAGGAGATCGCCGACCCGGCGAACCCCTCCCAGGACTTCTTGGGCGAGATGACCGGCGCCATCGGGTGCTTGCCGAACAGCACGCCGGCGACGTACCCCCCGATGTCGGAGGCGATGGTGACCAGGATGAACGTGACCACGCCGGCGACGCCGTCGTCGGAGAGTCCGTGGCCGGTCCAGCCGCCCTCGGCGAGCAGCAGGGCCACGAAGGAGCCGAGGAAGGGCAGGTAGACGAGGGTGAACACCGAGGCGGTGGCGTTCTTGACGTAGCCGTCGACGCCGCGGCGCAGCAACCACAGCATGATGACCAGCGCGGTCACCGCGGTCGCGGTCACGAGGGCGGCGGCCCCGGAGAAGTACGCGAGCAGCACCATCACGACGCCGCCGACCATCAGCGGCTGCTCGGGTACGTCGATGTCCTTGGCCCGCATCCCGCGGCCCAGCTCCCAGACCGCCACGACCACCGCGATCGCCACGATCGCCATGAACGCGGGCTTCCAGAACAGCAGCGACCCGGCGATCGCCGCCAGCAGCACGACGGCGGAGCCGACGGCTGCCTTCAGGTCACGGCCGGCACGGCCGTGGTCCTTCTGGGCAGGCGCAGCTGCCTGGTTCGCGCTCATTCGGTCCGGGCTGTCAGGTCTCAGACCTCGAGCAGCTCGGCTTCCTTGTGCTTGAGGAGGTCGTCGATCGCGTCGGTGTGCTTCTTGGTGGTGGCGTCCAGGCGCTTCTCGGCACCGGTGACGTCGTCCTTGCCGGCCTCGCCGTCCTTCTCCAGACGCTCGAGGTTCTGCTTGGCCTTCTGGCGGACCTGGCGTACGGCGACCTTGCCGCCCTCGGCCTTCTCCCGGGCGAGCTTGATGAACTCCTTGCGGCGCTCCTCGGTCAGCTCGGGGAAGACGCAGCGCAGGGTCTTGCCGTCGCTGGAGGGGTTCACGCCGAGGTCGGAGTCGCGGATCGCCCTCTCCACGTTGCCGATGGCGCCGACGTCGAAGGGCTGGACGATGATGATCCGCGCCTCGGGTGCGGTGAAGGAGGCCAGCTGCTGGATCGGGGTCGGGGAGCCGTAGTAGTCGACCATGATCTTGCTGAACATGCTGGGGTGCGCGCGGCCGGCGCGGATCGCGGCGAACTCCTCGCGGGTCGCATCGACCGACTTGGCCATCTTGCCGTCGGCCTCGTTGAGGATGTCGTTGATCACCGGGTTCTCCTTGTCGTTGACGCTGCTGGTGGGTCGAGCCTGGCGAGGCTCAACCGGCCTCAACCAGCACTGACCAGCGTGCCGATCTTCTCACCCTGCACGACGCGCAGGATGTTGCCGGCGGGCTCCATCCCGAACACGACCATGGGCAGCTTGTTCTCGCCGCACAGCGCGAACGCGGTCTGGTCCATGATCCGCAGGCCCTGCGCGATGGCCTCGTCGTAGGTGACCTCGTCGTACTTCACCGCGGTGGGATCCAGGTGCGGGTCGGCGCTGTAGACGCCGTCGACGCCGCTCTTGGCGACCAGCACCACGTCGCACTTGCTCTCCAGCGCGCGCTGCACCGCAACGGTGTCGGTCGAGAAGTAGGGCATGCCCATGCCCGCCGCGAAGATGACGACGCGGCCCTTCTCCATGTGCCGGATCGCGCGGCGCGGGATGTAGGGCTCGGCGACCTGGCCCATGGTGATCGCGCTCTGCACGCGGGTGTCGACGCCCAGCTTCTCCAGGAAGTCCTGGAGGGCCAGGCAATTCATCACGATGCCGAGCATGCCCATGTAGTCGGCGCGCGCACGGTCCATGCCGCGCTGCTGCAGCTCGGCGCCGCGGAAGAAGTTGCCACCGCCGGTCACGACCGCGATCTGGGTGCCGGAGGCCGCCACCGCGGCGACCTCCTTGGCGATCGCCTGGACGACGTCGGGGTCGACCCCGAGCTTGCCCCCGCCGAAGACCTCACCTGAGAGCTTGAGGAGGACTCGCTTGTAGCCTGACACGGACGTCCTTCCTGGTAACGAAGAGTTCCGCCCGACCCTATCGCGTCAATGTCTGCGGGAAAGAACCACCGCGGCGATGATCGCCGCCACGAGCAGCAGACCGAGAATGGTTGCGAACGCGATCTTCCACGGGCTGTAGGGCCGGTCTCCCACGACCTCGCCGGTGTTCGCGTTGACCATCACCTGCCAGGTCTTGCCCGCGAAGACGTACGTCGCGATCCACAGCGGCATCAGCAGCAGCTTGAAGGTGTTGGAGCTGTAGCGGACGTCCATGCCGGAGATCCGCTGCTCGTCACCTCCGATGTCGTGGCGGACGTCGCCCTCGATGACCGACACCATCTGCTGCTTGGCCTGCTCCGACCCGGCCTGGGGGTCGAGGTCGTAGCGCAGCGCCGCGAAGCCGGTGAGGAACTCGTCCTGGAACGGCTTGGCGTCCTCGAGCCGCCACGGACCCATCTTGTTGACCTTCTTGGGGTCCAGCGTGTGCGCCCCGAGGACCAGTACGTCGTCGAAGTCGCGCGCGACGTGCCCGCTGGCGTGCCGCCACGCCGTGTGGCGCTGCTGGTAGGTCTCGGTGCGGGTGCCGCCCTGGCCGTCGGAGACCTGCCGGGTCTCGGTCGTGTAGTAGTAGTCGCCGCGCTGACCGGTGTAGTCGGTCTCGGTGTGCGAGTCGTAGGTCCAGTGCGGGATGTAGGTGCCGGTGAGGCCCTCGGTCGAGCCGACCTTCTTCAAGGCGTTGGGGGCGAACCAGCGACTGGTCACCCAGCTGCCGAACGCCTCGTGCGCCTGCTTGCTCTGCACGTGGAACGGGATGACGGCCTCGGGCGCGACCAGGCCCTCGGGCCTGTCCGTCGCCACCAGGGCACCGCCGCAGAACTGGCACCTGCTGGCCAGGTTCGTGGTCTCGGTGGTCGCGCCGCAGTTCTTGCAGCGCAGCTCGTGGGCCGCGACGTTGGAGACGAACGTGGTCGGGTTCTTCGCCTCCCAGTCGTCCAGCGAGTGCTCGGTGATCGTGGCCTCGACCGCCTTGATCGGCACCTCGGTGCCGCACGTGGCGCACCGCAGCAGCATGGTGCCGGGAACGTAGGCGAGCTGGTCGCCGCAGCTGGGGCAGACCGAGTTCACACCTTGAGGAGCCGGCGCCGCGGGCGCCGGCGTCGCGGGCGTCCCCGATGCCTCGGGTGGCAGCGGCGGAGGTGGCGGAGCAGCCCCCGGGATCGGCGGGGGTACGTCGCTCATCGGCTCAGCCCTGGGGCGGGAGCGGCGGCGGGGTCGCCGGGAACAGCGCCTGCAGCTCGGGCACCGTCGAGGCGGCCACCCAACCGCTCATGCCGTCCTGCCAGACCAGCGACTGCGGCGTCAGCTCGCCCGAGCCGACCTTGGCCGCGAGCTGGTCGGCGGGGAACGGGCCCGCCTGCTGGCCGTTCACGGCGACGTACCACGGCTTGGCGGCGCCGGGCAGGGGCGGCGGCGTACCTCCGGAGGTCGCGGCCTGGGCCTGCTGGGCCTGCATGGACTGAGCCATCTGCTGGCCCACGGCCATCCCCATGCCGAGCCCGATGCCGCCGGACGCCCCACCGCCCGGGTTCTGCGCGGCGTGGTCGATCGCCTCGGCGGTCTGGAACTTGGTGTACTGATCGAGGTTGCCCAGCACGCCCATCGAGGTGCGCTTGTCGAGCGCCTCCTCGACCTCGGGCGGCAGCGAGATGTTCTCGATGACGAACTTCGGGATCGAGATGCCGGTGTCGCGGAGCTCGCCGGTCAGCGTCTCGGCCAGCTGGGAGGCGATGGTGTCCTGGTTGGCGGCCAGGTCGAGCATCGGGATCTTCGCGTTCGCGACGGCCGGGGCGAAGCGGCTGACGATGGTCTGGCGGAGGTACTCCGAGACCTCCTCGGTCTTGAACTGCGGGTCGGTGCCGACCAGCTGCTTGAGCAGCGCGCGGGGGTCACTGACCTGCATCGCGTAGGTGCCGAACGCGCGCAGCCGGACCATCCCGAACTCGGCGTCGCGCATCGTGATGGGGTTCTTGGTGCCCCACTTCATGTCGGTGTAGAGGCGCATCCCGACGAAGTAGACCTCGGCCTTGAACGGGCTGTTGAAGCCGTACTTCCAGCCCGTGAGGTCCGAGAGGACCGGCATGTTCTGGGTCTCGAGCGTGTAGGTGCCGGGCGTGAACGCGTCGGCGATCTGGCCCTCGTTGACGAAGACCGCGACCTGCCCCTCACGTACGACGAGCTTGGCCCCATCTTGATCTCGTTGCCCTGCCGGGGGAACCGCCACACGATCGTGTCGCGGCTGTCATCGAGGAACTCGATGATGTCGATGAACTGGCCCTTGACCTTGTCCATGAGACCCATGGGGATGCCTTTCGCTCGGGGTGGCGAGCCGAACCTACCCTCGTCCTGCGACGTCGAACCACGGGATCGCCAAATAGCCGAACGGCCGGGAGCCACGAAGAGTTTCCGTGGCTCCCGGCCGTCGGGGAGCGATCAGGAGATCAGGCGCCGACCTCGAAGCGGGCGAACCGCTTCACGGTGGTGTTGGCGGCGTCGAGCACCTGCTTGACCGACTTCTTGGACTCGAAGACCGACTCCTGGTCGAGCAGCACGACCTCCTTGAAGAAGGCGCCGATCCGACCCTCGACGATCTTCGCGACGGCAGCCTCGGGCTTGCCCTCCTCGAGCGTCTTCTTGGTCAGGACGTCCTTCTCCTTCGCGACGATGTCCGCGGGGACCTCGTCGGCGGTGAGGTACTGCGCCTTGAGCGCGGCAGCCTGCTGCGCGGCCTGCTTGGCCGCAGCCTCGTCGCCGTCGAACTCGACGAGGACGCCGAGGCTCGGGGGCAGGTCGGAGGCCTTCTTGTGCAGGTAGACCGTGGTCGGGCCCTCGAAGTACGCGACCTCGCCGAGCTCGATCTTCTCGCCGATGGTGCGCGCGAGCTCCTCGACGGTCTCGCCGACGGTCTTGTCACCGAGCGAGACGGCCTTGAGCGCCTCGGCGTCGCCGACCTTGTTCGCGTTGGCGGCGTCGGCGATGGCCTGGGCCGCGTCCATGAACGCCTGGTTCTTGGCGACGAAGTCGGTCTCGGCCCGGAGGCTGATCAGGGCGTTGCCGGAGGCGGCGACCAGACCGGCCGACGCCTCGCGCTCGGCGGCGCGGGCGGCAGCCTTGGCCGCACCCTTGACGCGGAGCAGCTCGACGGCCTTGTCGAAGTCACCGTCGGTCTCGTCCAGCGCCTTCTTGCACTCCATCATTCCGGCCTGCGTCAGCTCGCGGAGCTTCTTGACGTCGGCAGCGGTGAAAGCCATGTCTCTTCCTTCGTGGTCTGTGTGCGGTGGGTGCGGATCAGGCGTCGGTCGCCGGAGCGGCCTCGGCCTCGACCGGCGCCTCGGCGGCCGGAGCGGCCTCCTCGGCGGGCGCGTCGGCGGCCGGGGCGGCCTCCTCAGCAGCCTCGACCGGCGCGGCGGCGTCGGCGGCCGGAGCGGCCTCCTCAGCGGTCGCGGCGTCGGCGGGCTGCTCGAGCAGCTCGCGCTCCCACTCGGCCAGCGGCTCCTCGGCGCCGTTCTCGGCACCGTCGGTCTTGACACCCGAGCGGGCCATCAGGCCCTCGGCCACGGCGTCGGCCACGACGCGGGTCAGCAGGCCCACGGCGCGGATCGCGTCGTCGTTGCCCGGGATCGGGAAGTCGACGTCGTCCGGGTCGCAGTTGGAGTCCAGGATCGCGATGATCGGGATGCGGAGCTTGCGCGCCTCCTCGACGGCGAGGTGCTCCTTGTTGGTGTCGACGATCCACACGGCGGACGGGACGCGGCCCATCTCGCGGATTCCACCGAGGGTCTTCTCCAGCTTGATGTGCTCGCGGCGCATCTGCAGGAGCTCCTTCTTGGTGCGACCCGAGCCGGCGACGGTGTCGAAGTCGACGTCGTCGAGCTCCTTGAGGCGGTTGATCCGCTGGCTCATGGTCGAGAAGTTGGTGAGCATGCCGCCGAGCCAACGCTGGTTGACATAGGGCATGCCGACGCGGGTCGCCTGCTCGGCGATCGACTCCTGCGCCTGCTTCTTGGTGCCGATGAACATGATCGTGCCGCCCTTGGCCACGGTCTCCTTGACGAAGGCGTAGCTGCGGTCGATGTAGGCCAGCGACTGCTGCAGGTCGATGATGTAGATGCCGTTGCGCTCGGTCATGATGAAGCGCTTCATCTTCGGGTTCCAGCGACGGGTCTGGTGTCCGAAGTGGACGCCGCTCTCGAGGAGCTGGCGCAT
Source organism: Nocardioides ultimimeridianus (assembly GCF_054777895.1). Classification (NCBI taxonomy): domain Bacteria; kingdom Bacillati; phylum Actinomycetota; class Actinomycetes; order Propionibacteriales; family Nocardioidaceae; genus Nocardioides; species Nocardioides ultimimeridianus. The sequence goes on along the minus strand of NZ_BAAHAB010000007.1, from coordinate 99,559 downwards.
GGTCACGACTGCCATGATGGTTCTCTCCAGTTTTCGTTTGTCAGTTGTTGCCTGACGCCTGCGCGCGGCCGGACCCTGATCGCTCAGGGACTGACGGCCGTCGCCCACGGGCGGCCGGCACTCGGAGGGAGCGCCGTCGTGGTCTGCGGACGTGCGAATTCCTACCCAGACGGGTCGGTTACGGCCAGCCTAGTCGCCACAGTCCCAGGCGCACCAATCCGGACCGCCTGCGGCCGCCGGGCCTGGGGATGACCGACGTCCTCCACAGCGCCCGAGCGCGACGGAGCCCGATGTCGCCGCTGTGCCCGACCGTGAAGACATGGTCCACCGCGCGCTGCTGCTCCTCGTCGCCCTGCCCCTTCTGCTGGCTCCGTCGGCCTCCACCGCCCAGGGCGTCTGGCCGCTCCCGCCGCCGCACCGGGTCGTGCACGCGTTCGACCCGCCCGACTCGACGTACGGCGCGGGCCACCGGGGCGTCGACCTCGCCGGACACCCCGGAGAGGTCGTGCGCGCTGCGCTCGCAGGCAGGGTCGTCTTCGCCGGGCTGCTGGCGGGCCGCGGGGTGGTCGTGGTCGACCACGGAGCGACCCGGACGACGTACGAGCCGGTGGCCGCGACCGTCCACGTCGGCGATCCGGTGGCGGCGGGCGGGCAGATCGGCCGGCTGACGCTCGCCCAGTCCCACTGCTTCCCCGCCGCCTGCCTGCACTGGGGTCTGATCCGCAACAGCGACGACGCCTACCTCGACCCGCTCACCCTGGTCGGGGCCGCGCCGATCCGCCTGCTCCCCCTGTGGCGCGAGCTGCCGTGGGCGCTCCCGATCGCGGCGCCTCAGGCGCAGCCGTGATCAGGCGCGTGGGTGCGCCTGCTGGTAGGCGCGGCGGAGCCGGTCGGTCGTGACGTGGGTGTAGCGCTGGGTGGTGGCCAGCGAGGAGTGGCCGAGCAACTCCTGGACCGAGCGGAGGTCGGCCCCACCTTCGAGCAGGTGGGTCGCCGCGGTGTGGCGCAGCCCGTGCGGGCCGATGTCGGGTGCGCCCGGGACCTCGGCGATCCGGCGGTGCACCATCGTGCGCACGGCCCGCTGGTCGATGCGCCGGCCGCGGCTGCCGAGGAAGAGCGCGGCGTCCGTCTCCGGGCGGACCAGGAGCGGGCGCCCCCGGGCGAGCCAGGCCTCCAACGCGGCGACCGCAGGCGTGCCGAACGGCGCGCTGCGCTCCTTGCCACCCTTGCCGAGGACCCGGATGAGGTTGCGATCGCGGTCGACGTCGTCGATGTCGAGGCCGACCAGCTCTCCGACCCGGACGCCGGTGGCGTAGAGCAGCTCGAGCATGGCGACGTCGCGCAGCCCGGTGGGGCTGCCGTCGTCGGCCCGTTCGGCCGCCGCGGCGATCAGGTCGGCTGCCTCGTCGGCGCGCAGCACGTTGGGCAGGGTGCGCAGGGCCCTCGGCGACCCGAGGGAGGAGCCGACGTCGTTCGCCGTCCTTCCGCTGCGAGCGAGCCAGGCCGTGAAGACACGTGCCGCCGTGGCGCGCCGCGCGATGGTGGTCCGGGCCAGGCCCATCGACTGCTGCTTGGCCAGCCAGCTGCGCAGCGTCCGGAGGTCCAGGTCAGCGACGTCCTCGATGCTCGCGCGATGGGCGTGCTCCAGCAGCGACGCGATGTCGGCGGTGTAGGCGAGGACGGTCTTCTTGGCCAGGTCCCGCTCGGTGACCAGGTGCTGCTCGTAGTCGCCCACGGTGCGCGCGAGTGCCTCGGGCAGACCGCTCGGCTCGGGAAGCCCCGGCTCCGCCTCACCCACCACAGCAGTCACATCAGCATCGTAGGCCGTGGCCCCGGCGGCACGGCTCAGCTGCGTGCCGACTCGGCGAGTCTCCAACCTCCCGCGTCACGCTCGACGTGCCCGGCCTCCTCCAGGGTCGGCAGCGCGGCCAGCACGTCGGCCAAGCCCACGCACGCCAACCTCGCGATCGACTCGGCGGCCACCGCCCGGTAGACGGGGACCGCGTCCAAGATCTGCCGGTCGCGCAGCTCGAGGAGATCTCGCGCCCGGTCCTGGCCGCGCGGGAACTCGCTGAGGTGGGCACCCATCTCCCCCACCAGCTCGAGGACGTCGGCCGCAGAGGTGACCAACGCTGCGCCGCCCGACCGCAGCTGGTGGTGCACGCCCAGCGAGGCGACGCTGGTGACCGGGCCCGGGACGCCCATGGTGAGCCGCTGCAGCCGCTGTGCCCAGTTCATGGTGTTCAGGGCGCCGCTGCGGGCTGCTGCCTCGACCACCACCGTGCCGCGCGCGAGCGCCGCGATCAGCCGGTTGCGCGCGAGGAACCGGATCCGCTGCGGCGCACCGCCCATCGGCACCTCGGACACCACCGCGTGCTCGGCACGCAGCCGGCTCAGCATCTCGGCGTGGCGGACGGGGTAGTCCCTGTCGACGCCGCACGCCAGCACGGCCACGGTCCGGGCTCCGACCGACACCGCGCCACGGTGTGCGGCGTAGTCGATGCCGATGGCGGCGCCGGAGATCGTGGTCACCCCGGCGCGGCCGATCCCGGACGTGATCTCGACGGCGATCTGCTCCCCGTACGACGTCGAGTCGCGCGAGCCCACCACGGCGACCGACGCCGTCAGCTCATCGAGCGACAGTGGACCGGCCACCCACAGCCCGATCGGGACGCCGCCGCGCAGCTGCACAGGCTCGGCGTCGGCGAGGTCCTCCAGCTGGGTCGGCCACTCGTCGTCACCCGGGATGACGAAGCGGAACCCCCGAGCCTCGGCCCGCTCGAGCTCGGCCGCCCCGTCCGCCACGGCGAGGCGAGCGCGGGCGGCCTCGAACTGTGGATAGCGCTCCGCGTCGGCGATGCCGTCGAGCAGCAGCTGGGCTCCGGCATCGGCGACCAGCCGCAGCGAGCGCGAGTCGCCCGGCTCGAGGATCAGGCTCAGGGTCGCGCGGGCAACCCTCTCCGCATCGGCGGCGGTCATCCCACGCCCTCCATCTCCTCGGCGGTGACCCGGTGCAGGACCCGGGAGGGCAACGGCTTGCCCTCCCGCAGCCGCATCGCGACGTCGACCTCGGCGACGCCGGGCCGGATGTCGCGCCCCAGGCGCACCGAGGTCAGGTCGGCGACGGTCCACGCCAGCCGGAGCACCCGGACGCCTCCCCGGGCACTCAGCCTTCCGCCGTACGTCGCCGTGTCGACCAGCTTCTGCGCGGCCGGGGTCACGGCCCAGTCGTCCTTGAGCCGAGGCCCCGGGATCTGGCTGTTCAGCCGCCAGTCGGCCCGCGCGAAGCGATCGGTCTGCCGCTGCCGGGCGAGCGCGACGCGAGCCGCGACCTCGGCCGAGGACTCCGCCGCCCGGAACGGGTCCTCGGGCATCCGGGTCTGCGGCCGCACATGGCGCACGATGTCGAAGCGGTCCACGATCGGGCCTGAGAACTTGCGCCGGTAGGTGCGCCGCAGCGTGACCTCGCAGGTGCACTTGTTGTGCTCCTTCGTGCTGGAGTAGTCGCCACAGGGACACGGGTTGGCGGCGATGACCAGCAGGCAGCGCGCGGGCAGGGTGACCGACTCCTCACGACGCGCCACCGTGATCTCGCCGGTCTCCAGCGGCTGGCGCAGCGCGTCGATCACGTCGGCGCGGAACAGTGGGAACTCATCGAGGAAGATCACGCCTCCGTGGCACTTCGAGAGCTCTCCGGGCTGCACGCTGCCGCTGCCACCGCCGATCAGGCTGGCCTTGCTGGCGTCGTGGTGCGGCGCGGAGTACGGCGGGCGGGTGATCAGCCCGTTCGCCGGGTCGAGGGTCCCGGCCAGCGAGTGCAGCGCGGTGAGCTCCAGCGACTCCTCGGGAAGCAGGTCAGGGAGGATCGTGGGCAGCCGCTCGACCAGGCTGGTCTTGCCGACCCCCTTCGGACCGTCCAGCATCAGCGGATGCGCACCGGCGGCCGCCACCTCGAGCGCGTACTTCTCCTCGTCCATCCCGGACAGATCCGCCAGGTCGAGCTCCTCGAGCCGGGTGTCACCGCGCCAGGAGAGCAGGTGCGCGCCGGAGGCCCCGGCCACCGGCGGAGCGATCGGGACCGGCAGGCCGCCGAGCACCGCGACGACCTGGGCCAGCGACCGCACCCCCACCACCTCCACGCCCGGCACCATCTCCGCCTCGCGCGCCTGGGGCTCCGGCACGATCACGCGGCGGATGCCGCGCTCGGCGGCCGCCATCACCATCGGCAGCACCCCCGACGCCGGCCGGAGACCCCCGGACAGCGTCAGCTCGCCGACGAAGGCCACGCCGATCAGGTCGACCAGCTGCAGCTGGTCCGATGCTGCCAGCACCGCGACGGCGATGGCGAGGTCGACGTGGGTGCCGGACTTGGGCAGGTCCGCGGGCGAGAGCAGGATCGTGGTGCGATAGCTGCTCGGCCAGTCCAGCCCGGAGTTGAGGATGGCCATCCGGGCCCGCTCGGGGCCCTCGCGCAGCGAGGCCTCGGCCCGGCCCACCAGGGTGATCCCCGCCTGGCCCGACGAGACGTCGACCTCGACGTCGATCAGGTGGCCCAGCGCGCCGCTCAGCGTCACGGTGTGGGCCGTGGCGGTCGACATCAGAGCAGCCCGCGGACGTGGTCGACCTGGGCCGGGCCGCGGCGCGGGCGCAGCACGGCGACCAGGTCGATGCGGATGCCGTCGGGCCGGATCCCACGGTCACGCGCCCAGCGCTCGCCCAGGCGCTTGAGCCGTGCCAGCTTGGCGTCGGTGACCGCCTCGTGGGGCGTCCCCGCGACCGTGCTGGTGCGCGTCTTGACCTCGCAGATCACCAGCGTGCTGCCCTCGCGGCAGACCAGGTCCACCTCGCCGATCTCGCAGCGCCAGTTGCGCTCCAGCACCGCATAGCCGAGCCCGTGCAGGTAGCGCGCGGCCACCTCCTCGCCGTACTCCCCCAGCGCCTTGCGGGACGCCGCCGTGGCGCCTCGTGGCTGTGTCACTGCCATGTCCGTCATGACCCACCTCCTGCCGACCACCTTCGCCAGGGGTGCCGACAGCGGCGGGTGGGCGGGCGGCGGGCTGTGGAGACGGCACGTCATCCACAGCCGTCACCGCCCTCAACCGGCACGCGGTGGGACGGATGTGACCGGTGTGGTCAGCCGACGAGCTTGGGCTTCCCGCACGACGGATTGGACCCGAACACGTCCACGCCGCCCACGCTGAGCCCGAGCATCCCCTCGAGCGGCTGCAGCAGCGTGGAGTTGACCCCGGAGATGACCGGGTTGAGGACGCTGCTGGTCAGGCTCGACACCAGGCTGTTCAGGATGGCGGCGAAGTCGCTGGCGTTGGCGTCCACGTAGACGAGGCCGAGCAGCGCCTTGACCTTGATGTGCAGGTTGCTGGAGTCCACCGTGATCGAGTTGTTGGTCAGCCCCAGCGAGCCGGAGCCGGTGTCGATCGGCAGCGCGAAGCTGGTCGGCGAGTTGGGCACCCGGATCTGCGCGATCTTCCCGGTCGCCGGGTCGCTCGTGCCCACCGAGATGGTCAGCGAGCCGGTCACCTGCACGCTCACGATGTTGCTCAGCAGCCCGAGCAGGCCGCTGTTGGCGGTGTTGCCGCTGATCGTCAGGGTCTGGCTGATGCCTGCTCCGACCAGTGCGCTCTTCACGGTCACGTCCTCGCCGCTCGGGCTGGCCGTGGTGAGCGCGCCGCACGTGATCCCGGTCAGGTTGCCGGTCGCGCTCGCCGCGCTGACTGTGACGTTGGTGGTCGCGTTGGACACCGTCAGCCCCAGCAGGGACGGAGGCGTGAGCGTGCCGGTCACCGCGAGGCCCACCTGCGCGGTGGACGCCGTGCGACCGCCGTTCGCCACGTCGCAGACGTACGGCGTGGGCGGGCTGATCAGGTTCAGCGACGTGGTCGCGCTGGCGAGCCCGAGGTTGGCGGCCAGGCCGGTGATGGCGATGGCGCTCGCGCCGTTCGCGATCTGCGCCGTGCCCTGCAGCAGGTTGAGCACGTTGACCGACGCGGTCTCCGCGGCGCCCGAGCCCGAAGCGGCGCTGACCAGGCTGCCCAAGGTGATGTTGTGGGCGATCGACGTGCTGGCCGCGATGGTGTTGAGGATCGTGGCGTCCGCGGTGTCGCCGTTCTGCTGCAGCACCTGGGCGGTCGCGAGGTAGAGCTGGCTCAGGCTGACGCTGGTGGTCAGCAGCTGGTCGACGGTCCCGACGCCCAGCTGGACGGCGAGCTGCTGCAGCGTCACGTTCGCGCTGGCCAGGCCCTGATAGCTGACGGCGCTGAGGTTGAGCGAGCCGCCGAGTGCCTTGTTCAGCACCGCGTTGAGCAGCACCGAGTTGGCGCTGTTGATGCGGGCGGCGTACGAGCCGAGCGAGAAGCAGGCATCGTTGGCGGCCGTGCCGTACGCCGTGCGGTTGGCGTTGCCGGAGTGGCTGCCCGTGATGCCGCCGAACGCGAAGCCCACCGTGGTCTGGGCGTCGACCCTGACGGCCGTGGGGGTCCCGGAGGTGACGGCGGTGAAGTGCGGGGTGGCGGCGGAGTTCCAGGTGCCCAGGGTGACGGTGAGGACCGGCAGATGGTTGGCGTAGCCGATCACGCTCTGGTTGCGGGCCTCGCTCTTCGCGGCCAGGCCGGGCATCAGCGGGTTGAGGGTGGCGTAGCTGCGCCCGTTGAGCTCGCGCGCGAGGTCCATGGCCACCACGTCGGCCAGGGACTGCATGTCCGCCCGGCCCACCCGCTGCTGGCCCAGGTCGATGGTGAAGGCCGCCGCGCCGAGGACGACGACCATCATCAGGCCGACCAGGACGGCGACCGCTCCGCGCTCGTCGCGCCGGCGCGACCGGCGCAGCCGTGCGCCGATCCAGCGCACCTCAGTTCTCCCGCGCCGTCGCGGAGTAGCTCAGCGTGGTCGGCATGGCCATGTTGACGAACGGCAGCGACAGCATCGGGTGCGCGCGGTAGGGGTAGCTCACCGTCAACGTGGCGCAGGTGTGGGTGGCGTCGTTGGTGCAGGCCGCCTCGGTGTAGGTGCAGGTGACGTTCGCCGCGGTGCACGACAGGGTCGTGCCGCCGACCTTGAGCGATCCGAGGGCGTCGCTGGCGGCCGACTTGCCGTCGACGCCGCGGGCGGCGGCCGAGCTCCCCGACGAGAGGGCGCCGGCGCGAGCGCCCTCGGTGGCGGCCTGGCTCAGCGTCTGGCGGAACGAGAGCATCATCCCGAAGGCGATGATGCCGAAGATGATGAGCAGCAGGAACGGTACGACGAGCGCGAACTCGACCGCCGACGCTCCGCGATCCCCACCCCTGCGGCGACGTGCCGACGCACACTCCGATCGCGCCATGGCCATCCCGTTCCTTCCGCTCCCCGCGCCCCCCAAACCAGCAGGCATTGGGGGGATCGTAGATCCGCCGACAGGCCGCGGGTAACGGTCTCCGGCACATTTCAGACGGTCGGGCCCAAGGTCCTAGTCCCAACGGACTACGGTCCGGCCGGTCACCCGATGAGCCGCGGCCTGCTGCAGGTCGGGGTCGGTACGCCGAACAGGTCTGCGCCCGCGAACCGGATGCCGAGCAGCTTGGCCACCGGGGTGAGCGCGGCGTTCAGGTTCGCCACCAGCTCGCTCACCGAGGTGCCGATCACGCTCGCGCCGGCCGCCGAGATGATCGAGCTCAGGTCGAGCTTCGAGACGTCGAGCGCGATGGTCACCGGCAGCCCCAGCACCTTCCCCACCAGCGACGCGGAGCTCTTCGAGAGATCGACCGACACGGTCGGCGTGACGAGCCCGATGTACGACGACGACGACCCGGGGCTGGGCTGGGGGTCGGTGTAGTTGTGCGGCGGCACGTCGTACGCGGTGTCGGCACCGCCCTGGGCCGCCGTCTGCACGACCGACGACGACGTCATCGCGAGGTGCAGCTGGACCTGGGCACCGATCAGGTTGCCGGGGATCAGCGAGGTAGGAACGATCCCGGTGGTGGCGATCGTGCCGTTGAGCTGGAACGGCAGCTGGACCGAGAGCTTGGTCAGCCGGGAGGAGACGGCCACCCTGGTCTCGGTGAGTGTGGAGGTGCAGGTCATCCCGGTCAGAGTGCCGCTGGCTCCCCCGAGCTCGGCGTCCACGTCGAGGGACGCCTGCTTGGTGGTGACGTCGTTGATATTGCCGCTGGACAGGCCGGCGACGGAGTTCGGGAGGTTGAACCCGATCGAGGTGACCAGCTGGACCTGGCCGGTGGAGGCGCTCGCCGTGCCGGGCATGCCGCAGCCCTGCTTCGGCGGCTCGATGACGGTGAGCGCGATGTCGCCGTTCGAGGCGTGCGGGGCGCTCCAGACCACGCCGGTGTGCAGCAGGTTGTTGTGGTCGGCCACGTTGGCGAGGTACGCCGCACCGAGGGCCGTCCCCCCGAGCAGGTCGATCGCATTGATCGAGGAGCCGACCGCCTGGCCTCCACCGACGCTCAGGATCTGGCCCATGTTCGCGACGACCGTGGACGAGACCTTCGCCGCGATCTGTCCCATCACCGCACCGCCGCTGGTGTCGCCGCTGGAGGTCAGCACCTGGGCGCTGGCCGCGAGCAGCCCCTTCACCGAGATGGAGCTCTGCTGGACGAGCGCCGAGGGGCTGCCGAGTCCGAGCTGCGTGGCGAGCGCGCCCAGGCTGATGCTGGAGTTGATCAGGCCCATGTACCCCACCGAGGTCATCGAGATGCCGAGCGCACTGCTACTGCCGAGCATGCTCTCGAAGACGCCCACGATGCTGCTGTCCCCCGACCGGAGCGAGGCCGCGAACGAGCCGAGCCGGAAGCAGGCGTTCGAGGAGGTGTTCGCGATGGCGGTGCGGTTCGTCGAGCCGCGGCTCTGCCCGATGATGCGGGCGAAGGCGAAGGAGATGTTGGTCCCCACGTGGACGCGCACCGCGGTCGGCGAGCCGCTGCCCATCACGACGAAGGCCCCGGCCGAGGAGGTCGTGCCGAGCTCGACGGTCGCGGTCGGCCGGGTCCCCACGGTCGAGGTGTTGCGCGCGATGGAGGCGGCGGCGTCGGTCACCATCACCGGCTGCAGCTGTGCGACGGTCCGGCCGTCGAGGTCGCGCACCAGGTCGAGCGCGACGACGTCGGCCAGGCTCTGCATGTCCGTGCGAGCGACGCGCAGCGTCCCGATGTCCATGACGATCGCCGCCACGGACATGATGATCACCAGCGTGAACGCGGTGAGAACCGCGACGGCGCCTCGCTCCTCCCTGAGCACGGCAGACCTCCCTGTACCTCCCCCGCCCATGACGGTAGGTGGGTCCCCAGGGTTCGGGACAGCGTTGCCAGGGAAGTCGGGACCGGGCGTCCCGTGGATTCAGGACCCACGTCCCGTCGCGGTACGACGAACGGAGGAGGTCAGGCCTTCGGGGGCTCGAAGTCGGAGTTGGCCAGCTCCTCGACGTTGACGTCCTTGAAGGTGAGCACCTTGACGTTCTTGGCGAAGCGGGCCGGCCGGTAGATGTCCCAGACCCAGGCGTCGTTGATCGTCACCTCGAAGAAGACGTCGCCGTTCTCCGAGCGCGCCTTCACGTCGACGGAGTTGCACAGGTAGAAGCGGCGGTCGGTCTCGACGACGTACTTGAAGATGCCGATGACGTCGCGGTACTCGCGGTAGAGGTTGAGCTCCTGCTCGGTCTCGTACTTCTCGAGGTCCTCGGCACTCATGCGGGCGAGCCTAGTGGCTCGACCGGCCGCACCCCAGGAAGCGACCACGACGTGCGATGGTGCGTCGTCGGGCCGCGCTCGGCGAGGGCCGCGATGTGCTCGGGGGCGGAGTAGCCCTTGTTCTCCGCCCAGCCGTACGCCGGGTGGTCGGCCGCGAGGCCGACCATGATCTCGTCGCGGGCGGTCTTGGCCAGGATGCTCGCCGCCGCCACGGCGGCACACCGCAGGTCGGCCTTGATCAGCGTGCGCACCGGCGGGAAGTCGGCGAGGAGGTCGGGCGGCGGCAGCAGGGTGTCCTGCTCGGGCGGCGAGAGGTAGTCGTGGTTGCCGTCGAGCAGGACCAGGTCCGGCCGCGACGTCAGCTGGGCCAGGGCGCGGTGGCCGGCCATCCGCATCGCGGTCATGATCCCGAACTGGTCGATCTCCAGCGAGCTGGCGTGCCCGACGCCGTACGACGACGCCCACCGCCGGATGCGCGGGGCCAGCCGCCGGCGTACCTCGGCGCTGAGCAGCTTGCTGTCGCGCACCCCCTGGGGCGCCGTGCGGGTGGCCAGGTCGACGGCCACCACGGCGACCGTCACCGGACCACACAGCGCGCCACGGCCGACCTCGTCGACCCCGGCGACCAGCGTGTGGCCGTCGCGCAGCAGCTGCCGCTCGACCCGCAGCGTCGGTGCCGTGCTCATACCGCGATCATGACGGATCCGGGACGTCCTTGAACACGTCGGGGCGGCTCACCCAGGTCCACCGCGACTTCGGCCAGACCACCGCGAACACCTTGCCGACGACCGTCGACTCGGGCACCCACGGCGAGCTGGTGCACGCCTCGTCGCTCGGGCTGCACATGTGCTGGCGCGAGTCGGCGGAGTTCGTCCGGTTGTCGCCCATGACGAACAGCTTGCCGGCCGGGACCGGCCCGATGGTCCAGTTGCACTCGCCCGCCAGGTCGGTGCCGCGCCGGGGCGCGACCAGCAGCTTCGCGTCGCAGGCGGCGTTCTTCGCGTCGGCGCTGAGGAACCCGTCCTCGTCGATGGCGTGACCGTTGATCTCCAGCTGTCCCTGGGCGCTGCAGCAGTGGATGGTGTCGCCCGGGACGCCGATGACCCGCTTCACCAGGTGCCCGCCGGTCGGGTAGAGGCCGATCTTGGCCAGCACGCTCGCGAACCCGGTCGGCCCGGCGTCCTCCTCCTCGGAGAGCCAGCCGCCCGGGTCGGAGAACACGATCACGTCGCCGCGCTGCGGGCTCCCGCCGAACCAGTACGACGGCTTCTCGACCAGGATCCGGTCGTTCTCCACCAGTCCCGGGTGCATCGACGCGGAGGGGATGTAGAAGGCCTGCACGAAGAAGGCCTTGATCACGATCGCCAGGCCCAGCGCGATCACCAGCAGCAGGATGCTCTCCTGCCAGACCGGCAGGTGCTTCTTGTGCGTGTGGCGCGCACGCCGGGGCGGCCGCGGCGCAACGGTCTCGACCGGATCGCCCTGGGCCTCGTCGTCGGGGTCCAGCGCGTCATCGGTCGTCACGCCCCGAAGTCTAGGAGTAGGCCGGGAGCCGCCCGCCGCCCGGGCACCTACCGGGTGGCGGGGTCCGGCACCCCGGCGAAGGCCTCAGCGCGGCCCACCCAGGTCCACCGCGACCTCGGCCAGACCAGCGCGAAGACCTTGCCCACGACGTCGCCCTCGGGGACGAACTGGACCTTGGTGCAGGAGGCGTCCCCCGGCTTGCACAGGTGGGCGCGACCGTCCTCGCTGTTGGAGCGGTTGTCGCCGAGCACGAACAGCTGACCGGACGGGATCGGCCCGACCGTCCAGTCACAGGGAGCCGCGAACGGGGTGCCGCGGGCGGTCAGGGCGGTGCTGAGCGGCGCGTCGCACTCCCCCGGCCCGGGGTTCTGGTTGAGGAAGCCGCTCTCGTCGACGGCGGTGCCGTTGACCTCCAGCTCGCCCTGGGCGTTGCAGCAGTGCACCGTGTCGCCCGGCAGCCCGATCACGCGCTTCACCAGGTGCCCGCCGCTGGGGTACAGGCCCACCTTCGACAGCAGGCTCTGTACGCCGGTCGGGTTGGCGTCCTCACCGGGCGGCAGCCAGCCGCCGGGGTCGGAGAACACGATCACGTCGCCGCGCTGGGGACTCCCGCCGAACCAGTACGACGGCTTCTCGACCAGCACCCGGTCGTTCACCGGGTAGCCGGGACCGCCCTGCAGCCCGGGCACCATCGAGGCCGAGGGGATGTAGAAGGCCTGCAGGAAGAACGCCTTGATCACGATCGCGAGGCCGAGCGCGAGGACCAGCAGCAGGGCCGTCTCCTGCCAGACCGTGAGCTGCCGGCGGCGTACACGCCCTGTCCATCGCGCGCGCCGCACCGCCGGTTCCCCGGTCTCCACTCCCATGCCGGCGAGTCTAGGTGGAGACAGCACGACGCCCCGACCCACCGGGCCGGGGCGTCGTACGAACGCGGAGGATCAGACCTCGCGGCGCTCCTTGATCTTGGCCTTCTTGCCGGTGAGGTTGCGCAGGTAGTACAGCTTCGCCCGGCGCACGTCACCGCGGGTGACGATCTCGATCTGCTCGAAGATCGGCGAGTGGAGCGGGAAGGTCCGCTCGACACCCACACCGAAGGAGACCTTGCGGACCGTGAAGGTCCGGCCGATGCCGCTGCCGTGGATGCGGATCACGATGCCCTGGAAGATCTGGACGCGCGAGCGGCTGCCCTCGATGACCTTGACGTGGACCTTCACCGTGTCGCCGGCGCGGAAGGCCGGGATGTCGGTGCGCTTCGCGGCGTTGCCGAGCTCGGTCACTGCCGAGGGGGTCGGGATGCTCATGGTGTCTCCTCGCAGATGCCACAGGTCAGCCGCGGATTGTCGGTGTTCAACGATTGCGGTGGCGTCGAACGGCATTTCCCCTGTGGCAGAAGCGTCCGTACGCCGACAGGCGATCCTCCCACAGCCCGGCCGCCGAGCGGAAATCCGAGCGGGCGGGCCGTTCAGGCCAGGACGTCGGCGAGCGCCTGGTCCTCGCCACCGGCCAGGTGGGTGACGGTGCCGGCGTGCAGGCGGCCCTCGTCGGCGTACCCCTGCAGCTGGGTGCGGCTGTAGGGGCCGTGGTCGGTGCCCTGGACGGTCACGAACCAGACCCGCTCGTCGTCGGCGGGGCGGGTGTCGGCCGCGGCGCGGACGGTCGCCACGTCGGGGATGTCGGTGGCGTCGTCGGCAGCCGGCTCCGGGGCGGTCTCCTGCGGCTCGGCCTCCGCGGCCTGGTCCGACGGCTCGTCCTCGGACGCGTGCTCGACCGGCGCGTGCTCGACCGGCGCCACCTCGGCCGGCGCGAACTCCGCCGTCGAGCCGCGCGGCGCGGGGACGTCGCGCGGCTCGGTGACCGGCGGGACCTCGCGCTCGGGGGTGCTCCCGTGCTCGGCGGGCGTGGCCGGGGCGTCCGGCGCCACCACGTAGCGGTAGTCGGCCTGCGGGGCGGCGACGTAGGCGTAGCCGAGGCCGCTGCCCGGCGCGCGGCGCCCCGCGCCGGTGGCCAGTACGACGAGCCAGACCAGCAGCGCCAGGACGCCGAGCGGGAGCATCACGTCGTTCACGAGGAACCACCAGCGCGCGAAGCCGGGCGGCGGCGTCCCCTGCCACAGGATGTTGCGCCGGTAGCGGCTGGCGATCTGGCTCCAGGTCAGGTCGAACTTGGTGACGTCGATCGTCATCCACACCAGGGTGACCACGGTCGAGGCGAGCGCGAGGAGGGCGGCCAGGTGCAGCGCCAGCCGGCTGCGGAGGCCGAGCGCGCCCAGCACGAGGGCCGGCACCCCCAGCGCGGCCCCCGCGAAGGTCAGGATCGTGAACCAGTTGCGCCACGAGTCCAGGCCGTGCGGCCACAGGTCGAAGCGGTCGTTGACCTGGATCTGCGCCACGACCGCGGCGACCGCGAACGCGCCCCAGATCATGAGCAGAACCGCACCCAGAGCTGCGATCGGCTGCAGCTTCGCCCCACCAGCGGACACGAAGCGAAACATAGCGCCGATCGGGGCCGTCGGGTTGCTCAGCCTCGCCGTTTGGTCAGGACCACCGCTCCGTCCGGTGCCGCGACGTCGCGCCGGAGCCGGAACCCGGCCTTGCGGTAGAGCCGCTGGTTGCGCTCGCTGAGCGCGCCCGTGAACAGCTGGTACGACGTCGCCGCGGCCGGCGCGACCTGCTGGATGTGCTCCAGCAGCGCGCGACCCAGGCCGGCGCCCTGCAGGTCCGGGGCGACCATGATCCGGCCGATGTCCCAGGTGGCGCCCTCGAGCCGGCCCCGGGCGGCGGCGACCAGCCGGCCCGCGCGACGCACCACGTAGGTGTCCCACTCCCCCAGCCAGGCCCGGACGTCGTCGTACGACTCGTGCAGGGCAGGGATGTCGAGCCGGTCGTTGGCCAGCGCCTCCTGGACCCAGCAGGCCCGCTGCAGGGTGAGGATCTCGGCGGCGTCGGCCGGCGTGGCGCGCACGATCGGGGTGCCGTCGTCGAGCACGGAGGCGGCCAGCAGGTCGGGGCGGCGCTCGGCGGTACGGCGTACCGACTGCTCGTGGCGCCACTGCTCGATGCGGGCGTGGTCGCCGGACAGCAGTACCTCCGGGATCGCGCGGCCCTGCCACTCGCGGGGCTTGGTGTAGACGGGGTACTCCAGCAGACCGGACTCCGAGTGCGACTCCTCGACCAGCGACGCGGCGTTGCCCATGAACCCGGGGAGCAGCCGCACCACGGCCTCGGTGATCGCGAGCGCGGCCACCTCGCCGCCGTTGAGGACGTAGTCGCCGAGGCTGATCTCGCGGACCTCGGCAAGGTCGCGGGCGTGGTCGATCACGCGCTGGTCGATGCCCTCGTAGCGGCCGCACGCGAAGACCAGGCGCTCGCGGGTGGTCAGCTCCTCGGCGAGGCGCTGGGTCATCGGCTCGCCCGACGGGGTCGTGAAGATCACGGTGGTCCGCTTGTCGACCGCGAGCTCGGCGAAGGCCTCCCCGAACGGCTCCGGCTTCATCACCATGCCGGCCCCGCCGCCGTACGGCGTGTCGTCGGTCTTGTGGTGCTTGTCGCGGGCCCACCCGCGCAGGTCGTGGACGTGGATGTCGAGCAGGCCGGACTCGACGGCCTTGCCGGGCAGCGACAGCTGCAGCGGGGCGAGGTAGTCGGGGAAGATCGTGAGGTAGTCGAGCCTCACTCCTCGACCTCCTCCTCGGGGAACGGCGCGACCAGGCCGGGGCGATCCGCGATCGTGACCCGGCCCCCGTCGACGTCGACGTCGGGGACCAGGGCAGCGACGAAGGGGACGAGCGTGTCGCGGCCGTCGAGCGCCCGGATCTGGAGCAGGTCCTGGGCGCCGTGGGCCAGGCCGGTGACCTCGCCGAGGTGCGTCCCCTCGGCGTCGTACGCCGCCAGCCCGATCAGCTGGTGGTCGTAGAACTCCTCGGGGTCCTCGGGTCGCTCGGCCTCGTCCACGCGGGCCCGGAGGACCACGCCGCGGGCCTCCTCGGCCGCGTTGCGGTCGGCCAGCTCGGCGAAGGTGGCGAGCAGGACGCCCTGGTGCCAGCGGGTGCGCGCGACGGTGAGCGTGGTGTGCGCGAACGCGGAGCCGCGGGGCGCCTGCGCGAGCAGGACCGCGCCGTCGGCGTACCTCCGCTGGGGCTCGTCGGAGCGGACGTCGACCGTCACCTCTCCCTTGATGCCGTGCGGCTTGCCGATCCGTCCGACGACGACCTCCAGGGTGCTCATGGCGGGCATTCTTCCCGACGCCTGCGAGACTCGCGGAATGACGTCGGCATGGCTGGCAGCGACCCTCCCGGTCCTCGATCTCGCCGCGATGTCCGTGCGGGCCGTGGGCCGGGCCGCGGGGCGCGCCGGGGCGACCGGTCCGCTGGTCGCGGCCGCACCCGATCCGGAGCGGTTGGCGGCGGCGTTCGGGAGCGAGCGCCTGTTCCGCGAGGACGGCCGGGCGATGGACGCCTTCGCGCCGCTCTCCGGCTTCTTCGCGACGTCGGACGGCTGGGTGCGCACCCACGGCAACTACCCGCACCACGCGTCACGGCTGGCCGGCATGCTCGGCCTGGCGTCGCCGGACCGGGACGCCGTCGCGGCGGCCATCGCCGAGCGTCGGGCTGCGGAGCTCGAGGACGCCGCCGCCGGGGCGGGGGCGATCCTGGTCCGGGTCCGCGACGAGGCCGAGTGGCGCGCCAGCGCGATGGGCAGCGCGGCGACGGGCGAGCCGTTGCGCTCGGTCGTCCGCGCCGACCGCGCCGCGCGCACGCCCCGGCTCACCGGCGGCGAGCGCCCACTGGCCGGAGTCCGGGTGCTCGACCTGACCCGGGTGCTGGCCGGCCCGGTATGCACCCGCACCCTGGCGCTGCTGGGCGCCGAGGTGCTGCGCGTCGATCCGCCCGAGCCCGCCGAGATCGTCTGGCAGCACCTCGACACCGGACACGGGAAGCGCTCGACGATCCTCGACCTGCGGACCCGCCTCGCGACGGCGCAGGCCCTCCTCGACGGGGCCGACGTCCTGGTCACCGGCTACCGGCCGGGCGCGATCGAGGCGTTCGGGCTGCGCCTGCCCGCGGGCGCCGTGCACGGCCGGATCAACGCCTGGGGCGACGAGGGCCCGTGGGCGGGCCGCCGCGGCTTCGACTCGATCGTCCAGGCGGCCAGCGGCATCGCGCTGATCGAGGGCGACGGCGCCCCCGGGGCGCTGCCGGCGCAGGCGCTGGACCACGCGTCGGGCTACCTGCTGGCGGCCGGGATCATCGACGCGCTGGTCGACCGCGCGGGCGACGGGGCCGGCCGGGACGTCGCCGTCGCGCTGGCCCGGACCGCCCGGTGGCTGCTCGACGCACCGGGTCGTACGCCGGACCACCCGCCCGCCGGCGTACCGACCACGGTGGTGCGGCACGGCTCGCGCGTCACCGCCGCCCCTGCGCTCCCGGGGTACGACGACTACCCGTGGCCGGCCCGGCCCTGGGGCGAGGACCACGCCTCCTGGGTGTGAAAAACGCAGCAGCCCCGCACCGGGGTGCGGGGCTGCTGGAGGTGCTTCGCGTCAGCGACGATCGGTGTCGACGAAGTCGACCCGGGCGCCGTCCTTGCCCGCGAGGGCCGAGATGACGGTCCGGAACGCGGTCGCGGTGCGACCGCTGCGCCCGATCACCTTGCCGAGGTCGTCGGGGTGCACCCGGACCTCGAGCACCGAGCCGCGGCGCAGCTGCTTGTCGCGGACCACGACGTCGTCGGGGTGGTCGACCACTCCGCGGACGAGGTGCTCCAGCGCGTCAGCCAGCATCGGCTCAGGCCTCGGTGTTCTCGGCAGCAGCCGGGGTCTCCTCGGCGGCAGCCGCGGCTGCGGGCTCTTCCTTCTTCACGGTGGTGGCGGCCTTGGGGGCGTCACCATCGCCGGCCTTGAGGGCCTCGTTGAAGATCTCGAGCTTGTCGCGCTTCGGCTCCTTGACCCGGAGGGTGCCCTCGGCACCGTCGAGGCCCTTGAACTTCTGCCAGTCGCCGGTGACCTTGAGGATGGCCTCGACGGCCTCGGTCGGCTGGGCGCCGACGGACAGCCAGTGCTGCGCCCGGTCGGAGACGACGTCGATCAGCGACGGCTCCTCCTTGGGGTGGTACTTGCCGATCTCCTCGATCACGGCGCCGTCGCGCTTCTTGCGCGAGTCGACGACGACGATGCGGTACTGCGGCACCCGGACCTTGCCCAGGCGCTTGAGACGAATCTTGACGGCCACGGTCGTGGTGTCTCGCTTTCAGAACTTGTGTGTGGGTGATCTGCTCGGTCCAGGTGGGGAACACCGGCTTCGCGGATCCATGGTGCTGGGACGCCCGGTTGAGAGGGTTCCGGACGACACAGAACTCAGCGGCCGATTCTGCCAGACGCCCCGCGGCGGTCGAAATCGCGAGCCACTAGTTTTGCTGCGTGAGCCCGCCGCTGTCCGCCACCGTGTTCTTCGACCGGTGGATGGCCCGAGGGCGCACGTCGTTCGGGGCCCGTGTGGCGCGGCTGCGCTCGGCCTCCTGGCAGGTCGGGCAGTGCGCCCTCGCCGCGGGGATCGCGTGGTGGCTCGCGCACGACGTGCTCGATCACAGCCGGCCGTTCTTCGCCCCGGTGGCAGCGGTGGTCGGGCTCGGTACGTCGTACGGGCAACGGCTGCGGCGGGTCGGCGAGATCACCGTCGGGGTGGCCGTCGGCGTCTTCCTCGGCGACGTGTTCACCCACGTCCTCGGCAGCGGGCCGTGGCAGCTCGCGCTGCTCGTCGCCGGCGCCATGTCGACCGCGCTGCTGCTCGACGCGGGGGTGCTGTTCGTGAACCAGGCGGCCGTGCAGTCGATCGTGGTCGCCGTCGCCCTGCCCAACAACGGCGGTGGGGCGTTCACGCGATGGACCGACGCGCTCATCGGCGGCGCCGTGGCGCTGGTGGCCGCCAGCGTCGTCCCCGCCACCGCGCTGCGCCGGCCGCACCAGCAGGCGGCGCGGGTCGCGGGCGCGATCGCCTCGCTGCTGCGGGCCGCCGCGGACTGCATGACCGACGCCGACCTCGACCACGCGCTCTCGGCGCTCTCCGAGGCCCGCAGCTCCGACCGGCTCGTCGCGCAGCTGAAGGTCGCCGCCGGCGAGGGGCTCTCCCTGGTCGCGTCGTCCCCGTTCCGCCGGCGACGGCACGGTCCCACCGTCCGCAAGCTCGCCGAGATCGTCGACCCGCTCGACTTCGCGCTGCGCAACACCCGGGTCCTCCTGCGCCGGGTCGCCGTGGCGACGTACCGCTCCGAGCCGTTGCCGGAGGAGTACGCCGTGGCAGCCCGGGCCCTCGCCGACCAGGTCGACGTCGTCGCCTCCGAGCTGGCCGCCGGCCACACCGTCGAGGGCGCGCGGGACGGGCTCCTCCGCTTCGGGGAGTCGACCTCGCTGCTCCCCCGCACCGTCGAGCTCTCCGGCGAGGTCGTGCTCGCCCAGCTGCGCTCCATCACCGCCGACCTGCTGGCGTGTGCCGGTCTGGATCCGGTCGAGGCCACCGAGGCGATCCCGCCGCTCGGGGGCTGATGCGTGGGACCCGACCCGGGACCCCCTGGCCCGTTCGGGTGGGTCGGCCGCGTCCTGCCGCCCGTGGTGGGCGCCGGGCGGCGCGGGCGAGGATCGGGGCGGCACGAGGCCGATCCACCGAGGGAGTCCCGCATGTCCGTACGACGCACCACCGTGGCTGTCGCCGCGCTCGCCGCAGCCGGCCTGGTCCCGGCCCTCGGATCCGCGGCGACCGCCGCCGGCCACGGCCACGGCCACGGCGACCACGGAGGGGGCCACGGCTCCGCACCCGCGGCCGCGGCCCAGACGCGGCAGCTGACCCACCTGATCGGCGTGCTCGATGCCCGTCTGTCCCGCCTCGAGGGCTCCGACGCCGTCACCAGCCTCGACGACACCGAGGAGCTGGCGCTCGACGCCAACATCGACACCGACCGCGCCCAGCTCGCGGACCTCGCCGCCGGTGCCGGCTCGCTGGCCCCCGCCGACGTACGAACCGCCCGCCGCCAGCTGCAGGCCTTCCGGGTCGAGAACTACGTGCTGGCCGTCACGATCCTGCACAGCGCCGAGGACCTCGCCGACGCGGCCGCGACGGTGCCCGCCGCCCAGGACGAGCTCGACCAGGCCGTGACCGCCGCCCTCGAGCTCACGGCGTCCAGCGCGAGGAGCGACGTCCGTGACGCGCGCTCCCACATCGACGCCGCCGAGGCCGCGATCGAGGACGCCGCCGGCACCGACGGGACCACCGACGGCTCAGGCGACAACACGGCCGCGTAGCACCACGGCCGCCGGCTCGAGCAGCACGCTCAGGTCCTCGCGGGGATCCCGCGGATAGACGACGAAGTCCGCGGGATCGCCCTCGTCGAGGCCGGGGTTCCAGCCGAGCCACGCCCGGCCGCGCCACGATGCCGCGCCGAGGACGTACGCAGCAGGCAGGCCCATGTCGGCCATCGCACGGATCTCCTCATGCAGTACGCCGTGGCGGGCGCTGCCCCCACCGTCGCTGCCGACGTACAGCGGCACGCCCGCCTCGTAGGCGCTCATCAGCACGTCACGACGCGACTCGTGCAGCGCGAGCATCCGATCGGCGTACGCCGGGAACCGCTCGCGTCCCGCCTCGGCGAAGCCGGGGAACTTGTCGGTCTGGAGCACCGTCGGGACCAGCGCGACCCCGCCCGCGACCATCTGCTCGATGTGCGCGGTCGTCAGCCCGGTGCCGTGCTCGATGCAGTCGATGCCCGCCTCGAGCAGCGGACCCAGCGAGTCGGGCCCGAAGCAGTGCGCCGTGACCTTGGCACCCTGGGCGTGCGCGACGCCGATCGCCGCCGCAACCGCCTCGGACGGGAAGGACGGCGTCAGGTCGCCCTCCTCGCGCGAGATCCAGTCGCCGACCAGCTTCACCCAGCCGTCCCCGTCGAGGGCCTGCTCCCCCACGGTGTCGGCCAGCGCGTCGGGCTCGACCTCGACCCCGTAGTTCCTGATGTAGCGCTGGGTGCGGGCCACGTGGCGACCGCAGCGGATCAGCCGCGGCAGGTCCTCGCGCTCGTGCACCCACCGGGTGTCGGCCGGAGAGCCGCAGTCGCGCGTCAGCAGGACGCCGTTGTCCCGGTCCAGGATCGCGGTGCGCTCGATCTCCTCATCGGAGACCGCTCCCCCGTCCTCCAGGCCCAGGTGGTTGTGGGCGTCGACGAGGCCGGGCACGATCCAGCCCTGCGCGGCGGTCTCGGCGCCGGCGGGTCGCTCGTAGGTGATCACGCCGTCGACGACGTACAGTTCACGGCTCTCGCCGTCGGGGAGGACCGGGCCGGTGAAACGCAGGGCAGTCACGACGACGAACCTATTACCGCGGCCGCTGCAACCGAAGCACGGCGGCCGGCGTCATCAGGACATGAGCACGATGACCCTTCCCGCGACCGCCCCGGCGGACTTCACCATCCCCGAGCGCGTGACCGGGCGTCCGCGCCTCTCGGAGCGGTACCCCGCCCTCTACCCCGCCGCCGTGCGCGCCCACCAGCTGCGCCGGCACGTCCGGTGGGCCACCTCCGACGACACCTGGGCGGCGGGCCGCGTCGACGAGGACCTCCCGGTCCGGCTGGTCAAGCACTCGTCGCTGCTGATGCGGGAGCTCTCCGAGGACGAGATGGTGCTGCAGCGCAACAAGGTCACGAACCTGCGCCTCGCCTCGGCGCGCACCGATCGCATCCTGATCCGGCCCGGCGAGACGTTCTCCTTCAACAAGGTGGTCGGCAACTGCACCCGCCGCAAGGGGTACGTCGAGGGCATGCGGCTGTCCAACGGACGCGCGATCGCCGGCGTGGGCGGTGGGATCTGCCAGCTCGCCAACCTGCTGCACTGGATGTTCCTGCACAGCCCGCTGACGATCCTGGAGCGCTCCGAGCACTCCTTCGACCCGTTCCCCGACAAGGGCCGGGTGCTGCCGTGGGGCGTGGGCTGCTCGATCGTCTACAACTACGTCGACCTCGTGGTCCGCAACGACACCGAGCACACCTTCGAGCTGCGCACCTGGGTCGACGACCGGCACCTGCGCGGCGAGCTCCGCGCCGACACCGCGACCGAGCACTCCTACCGGGTCGAGGCGCGCGACGAGGCGTTCCTGCGGCACGAGGGCCGGGTGTACCGGCGCAACGAGATCTGGCGGACCGTCATCTCCCGGCGCACCGGGAACACGGTCGGCGAGGAGCTGCTCAAGACCAACTGCGCGGAGGTGAGGTACCTGCCCGCCGAGGAGCTCATCATCGACGTCCCCTGAGCAGGCCGGCGTGGGCAGCCGGGGTGGGCAGCCGGGGTGGGCAGCCGCCGCCAGGAGTCGTGCCAGCACCCGCGACCTCCGACCGCATCCGGTCCTACCGTCGAGTCAGGGGTCGAGCTCCCTCGACCGGAGTCTCAGGAGGACCCATGGACACGCATCGAGCCGCAGCAGCCGTCCTCATCGTCGGCACCCTGGCAGCCGGCCTGTCGGCCTGCGGCGGGTCGGACACCGCGACGCCGGCCACGTCCGTGACGCCGTCCCCGACGACGTCCGCGGCCGACAGCGCACTGCTGGACCGGCTCCGCGCGGAGCAGGACTTCGGGTCCGCGGACGGTGCTCCCGAGATGGACACCGCCGCCGAGTTCGCCGCGAAGGCACCCGGCGACGAGGGGACCCGGCTGGGTGTCGACGGTGTCGGCATCCAGTTCCTGACCGTCCACGGCACGGGCGGGATGGCCCGGGTCATGCACTTCGGGTCGGCGCGGGCCGCGGCGACGTACCGCGACGACGAGCGCTCGATGGCCAAAGAGGTGACCACGCGGACGTTCCCGGTGCCGGGTGTCCCCGGGGCCATCGGCTTCGACCAGGTCCCCCGCGCCGGGGCCACGAACACCAACCACAGCCTCAACGTCGTGTTCACGATCGGCGGCTACGAGTACTACCTCGGGGCAGCGCTCCCGCCCGGCGGCGGGCCCTCGCGGGCCGACATCGCGGCCGGCGCGCGGAGCTGGTACGCCGCCGCCGCCGGTCTGGGCTGAGTCAGCCCGGGTCAGAGCCGGTCGAGCAGCCAGCTCGGCGACAGCGTCGTGGCCCCGACCCCGTGCACCCGGGCGTCCAGCGCTCGGTCGGCGGTGACGACCACGACCCGGCCGCCCCTCTCGGCGGCGACCCGGGCCTGCTCGACGATGGTCGCGTCGCCGTCCTTGGGGGCGTGCACGGTGCGCACGTGGGCGTCCCGGCCCGCCCGCACCCCGCCCTTGGCCTGCCCCTCGAGCACGAGCACGACGGCGTCGTACTCGATGTCGGCGACGAGCAGCGCCTCGTGCAGCCGCCGGGCGGCACCCGCGCGGTCCTTCCACCACCCGTCCGGACGCGCACCGACGACGTTGGCCCCGTCGACGATGAGCGTGGACATCACTTCAGGAACTTGGAGAAGTCCTTGGGGAGCTCGAGGTTGGCCGCAGCCGCCTCGTAGTCGATGTCCTGGCCGATGCCGAAGGGGTTCGCGGCGGGACGCTCGGCCGCCCGCTTCTCAGCCGCAGCGGCCTCCTGCGCGGCCTTCGCCGGGTTGCCGGAGCGGCGCTTGCCGCCCTTGGCCTGCTGCTTGGCCTTCTGCTTGGCCGTGACGCGCTTGCCGCCGCCGGCGCCGCCCATGCCGGGCATCCCCGGCATGCCGGGCATGCCGCCACCGCGGGCCATCTGCATCATCATCTTGCGCGCCTCGAAGAAGCGGTCGACCAGGCCGTTCACGTCCGAGACCTGCCGGCCCGAGCCCTTGGCGATGCGGGCCCGGCGCGAGCCGTCGATGAGCTTGGGGTTGGCGCGCTCGGCGGGGGTCATCGAGCGGATGATCGCCTCGACCCGGTCGATCTCGCGCTCGTCGAAGTTCTCCAGCTGCTCGCGGATCTGGCCCATGCCGGGCAGCATCCCGAGGATCTTCTGCATCGAGCCGAGCTTGCGCAGCTGCTGCATCTGCTCGAGGAAGTCGTCGAGGGTGAACTCGCCGCCCTGGCCGGTCAGCTTCTGCGCGGCCTTGAGCGCCTGCTCCTGGTCGAAGGCCTTCTCGGCCTGCTCGATCAGGGTCATCATGTCGCCCATGTCGAGGATGCGCGACGCCATCCGGTCGGGGTGGAAGACGTCGAAGTCCTCGAGCTTCTCACCGGTCGACGCGAACATCACCGGGCGACCGGTGACCTGGCGGATCGACAGGGCGGCGCCACCGCGGGCGTCGCCGTCGAGCTTGGTGAGGACGACGCCGTCGTACCCGACGCCGTCGAGGAACGCCTGCGCCGTGGTCAGCGCGTCCTGACCGATCATCGCGTCGACGACGAAGAGGACCTCGTCGGGCGTGACCGCGTCGCGGATGGCCGCGGCCTGGCTCATCATCTCGGTGTCGACGCCCAGGCGGCCGGCGGTGTCGACGATGACGACGTCGTACAGCTTGCGCTTGGCCTCCTCGATCGACTCGCGGGCGACGGCCACCGGGTCGCCGGTGCCGTTGCCGGGCTCCGGGGCGAAGACGGGTACGCCGGCGCGCTCGCCGTTGACCTGGAGCTGGTTGACCGCGTTGGGCCGCTGCAGGTCACAGGCCACGAGCAGCGGGGACTTGCCCTGTTCCTTGAGCCAGCGGGCGAGCTTCGCGGCCAGCGTCGTCTTGCCGGCACCCTGGAGGCCGGCGAGCATGATGACGGTCGGGCCGCTCTTGGCGTAGCGCAGCCGGCGGGTCTCCCCACCGAGGATGGTGACGAGCTCCTCGTTGACGATCTTGACGATCTGCTGCGCCGGGTTGAGGGCGCCGGAGACCTCCTCGGAGCGGGCGCGCTCCTTGACGGCCGCGACGAAGTCCTTGACCACGGGCAGCGCGACATCCGCCTCCAGCAGCGCGATGCGGATCTCGCGCGCGGTGGCGTCGATGTCGGCTTCGGAGAGCCGGCCCTTGCCGCGGAGGTTCTTGAACGTCGCGGAGAGGCGGTCGGAGAGTGTCGCGAACAAGGTGTGAGTTCCTGAGTCGTCGTACGGCGGGCAACTCGATGAGTTTACGGGTCGGTCAGTCCTCGGACGTCAATCGCTCCCTGATCGCGTACGCCGCCGAGGCGGCCCGCGTCTCGGAGAGCGCCCCGGCCGAGGCCTCCTGGACGTAGAAGACGTCGACGGCCTGCGGCCCGAGCGTCGAGACGTGCGCGGACCGGACCGAGATGCCGAGGTCGGCGAGCGCCGAGCACACCAGGTAGACGACGCCGAGCTGGTCGGCGGTGCGGACCTCGATGACGGTGGCCTGCTCGCTGGCCTCGGGGCGTACGACGACGGTGGGCGCGAGCGACGCGCCCGAGCTCGCCCGCGGGGCGAGCCGCCGGGCCGGGTCGACGCGGCCCTCGACGATGCTGTCGAAGCGGTCCTGGAGGGCACCCGACTCGAGGTGCCCCTCGGCCACGTCCCACACCGACACCGCGAACTCCTCCGGCGACCAGATGCGTGCCGCGCGCACCCGGATCCGGTGCAGCGCGAAGACCGCGGCGACGTCGGCGAGCAGCCCGATCCGGTCCTTGGAGACGACCGTGACGCGCGCACCGTCGCCCGCCTGCTCCACGGTGATCGACATGCCGTGCTTGCGCGCGGCCGCCGGGATCTCGATCTCCTCCACGGCCATCGCCCGCGGGACGCTCCCCTGCTCGAGCACCGCGGTCGCGCGACGCGCGAGGTCGTGGACCAGGCCCGCCCGCCACGAGGTCCAGGCCTGCGGGGAGGCGGCCTTGGCGTCGGCCTCGGTCAGCGCGGCGAGCAGCGCGATCGCCTCCGGCGTACGCAGGCGCTCGGTGATCGCCTCGACGGTGGCCGGGTCGTCGGGGTCGCGGGTGGTCGCGACCTGGGCGAGCAGCAGGTGCCAGCGCACGAGCTCGGCGACGAGGTCGACCTCGTCGGGCGAGAAGCCCATCCGGGTCGCGATCTCGCGGGCGATGGGCGCGCCCGCGACGCTGTGCTCGGTGACGCCGCCCTTGCCGATGTCATGTAGCAGCGCCGCGACGAGGAGCACGTCGGGGCGCGACACCGAGCGGATCAGCGAGGCGGCCTCGATGCAGGTCTCGACGACGTGCCGGTCGACGGTGAAGCGGTGGATGACCGAGGCGTGCGGAAGCAGCCGGATCCGCTCCCACTCGGGCAGGATCGCGGCCAGGGCGCCGGTCTCCTCCAGCGTCTCCCACACCGGCAGCAGGCCGCGGCCGGCGCCGATCAGGCGGACGAACTCCTGGCGCGCCTCGTCGGGCCACGGGCACGGCAGGGGCGCGGCCTCCGCCGCGAGGCGGGCCGCGGTCGGGGGCGCCAGCACGGCGTCACGGGTGGCGGCCTCGGCGGCGGCGCGGAGCAGCAGGACGGGATCGCGCGACGGCTGGGCGCCCGCGGCCAGGGTGATCTCCCCGCGCGACAGCGCCACGCCGGGCGCGACCGGGGCCAGCTCCGGCTTGCGCGACCCCCCGGCGCGTCCGCGCCGCAGCACGTCGTCGGTCCGCCGCCAGGCCAGCCGCGACAGGTGGGTGATCCGCCGGCCCAGCTCGCGCACGTGCCGCTGAGCGGCGACGTCGTCGGGCAGCTCGAGCAGATCCGCCAGGCCCGGCCAGTACTCCGGAGTCACGCGGTCCGAGCTGCGCCCGGCCACCGCGTGCAGGGCGTCGCGTACGTCGAGCAGCTGGCCGCGGCAGCGCTGCAGGTCGGCCGCGGGTACGTCCACCAGCCAGGTCGCGACCAGGCTGTTGAGCACCGTGGCGTCGCGCAGACCGCCCTCGGCCTCCTTGAGGTCGGGCACCGAGAGGTGCGCGAGCTCGCCGACCCGGGCGTGCCGGGCCCTGGTCAGCTCCTCCAGCGCGGGCAGCCGCTCGCGGGCCTTGCGCCGCCACTGCGCGAGCAGGAGCGACCGCGCCTGCAGGGTGAGGTTCGGGTCGCCGGCGACGTGGCGGATGTCGAGCAGCCCGGAGGCGACCCGCAGGTCGTCGTCAGCGGCGGCGAGCATCTCGGGCAGCAGCCGGACCGAGTGGTCGATCTGCTGGCCGGAGTCCCACAGCGGGTACCACAGCGTCGAGCCGAGCTCGTTGAACATCGCCCGGTCCGCGGCCTCGTCGGCGACCAGGACCACGTCCAGGTCGGAGTACGGCGCCAGCTCGCCGCGACCGTAGCCGCCGACCGCCACCAGCGCGAAGCCCACCTCCGGCCCGCTCGCCTGCTCGTAGGCGGCGATGCAGAGCTGGTCGGCGAGCTGGGTGCGCTCGAGTCGGTCGGCTGCGGTCACGTCGTTCCGTTCATCTCGCTCAACGCTAGTGGAGGGCGCCGCCGCTGAAGTGCGGCCGCCCCGTCGACGCGTGCAGGTCGTAGGCCGCCTCGGCGTGGATGACCAGGTCGACGCCGGCCACCTCGTGCTCACCGTCGATGCGGAACCCGATGGTCCTCTCCAGCAGCCACACGATGATGCCGGTGACGACGAAGGAGTAGGCGAGGGCGGCGCCGGCGGCGACCAGCTGCTTGACGAGCTGGTCGGCCCCGCCGCCGTAGAACAGTCCGTCCAGGCCGGCGACCCGCCGCTCTGCGAGCAGGCCGATCAGGATCGTGCCGACCAGGCCGCCGACGAGGTGGACGCCCACGACGTCGAGGGAGTCGTCGTACCCGAAGTGGTACTTCAGGCCCACGGCCGCCGCGCACACGACGCCCGCCACGACGCCGACGGCCATCGCGCCGAGTGGCGTGACGTAGCCGCAGGCCGGAGTGATCGCGACCAGGCCGGCGACTGCGCCGGAGGCGGCGCCGAAGGAGGTCGCGTGGCCGTCGCGCCAGCGCTCGACGCCGAGCCAGGCCAGCAGGCCGGTGCACCCGGCGAGCATGGTGTTGACGAAGACGATCGCCGCGGTGTTGTTCGCCGCCAGGGCCGAGCCCGAGTTGAACCCGAACCAGCCGAACCAGAGCAGGCCGGCGCCGATCATGACCAGGGTCAGGTTGTGCGGCTTCATCGGGTCACGCCCGAAGCCGACCCGCTGGCCGAGCACCAGCGCCGCGGCGAGTCCGGCGGCGCCGGAGTTGATCTCGACCGCCGTACCTCCGGCGAAGTCCAGCGCGTGCAGCTTGTCGGTCATCCAGCCGCTGCCGGCCGCGAAGATCCAGTGCGCCACGGGCGCGTAGACGACGACCGTCCAGATCGCGCAGAAGATCAGCCAGGTGCCGAAGCGCGTGCGGTCCGCGATCGCACCGGCGATCAGCGCCACCGTCACCACGCCGAACAGGCCCTGGAACATGGCGAACAGCGTCGAGGGGTACGGAGTCGACATGGCCCCCTCGACCGGGTCGAGCATCCCCTTGAACGCGAAGAACTGGCTCGGGTCGCCGATCAGGCCGCCGCCGAGGTCCTTGCCGAACGCCAGCGAGTAGCCGACCAGCACCCACACGACGGTGACCACGGCGAGTGCGCCGAACACCATCATCATCATGTTGAGCACGCTCTTGGCGCGGACCATGCCGCCGTAGAAGAAGGCCAGGCCGGGCACCATCAGCAGGACCAAGGCACTCGCGGCGAGCATCCACGCGGTGTCGCCCGCAGCCACTCCGGGATTCGTCATGCGCAAACCCTGTGCGAGGTCTGTTACGGGAATGTAACGGACCTCGCACAGGGCCATTGGGTGGGACGAGCCCTAGGTCAGAGCGCCGCGGAGTTGGTGTCGCCGGTGCGGACCCGGACGACGGTCTCGATCGGGCTGACCCAGACCTTGCCGTCGCCGATCCGGCCGGTCTGCGCGGTCTTGACGATGAGACCCACGATGTCCTCGGAGTCCTCGTCGTCGACCACGATCTCGATGCGGATCTTCGGGACCAGGGCGATGTCGTACTCCGCGCCCCGGTAGACCTCCGTGTGGCCCTTCTGGCGGCCGTAGCCGCTGACCTCGCTGACCGTCATGCCGGTCACGCCGAAGGTCTCGAGAGCCTCCCGGACGTCCTCCCACTTGTGCGGCTTGATGACTGCGGTGACGAGCTTCATGAGAGAACTCCCGATCCGGGTGCGAGGTCGTAGGCGGACTCACCGTGCTGGTCGGAGTCGATGCCCTCGACCTCGGCCTCCTCGGAGATGCGCCAGCCCATAGTGTATTTGATCGCCAGGCCGAGGACGGCGGTGACGACACCGGAGACGACCAGGGTGAACAGAACTCCAGCGGCCTGGTGGCCGAGGAGCGTGAGGTCGCCACCGTGGAAGATGCCGTTCATCAGGTTGCCGTGCTGGTCGGTGAACAGACCGTCAGCGCCCTGCGGCGAGCCGGTGCGGGTGCCCAGGAAGCCGATCGCGAGGGCACCGAAGATACCGCCGGTGAGGTGGACGCCGACCACGTCGAGCGAGTCGTCCAGGCCGATCTTGTACTTCAGGTTGACGGCCAGCGCACAGAGGATGCCGGCGAGGACGCCGATGATCAGCGCACCGTTGATGTCCACCGCGCCACAGGACGGGGTGATGGCGACCAGACCCGCGACGACACCGGAGGCGGCACCGAGCGAGGTGGCCTTGCCGTGCAGGATCCGCTCGATCACGAGCCAGCCGAGCATGGCGGCCATGGTGGCCAGGGTGGTGTTCATGAAGGTCGCACCGGTCTCGGCCTGGAACTGGGCGGCGAACTTGGCCGGGTCGCCCAGCGCGTCGCTGGTGAAGACGATCGAGCCGACGTTGAAGCCGTACCAGCCGAACCAGAGCAGGCCGGCGCCGATCATGGTGAGCGTCAGGTTGTGCGGACGCATCGGGTCCTTGTTGAAGCCGATCCGCTTGCCGATGATCAGCGCGAGGACACCGCCGGCGATACCGGCGTTGATGTGGACGACCGTGCCGCCGGCGTAGTCCAGGTTCGGGAAGTGCTTGTAGAGCCAGCCGCCCGCCCAGACGTTGTGCGCGATCGGGAAGTAGGCCAGCGTCACCCAGCCGATGATGAAGACGATCCAGGAGGAGATCTTCACGCGGTCGGCGATCGAGCCCGAGATCAGCGCCGCGGTGATGGCCGCGAACGTGAGCTGGAAGAGCACGTAGATGTAGTTGCTCGGGTCGACGTGGTGCAGCTCGAACAGCTGCGTCGGGTTGCCGATCAGCTTGCCGTTGTTGAACCCGTCCCACCCCACGGACCAGCCCCACAGCACGAAGACGATGCCGATGACGCCCATGGCGAGGTACGACATCATCATCATGTTGAGCACGCTCTTGGAGCGGGTCATGCCGCCGTAGAACAGTGCGAGTGCGGGGGTGGTCATCATGAGGACGAGGGCCGTGGCCACGATCATCCAGGCGTAATAGCCGTTGTCCATGAGACCTCCACTTTCAGCTGCGGCAAGGTTTGCCGCCGTTGCGCCAACAGTGAAGGTGTGAGATTTCGCGTCAGGCCGTGACTTGTTTCGGGCAAGAAACGAGTCTCTCCCGTTTGTTACGAGCAGATGACGCAGGTCACCCCAGCAGCGCGTCGACGAACGCGGCCGGATCGAAGGGCGCCAGGTCGTCGGGGCCCTCGCCCAGACCCACCAGCTTGACCGGTACGCCGAGCTGGCGCTGGACCGCGACGACGATGCCGCCCTTGGCCGAGCCGTCGAGCTTGGTCAGGGCGATGCCGCTGACGTCGACGACCTCGGAGAAGACCTTGGCCTGCACGAGGCCGTTCTGGCCGGTGGTGGCGTCGAGGACCAGCAGGACCTCGGTGACCGGGGTCTGCTTCTCGATGACGCGCTTGACCTTGCCCAGCTCGTCCATCAGGCCGGCCTTGTTCTGCAGGCGGCCCGCGGTGTCGACGATGACGGTGTCGGCACCGGTGTCGATGCCCTCCTTGACGGCATCGAACGCGACGCTCGCGGGGTCGGTGCCCTCCGGGCCGCGGACGACGTCGACGCCGACCCGCTCGCCCCAGGTGGTCAGCTGCTCGGCCGCGGCCGCGCGGAAGGTGTCGGCCGCGCCGAGGACGGTCTTGCGGTCCTCGGAGACCAGGATCCGGGCGAGCTTGCCGCAGGTGGTGGTCTTGCCGGTGCCGTTGACCCCGACCATCAGCACCACGCCCGGCTTGCCGTCGGCGCCGCTGACCCGCAGCGCGCGGTCCATCTCGGGACCGACCAGGGCGATCAGCTCCTCGCGCAGGACGTCGCGCGGGCTGGTCGTGCCGCCCTCGACGCGCAGGCGGGTGCGCAGCTTCTCAACCAGCTCCTGGGTCGGCGCGACGCCGAGGTCAGCGCCGATGAGGAGGTCCTCGATGGCCTCCCAGGTGTCCTCGTCGAGCTGGTCGCGACTGAGCAGGCCGAGCAGCCCCTTGCCGAGGGTGCCGGAGCCCGCGAGCCGGGCGCGCAGGCGCTGCAGCCGGCTGCCGACCTTCTCCGGCCTCTCCAGCGTGGGAGCGGCCGGCTCCTGCACGGGCTCCTCGACGGGAGCGGTCGGCTCCGCGGTCGGCTCCGCGGGCGCCTCGACCGGTGCCGGGGCGGGCGGCGCGGCCAGCGGGCCGGGCGCCTTGCGACGTACCGCCGTCGTGACGAAGCCGGCGATCGCGAGCACGCCGACGACGGCGATCCCGATGACGAGGTAGAGCCATTCAGCCATGGCGCTATCCAATCAGCCCGACGGCTGCTCTCCCCAACTGTGCAGGGTGCTGGGCCACGGGAGCGTCGAGGCGGCCTGGGCCAGGGTCAGCTGGGAGGTGGAGCGGCGACGCTTGAAGTGGATCGTGTCCTCGACCACCCGGTGGACGCAGCCCGCCTCGACCGTGGCCAGGTTCCAGCTCCAGTCGACGTAGGCGTAGCCGACCGCGAGGTCGCGCGCCGGGTAGGGGTGGGCCAGGTGCAGCGCGCGCGAGGCCATGCACAGCTGGTCCCACGGGTTCGCGATCCGCAGGAAGGCGCCCGCGTCCAGGTCGGGGTCCTCCTGGTCGGCGATGAAGAACAGGTTGGACTGGCCCTCGAAGAACCAGTTCAGCGCGGGGTGCGCGACGACGCGGTCGGGGTCGGCACGGCAGACGTCGTACGCCGCCGTCAGCCAGTTCTCGCTCCACAGGTCGTCGCCGTCCAGGAAGGCGACGTACTCCCCCGCGGCCAGCGCGATCGCCTCGTTGCGCACGATGCCGTGGTCGCCGAGGTCGAGCACCTCGATCCGCGCCCGGTCGCGCATGACCTCGACCGCGGCGACGGTCGCCTCGTCGGGCCGGTCGAGCATGACCAGGAAGTCGACGCTCAGGCCGGCGGCGCGCGCGTGGTCGGCGGCGGCGAGCATGCTGCGCCAGGACGTGACGAGCAGCTCGCCCTCGTTGTGGCCGGTCATCACGGCCGTGATGTCGCTCATGCGCCCTCGTCCCTGCGCCGCTGGGCCTCGACGAACGCGCCGAGGTCGGCGTCGCGGCCGTCGACCGTGCCCGACACCGTCATCGTGTTGGCGAGCGGGCGGCCGTAGCGGGCCAGCATCCGGGTCGCGAGGACGTTCTCCAGCACCACCACGTGGGCCGGGGCGACGCCCCGCACCAGGTCCAGCACCACCTGGACCCGCTGACGCGGACCCAGCCGCTCCAGGAACGGACGCAGGTCGACGGCGCTCTCGTCCCCCGCGGCCGTGGCCGCCGCCGCATCCGTGCACGCCACCCGCAGCACGCGACCGGGGAGGTCGACCTCGGCGGCGGAGCCGTCGTCGGGCAGGAACACGACCGCGTCGGCCCGCGGCGAGGGCAGGGAGCGGCGGACGGCCTCGGCGGCCGCCACCGTCAGCGAGTCCCAGTGCAGGTGCGGCGGCCAGCTCGCGGTCCGCAGCGGCAGCGCCACCTCGCCGATGGCCGGCTCGATCGCCACCGCGCGCGCCACCAGGTCGGCGACGGGCCCGCTCGCGAGCCGGTCCACCTTCGCCGCGACGGCGGCGATCCCGGACTCGAGCCAGGAGGTCGTGCGCAGGTCGTACTCGTCGCACCGATGCAGCATCCCGGTCAGCAGCACGGGGTCCTGACGGGCGCGGGCCTGTTCCGGTACGCGCGCGCCGTAGCTCTGCACGTACGCCGTGGGGCGCCGGTCGAGCCGGTAGCAGCCGTCGGTGACGAAGTCGGCGAAGCCCCACCGGTCGGCGCGCAGCTCGGGGTGGTGGGCGCGATAGTGCGCCTCGTCGTACAGGGGCGTCGGGACGATCCGGCGCTCCGCGCCCACCGAGAGCCAGTGGTCGAACGGGTCGCCCTCGACCTCGATGCCGGCCGCCGCGGCCGCGGCGCAGTAGAAGGAGGGCTGGAACAGGGCCGTCACCCGGGCTCCGGCCGCCTGTCCCTCCGCCCGGAAGTGCGCGAGCGCCTCGGCAGGGGCGAGCAGCGGGTCGAGGCCGGTCTGGGCCGCGTAGAAGCGCGGATGCACCAGGGCGTCGAGAAGCGATGTGACGGCTGTCCTACGACGTGCGGGCAACCATCTCATCGGGCGCCGATGCTAGCATCGGCACGCCTTCACCACCGTCGTCACACCGTCGAAGCACCCACGGAGCAACCTCTTGGATTACAGCGAAGCGCTGAGCAGCACGCTTGCGCTCCTCCAAGAGATCGAACGCGACTGGAGCCCGGCCACGCTGGCCAACGCCTTCGGTCCCGAGGCGATGGTGATGACCGACCTCATCGCGCGGCACGGGCTCGACATCGAGGTCTTCAGCCTCGACACCGGGCGCCTGCCCGAGGAGACCCACGCGCTCGCCCAGAACGTGCACCGGCGCTACGGCGGCGTGATCACGATGGTCAGCCCCGACCCGACCGAGGTCGCCGACTGGGTCCGCGAGAACGGCCAGAACGGCTTCTACGAGAGCGTCGAGAACCGCGAGGGCTGCTGCGGCGTCCGCAAGGTCAAGCCGCTGGCGCGCCAGCTCGAGGGCAAGCGGGCCTGGATCGCCGGGCTGCGCCGCGAGCAGAGCGTGACGCGGCGCGATCTCGAGGTGTCGTCGTACGACGAGAGCCACGGCCTGCAGAAGTTCCTGCCGATGCTGGACTGGACCAAGGACCAGGTCTGGGCCTACATCAAGGACCACCGCGTGCCGGTGAACGCGTTGCACTCCAAGGGCTACACCAGCATCGGCTGCGCGCCCTGCACCCGGGCGATCTCGCCCGGCGAGGACGAGCGCGCCGGCCGCTGGTGGTGGGAGGTCGACACCGTCAAGGAGTGCGGCATCCACATCAACCCGCTCACCGGGAAGTTCGAGCGGGTCGCGAGCGGCGAGATCCCCCGGATCGACACCGTCGTCACCGAGACTGGCAAGAAGCAGCCGCAGGAGGCCACCCCGGCACCCGCGGCGACCAGGAACGACCAGAACGACCACCAGAACGACCAGCAGAACGACCAGGCGCAGCCCGATGCTGCGCCGAGCATGGAATCACCGAACGAAGGGAAGGCAATGCGGGCACTGATCCTCGGAGGGGACGGCTTCTGCGGATGGCCGACCGCGTTGCACCTGTCTGCGCAGGGCTACGAGGTCGCGATCGTCGACAACCTCTCGCGTCGCAACATCGACACCGAGCTCGAGGTCTCCTCGCTCACGCCGATCCGCCCGATGGGCGAGCGGCTGCGGGCGTGGAAGGAGGTCACGGGCAAGGACATCTCGTTCCACAACTTCAACGTGGCCGAGAACTACCACCGGCTGCTGACCCTCATCGAGGACTTCCAGCCGGACGCGATCGTGCACTTCGCCGAGCAGCGGGCGGCTCCGTACTCGATGAAGTCGAGCTACCACAAGCGCTACACGGTCTCGAACAACCTCAACGCCACCAACAACGTGCTGGCGGCCGTCGTGGAGTCCGGTCAGGACATCCACGTCGTCCACCTCGGCACCATGGGCGTCTACGGCTACGGCACCGCGGGCATGCAGATCCCCGAGGGCTACCTGACCGTCCAGGTCGACGCGGGCGAGAACGGCCTGGTCGAGCAGGAGATCCTGTACCCGGCCAACCCGGGCTCGATCTACCACCTGACCAAGACCCAGGACCAGCTGCTCTTCGCCTACTACGCGAAGAACGACCACATCCGGGCCACCGACCTGCACCAGGGCATCGTGTGGGGCACCCAGACCGCCGAGACCAAGATGGACGAGCGGCTCATCAACCGCTTCGACTACGACGGCGACTACGGCACGGTCCTCAACCGCTTCCTCATGCAGGCCGCGATCAACTACCCGCTGACGGTGCACGGCACCGGTGGCCAGACCCGCGCGTTCATCCACGTGCAGGACACGGTCAAGTGCGTCCAGATCGCGATCGAGAACCCGCCCGCCAAGGGTGACCGCGTCTCGGTCTTCAACCAGATGACCGAGACCCACCGGGTCCGCGACCTGGCGAAGATGATCTCGGACCGCACGGGCGTCGACGTCGCGCTGATGCCGAACCCGCGCAACGAGGCCGACGAGAACGAGCTGCACGTCGCCAACGACCGCTTCCTGCACCTCGGCCTCGACCCCATCACCCTGTCCCAGGGCCTGATGGAGGAGGTCACCGAGATCACCCGGAAGTACGCCGACCGCTGCGACCTGGCCAAGATCCCCGCCCTCTCGGCGTGGAACAAGGAGCACCAGCACGAGGCCCCGCCGGTCCCGGCGTCGGCCACCGTCTGACCAGCACCGGCACACAGCACCGGATAGCACCGGATACAGCACCGACGTAGCCGACGAGGCTCCGGTCCCCGATGGGGCCGGAGCCTCGTTACGTTAGGGTCTGCCTCGCCCAGCCAGAGCAGAACAAGGGGACCTCTCCGTGCCGATCTTCGTGAAGGACGACACCTCGGTGCTGTTCATCCACATCCCCAAGACCGGCGGGACCTCGCTGGGCGAGGGACTGCTGAAGTCGGGGTGGAAGCGCACGTTCTACCAGTCCCCCGGCACCGACCCGGACCGCTACCACCTGATCCGGGTCTCGCAGCAGCACTACCACGCACGCCTGCTCCGCGCGACGCTGCGGATCCCGAAGTTCGACCTGCGCTTCTGCATGGTCCGTGACCCCATCGCCCGCTTCCGCTCCGAGTACGCCATGCGCCGCCAGGACCCCGCGGACGGCGCCGAGCACCTCGTCGACGCCTGGGCCGAGGAGCGCTTCGCCCGGTACGCCGACGAGCCGACCCTGCTCGACAACCACCTGCGCCCGCAGCACGAGTTCCTGGTGCGCGACACGGTGGTCTACCGCTACGAGGACGGCCTCGAGACCGCCGTGAACGACCTGCGGGACAACCACGCCATCGACATCAACGTCGAGCTGAAGCGGCGTACCTCCTCGCAGAGCCGGCCGGACCGGCTCTCCAGCCGCGACGTGCAGATCAGCCGTCGCCTCGAGGGCCGGCTGCGTGAGCTCTACGCGCTCGACTTCGAGCAGTTCGGCTACAGCACCAAGAAGCCGAAGCGCTTCCTGTGAGCCTCGGCTGACCCCGGGCGAGGATCAGCGGCGCCGGTTCTTCGCCAGCCGGCGGACCCGGCCGCCGATCCCCGCGGCCAGCTCGCGCGCCGGTCGCGCGGCCTGCTCGGCGAGCACCTCCGCCGCCGTCGGGGTCTCCCCCGGCAGCGACACGTTGGTGCCGGCCACGCAGACGGTGAACCGCCCGGCGGCGTACCCGCGCTTGACCAGGTGGGCCGCCCGGAACCGCAGCGGACGGCGGCCGTCCGGCTCGGCGTCGGGCGTACGCCGCACCACGAGCTCGTCGCCCACGTGCAGGACCATCGGGATCTCCCCGGTGCTGCGGTAGCTGCCCTGCAGCCAGCCCTTGGCCAGGCCGGTCATCGAGCCGGTCACGCCGAGCTCGCGCAGCAGCGTGTCACGGGTGGCTGCGGTGAGCGGGCCGGCGGACAGCACGTCGACGACGGCGACCGAGCGCCGGAAGCCGTCGGCCGCGGCCGGGTCGACGAGGGAGAGCTCGACACCCCGGGCGATCCCGCCGACAGGGGCGAGCAGGGCGGGCAGGTCCACCGGGAGCCGTCGTACGCCGGCGGCGACCCGCTCGACCAGATGCGCCTGCTGGGGCCCCAGGTCGGCCGGCGAGAGGTCGGCGAGAAGGGTCCCGCCCGCCTCGACGCGGAGCACCAGGCCGGTCGCGAGAGCGTGCCGGTAGGCCGCCGCGGAGAGGCGGAGGTACAGGGCGGAGTCGGTGGCGTCGACGTACTCGACGTCGGTGTCGTGCGACCCGGGGGCGTCCTCGCGCAGCGTCTCCAGCGCGAGGTTCGCCGCCCAGCCGTCGGCGTCCCAGTCCAGGTGGCCGACCCGCGGCCGCTGGGAGAAGTAGAAGCCGCAGCTGACCCCGAGCAGCTGCTCGGCGGTGCCGACGAGCTGCCGGTAGACGCCGTTGTAGAACTCCTCATCGGCCGTGAGCCAGGGCTTGATGCGGCCGGAGAAGTGGATGAGCGAGGCGTCCGCGGCGGCGTACTTGCGGGCCCGCAGCCCGTCGGCGACGGCGCGCTCGGAGGTGTAGAACTGCGTCATGTAGTTGTAGGTGCTGGGCAGCCGGAACTTGCTCCCCCGGAACGCGATGTTGACGGCGTCCTGGTCGTGCTGGGCCAGCGCGCGACCGGCCCGGGCGACCAGGCCGCGTGCCACCAGGGCCCGCTCGCGGTACTCGGGGTTGTCCAGGTCCAGGACGAGCACGCCGGCGTTGACGTACTCCAGCGGGTCGGGGCCGGCGATGCCGGTGAGCCGCATCCGCTGCTCGGTCGACACGCTGTCGGGCTGCTCGACGGCACGCAGCGCCGCGCTGTCCGGGACGCCCGCGATGCAGGCACCCTCCAGGTCCAGGCTGAACAGCTCGGCGATGTCGCGGGTCGCGAGCACGTCGCCGTCGAGATAGACGGTGCGCTGCTCGGGGAGCCGGTCGACGAGGTAGACCCGCCCGTAGGTCGCCCGGGAGCGACTCACGCCGGTCACCGCGACGCCGACGTCGCGGTCGAGGTCGCGGGTCACGTCGTGGACCTGCACCTCGACGCGCCGGCCGATCCGCTCCAGGGAGCGGAAGTGGTGGACGTCGACGGGCTCGAGCGCGTCGCCGAGGACGACGAAGCGGACCGAGCGCTCCGGGTCGAGCTGGGCCAGCACCGAGATCATCGTGGCGAAGGTCGGCTTGACGAAGTTGCGGTCGCAGACCATGGCGAACTGGAAGTCGACCCGCTCGTCCTTGGCGGGCAGCTGGACCAGGTCGTCGGAGGCCGGGGGCACCGGCAGCGGGCCGTCGAGCTGCCCGGACAGGTCGACCCGCTCCACGGTGCCGTCGGCCTCCAGACGGGCGGCCGCGTCGGCGTCGAGCCGGAAGAAGCTGTCGAAGAACGCGCGCTGCTGCTCGGGCGCCCGGCGCAGCACGGGCTCGAAGAGGCGCAGCTGGGCCTGCCGGTGCAGACCCAGGCCGCGGGCCACGGCCTCGCCGGACAGCCGGGAGGCCCACTTGTGGTTCCAGGTGGCGACGCTGCCGGAGTCGAAGTGCAGCAGCCGGGCGTCGTCGCCGAGCGCGACGGTGCGCGCGCGGAGCC
The DNA here is from genome assembly GCF_054777895.1 of Nocardioides ultimimeridianus. Classification (NCBI taxonomy): domain Bacteria; kingdom Bacillati; phylum Actinomycetota; class Actinomycetes; order Propionibacteriales; family Nocardioidaceae; genus Nocardioides; species Nocardioides ultimimeridianus. Next base: position 61,881 of record NZ_BAAHAB010000007.1, on the reverse strand, counting down.
GGCCGGGCAGCGGCCCGTGCACGCTGATCGCGCCGGCACCCATCGGCAGCCGGTAGACGGTCTTGCCGACGTCGTGGCCGAGCATCCCGTTGCGCAGGTACTGCGAGCGCCAGCCGAAGACCGGGGTCAGGTCGGTCCGCGCGGGCACCCGGCGCATCGCCAGGGTCGCACCGAACGGCTCGTCGACGCCGTGCCCGGCGTACCACATCTCCCGCACGCCGATGCTGTACGCCGCTGCCTCGGGGTGCTCGGCGGCGAGCTCGGCGAACGGGCGGCGCAGGTCGAGGACCTCGTCGGCGTCGATGAAGGCGAGGAAGCCGTGCCCGTCGGCCGCCGCGGCCCGGGCCAGCCATCGCGCGGCGTCGACCTGCTTGCGCTCGACCGCCGCCGAGGCGTCGGCGTAGAAGCGCTGCCAGGTCTCGGCGCCGATCGGCAGCCAGTGCACGCGCGGGTCATCCGGCAGGCTGTCGACCAGGCCGTCGGCGGGCCGGTCGAGGGCGACGTACAGCGCGTCGGCGCCGCGGCTGAGGTGGACGTTGCACCACTGCACCAGCTGGCGGGCCTCGCCGCGGAACAGGGTGCCGACGACCAGCCCGTTGAGCCCGCCCAGCCCCGTCAGCTCGGTCACGCCCCGGCCTTCTCCGCCTTGGCCAGCCGCGCCTGCTCGGCCTCGGCATCGTCCTGGGTGCGGGCCGCGGTGCACAGCGAGAGGACGTCCTCGACGTACCGGACCGTCTCCTCACTGCTCGGCACCGACGCGGGCGCCGAGCGCACCTCGGCGCCGAAGCGCAGCCCGGGCACGGGCGCGTCGAACCACTCGGCCTCGATGCGCTCGTTGATCGGGGCGCAGAGCTTGATGACGCCTTCCCGCATCTCCGGCGTCATCAGCGCGATGTCCCCGGCCGGCGCGGCGTCGTAGATGCGGCGGGCGGTGCGGTCGCGCAGGTCGCGGTTGCGCAGCCGCAGGCCGTTGAGCACCCGCAGCCCGAGGGTGTCGATGGGCCGGATGCTGTCGTAGCGCGGGACCTCGACACCGGGGAACGGCTCGAGGGCGGCGACGTCGACGCCGGCCACCTCCAGCAGGCGCCGGCAGATCGCGGCGCCGTCGGCCACGTCGTCGTAGGAGACGACGTGGAAGTTCTCCGGCCCGACCAGGTCGCGCCACGGCGAGAACCGGGTGTGGAAGTCAAGGAGCTCGGGACCCTCCTGGGCGAGGTAGTCACCGAAGGCGCGCGACTCGAAGTAGTAGTGCTGGTCGACCGACTGCTTGTACAGGCTCTCGATCCACACGTCCTGGCGGCGCAGGACCAGCAGCACCTTGATCGAGCCGAACATGCTGAACCGCTCGACGTGCTGGGCCGGCGAGACCCGCGGGTGGGTGAAGTCCTCGGCGGACATCAGCACCGTCGACGCCGTGGACGGGATCTCCTCGAGCAGGTCCTCGAACAGCTGCTTGCCGACGGTGCGGCCGGTGAACTTGGCCTGCCCCGACTGGGCGCCGTCGCGGGTGCGGATCGGGCGCTCGGGGTGCATGCCCGTGCTCGGGTAGAGGACGCCGTGCTCGATGAGGTCGTACCGGCGCGCGCTCAGCACGTTCTGCAGGTACGTCGAGGCGGTCTTGTGCAGACCGATGTGCAGGACCAGCTGGAGGTCCTTGGGGTTGGTCATCGGTTCTCCTGCGCCAGGTCGCGGACCCGGTCGATCGCCATCTCGGGCAGCGTCCGGATGATCGCGCGACGCCCGCTGCTCTCGGTCACGAGCGATGCGTCGCGGCGCCGCTTGAAGATGATGGTGTCCTTCACGGTGACGTGCTTCCAACCCCTCGACATGGTCTCGATCGCGAACTGGAAGTCCTGGAAGGCCAGCCCGTTCGGGATGTCCCGGCTCGCGTAGGGAACCTCGAGGTGGGCCTGGCGCGGCGTGATGCACAGCGAATCGTAGTAGCCGCGCAGGTAGAGGAAGTACGGCGTGAACAGCTCCGAGTCCTGCTCCAGGTTGCGGGTCACGGCGACGTTGCGGTCGAAGAGGACCTCGAGCTCGGGGCTGGCGATCATCCCGATCCCCTGCCGGGCGCCCTCGGTGACCATGTCCAGGCCGGCGGCGAGCCAGTTCTCGCTGAAGATGTCGTCGGCGTCGAGGAAGGCGATGAAGTCGCCCTCGGTGCGCGGGACGAGCGCGTTGCGGACCAGTCCGAGGTCGCCCTCGTCCATGGTCCACCGCTCCCAGTCGTCGAACCGCTCCTGGGAGAAGTACGCCGTCGTGGCCGGTGTGGCGCGGTCCAGGGCGATGATCTGCTGGACCGAGTAGCCGCGCGCGCGGGCCGCGGCGATCGCCGCGGCGGCCGATCGCATCGTCGGGCCGGCGACGGTCGTCTCGCTGTGCGCGGTGACGATCAGGGTCAGGTCGGTCATGACCGCGCCTCCTCGCGCAGCACGCGGGCCGCCAGGTCGGGGTCGCCGTCGGCACCGAGCACGTGGAACCTCTCCAGGTAGGGGGCGGTCAGCTGGAAGTGCTCGTCGAGGGCGTCGCGCACCTCGTCGCTGGCCACGAGGAGGCCCTCGACGTACTCGATCGTGGGGTAGAGCCAGCGCAGGCTGCCCGGGCTGGGCCGGCCGTCGGCGCCGACGCCGAAGCTGAGGAAGATGCGCTCCGAGCTGAGCAGCGCCTTGGCGTAGGGGGCGAGCATGTCGTGGAACAGCTCGGACTCGACGTTGACCAGTGCGTCGGCGTAGAACGAGCGCACCAGCGAGACCATCGCCTGCTGCCGATCCTCGGGCATCACCCAGACCAGGTCGGCGAAGCGGCTGTGGAAGTCGACGACCCGGACCCCGCTCGGCAGGGTCACGGCGGCGTCCTCCGGGCTGCCGTCGGTGTAGATGACGACGATCTCCGCGGGGTCGATCCCGGCAGCGAGGCTGGTCACCACGAGCACGTCGAGGCCGTCGGCACGGGGCCGGTCGACCGCGACCACGACCCGCGCGCGGCGGAACCCGGCCTGCTGGTGGGCGTCGTGGATGGCGGCGGCGCACAGGGCGACGGAGTCGTTGCGCAGCGGGAGCTGGGCGATCCGCACCGCCGTCTCGCGCCACGCGTCGCCGATCAGCGGCTCGAGCTCCACGGCCTTGGCGAACATCTCGCCCAGCTCGCCGGTGCGCAGCCGCTGCGTGGTGTCGGCACGGATGTCGCGCATCCGCTCGACCACGGCGAGTGGTGTCATGCCGAGCAGCTCGGCCATCGGCTCGACGCCCTCGGCGGGATCGGCGATCTCACCGGCGTCCCGGCCCCGCTTGAGCCACTCCAGGTAGAGCGAGCGCTCCTCGGTCCCCTTGCGCTCGGGGTGGCGGCGCAGGTACTTGCGGGCGTTGAAGTCCGGGTGCGGGCTGAACTTGGCGACCGGGCCCGACCACAGGAAATGCCGGATCGGGTCCGCCTCGGCGTCGAGGACGCCCTCGGTCTGCAGCGCGTAGTGGTAGTGGTCGAAGTGCTCGCGCACCAGGTCGTACTCGTCATTGACGCCGTAGCGGCGCTGGTTCTCGCGCTGCCGCGCGACGAGGTCGTCGACGTCCGGGCCGTAGTGCGTCTCCTCGCGCACGACCACGGGCTTGTCGCCCACCGGCCGGCGCTGCTCCTGAACGCTCCGCCTGACCCGCCCGAGCTTGCGCCGGATCCGCGGCCCCCACGCGTCCTTCTCGCTGATCGGGTCGGTCATCGGCTCTGGAACCACTCCCAGGTCTCGCGCAGGCCCTGCTCCAGCGGCGTCCTCGGCTCGAAGCCGAGGTGCTCGCGGGCCTTGTCGACCTGGCACCAGGTCAGCTTCACCTCGCCGGCACGGAAGTCCTTGTACTGCACCTCGGGGTCGAGGCCGGTCACCGTACGGATCACGTCGAGCAGCTCGTTGACGGTGGTGGGCTTGCCGCTGCCCAGCTGGAACGCACCGGTGGCGGTGCTGTTCATGGCCGCCTCGATCGCCTCGACCAGGTCGCCGGCGTACAGGAAGTCGCGGGCCTGGCTGCCGTCGCCGTAGACGACCAGCGGGTTGCCCTCGAGCATCTCCTTGAAGAAGTGGGCGACCACCGAGCCCTTGTGGAAGGACCGCGGGCCGTAGATGTTGGAGAACCGCAGGGCCGCTCCGCTGAGCCCGTACGACGCCGAGAACGCGCTCAGGTAGCCCTCCAGCATCAGCTTGGAGGCGCCGTACGGCGAGGTCGGCTGGGGCGCCATCTCCTCGTGCACCGGCGGCGTGACGTCGCCGAGGATCGCGCCGCCCGTGGAGGCGGCGACGACGCGCTTCACGCCGGCCGCGCGGGCGGCCTGCAGCAGGTTGAAGGTGCCGACGACGTTGTTGTCGAAGTTGAAGACCGGGTCCTCGATGCTCGGGATCACGCGGGTGTCGGCGGCCAGGTGGACGATGACGTCCTGTCCCTCGACGGCCTTCGCGACGTCCTCGGTGCTGCGCAGGTCGCCCTCGATGAAGGTGACCCGGTCCAGGTCGAGCACGCTGCGGTCGCCGAGGACCTCGTTGTCGATGACCGTGACGGCGTACTCCCCACGGCGCAGCAGGTGGTCGGCCAGGTGGTCGCCGACGAAACCGGCTCCTCCGGTGATCAGGACGTTCTTCACGAGTGATCCTCTGGGTCGGGGTAGGGCGGGCACCAAGGATAGGGGGTCAGCCGGGCTTGACCGCGATCACGCCCTGCCCGATCGGCACGAGCAGCAGGCGCTCGCCGGTCGCGGCCAGCCACTCGTCGGTCGCCCGGCGCGCGCCCTCCCAGTCGGCGTAGTCGTCGAGGATGAGTACGCCGCCGGGGCTGAGCCGCTGGTAGAGGTGCTCGAGCTCGTGCTTGGTGGAGGCGTACCAGTCGGTGTCGAGGCGCAGCAGCGCGATCGTGGCCGGCGCCAGGTCCGGCACGGTGTCCTCGACCAGGCCCTGGTGGAAGTGGACCCGGTCCGCGGGGTAGCCGGTCTCGGCCATGCCCTGCTGCACGTCCTCCAGCCCGGCCACGGCCCACACCCGCGCGTCGCGGCCGACCCGGTCCAGGGCCTCCTGCGCGGTGATCCGCTCGCCGCCGGTGTCGAGGCGGGTGTCCTCCTCGGTGGGGGGCGGCATGCCCTCGAAGGTGTCGAACAGGTGCAGCTCGCGGGAGGTGTCGCCCTCCGCGGCGAGGGTGAGCGCGATGGCCATCATGCTGCCGCCGCGCCAGACGCCGCACTCCACGACGTCGCCGGGGATGCGGTGGCGGGCGACGTACCGCACCGCCTCGATGAGCGGGGCGAGCTTGGGCGGCCCGGTCATGGTGCGCGGCTTGACCTGCGCCACGATCGAGCGCTTCGTCTCGTCCCAGTCGGCCGGCAGGTTGGCGCCGGTGCGCTCGGCCTCGGCCCGCTCGGCCTCGCGGCGCTCCGCGTCGAGCCGCTGGCGCTCCAGCCGCTCCTGGCGGCGCTGCTCGGTCCGGGCCTTGCGCCGCTCCTCGCGGGCGGCGGCCTGGCGCTCGGCGCGCTCCCAGGCCTTGCGCGCCCCGGCGCGACGCGCGCGCCGCAGCGCGACCTCGCGCTGCTCCGGGGTCTCCCGGGTCAGTCGGTAGCCGGTGGTCCGGGTGAGGACACGGTTGACGGTGGCCGAGAGCGACATGGACGTCATGCAATCACACGCGGCCGCGCCGATCGGTCAGCGGCGCCCGAGGTCGCGGACCCGGTCGATGGCCATCTCGGGGAGAGCGCGCACGATCGACTTGCGCGCACTGCTCTCGACCACCAGGGAGAAGTCGCGCCTTCGCTTGAAGATGATCGTGTCGCGCACCGCGACGTGCTCCCAGCCGGCGCCCATCGTCTCGATGCTGAACTGGAAGTCCTGGAAGGACAGCCCGTTGGGGATGTCCCGCGAGACGTAGGGGTGCTCCAGGTGGGCCTGCCGCGGCGCCAGGCACAGCGAGTCGTAGTAGTTGCGGAAGTAGAAGTAGTGGGGGGTGAACAGCGGCGAGGTCTGGTCGAGGTTGACCAGCACCGAGGTGATGCCGTCGAAGAAGACGTTGAGCTCGGGGTGCGCGATGACCCGCTCCCCCGCCTCCTCGGCCCGCTGCAGGCGGGCCACGCCCTCGGCCAGCCAGTTCTCGCTGAACAGGTCGTCGGCGTCCAGGAACGCGACATGGTCGCCGTCGGTGTCGGGCAGGAGCGTGTTGCGGACGCGGCCGAGGTCGCCGTCGTCGTAGGTGCGGCGCTCCCAGTGGGCGAACCGGTCCTGGGCGAAGTACGCCGCCGTGCCGTCCGTGGGCCGGTCCAGCGCGATCACCGGCTGCACGCTGATGCCGCGCGCGCGGGCCTCCGCGATCGAGGCGTCGGCGGCGAGCATGGTCGGACCGCAGACGGTGGTCTCGTCGTGGGCGGTCACGACGACGGTCAGGTCGGTCACCGCGCATCCTCCAGCAGCACGGTCGCGGCGGCCTCGGCGTACGCCTCTTCGCTGCGCTCGACCAGCAGCCGCTCGCGCAGCCTCCGGGCGCGGACGCGGGCGTCGTTCGGGTCGGCGAGGACGGCGCGGAGCGCATCGGCGTACGCCGCCGGGTCGTCCACGTCGCGGATCGGCCAGGCCTCGTCGTCCGGCAGCAGCTCGCCGACGCCGCCGACGACGCTGGCCACGATCGGGACGCCGGTCATGGCGACCTCGAGCAGCAGCTGCGGCACGCCGTCCCAGGCCGAGGTGTAGAGCCAGGCGTCGGCGCGGCCGAGGTCCAGGTCGGCGAAGCTGGCGTAGCGGCCCTCGAGGGTCACGTTGGCGGGCACGTCGGTGATCGGGTCGCCCTGGAGCACCCGCTCGCCCCACAGGTGGAAGTCGACGTCGGGAAGCAGCGCCGCGATCCGCATGACCAGGTCGACCCGCTTCTGGCGGTCCCAGCGCCCCGACCAGTAGACCTGCGGGCGGCGTCCCGGCGTCGCGTCCGGGACCGGCGCGAGCGGGATGGCCGGCTCGACCGGCGCGCGGAACACGTGGATCCGGTCGCGGATCTCGTCGGGCAGCAGGTTGCGCTCGGTCAGCTCGTCCTTGAGGAACCGGCTGTCGGTGATGACCGCGGGCACGTGGTCGATGACCCGGTAGAAGTGCTTGAGGCTCCACCCTCCCCACTCGGTCTCGGTGAGCTGCTCGTTGCAGAACATCACCGGGAAGATCCGCTCGGTGGCGGCCAGGGCCCGGCCGTAGGGGCCGAGGGCGTCGTACAGGACACGCGAGTTGATGTTGAGGACCGCCTCGGAGCGCAGCGAGCGGATCAGCTCGACGAGGACCCGCGCCCGCTGCGGCGCGGTCAGCTCGCGGGTCGCGGCCGCGAAGTCGATCTCCCGTACGCCGGCGGGGAACCGCCCCTCCGGGCTGGCACCGCCCTGGTCGGTGTAGACGACGACGATGTCTTCGGGGGCGATCCGGTCGCGGAGCGCGTGGGCGACATGGCCCTCGATCCGGCGCCCGGAGCCCCAGCGCGGCCGGTTGATCACGAACACCAGCCGTGCCCGGGCGAAGCCGGCCTGCTCGTGGCAGGCGTGCAGGGCGACCACCTGGTCGGTGATCTCGGGCGCGTTGACCGGCTGGATCCGCGGCTGGGTGGTCGCGGACCAGGTCGAGCTGATCAGCGGCTCGATCGCGGACGCCTTCGCGAGCTGCTCGCCCAGGACGCCGTACCGCAGCCGCTCGGTCAGGTCGTCGCGCACGGTGCCGAGCTGCTCGGCGAGCTCGGGCGGCGTCATGCCGAGGACGGGCGCGATCCGCGCAAGGCCGACCGTGGGGTCGCCGATCTCGCCGGCGTCGCGGCCCTCGCGCAGCCAGCCGACGTAGGGACTCTCCCGGCGCTCGCGGCGCCGCGGGTGGCGGGCCAGGTAGACCGGCATGCCGAACCCCGGCTCGGGTGAGTACGCCGCGTCGGCGCCACCCTCGAGGAAGTGCTCGACCAGGTCGCCGTCGGGCCGCTGCCCCGGCTCGCGGATCTGCAGCAGGTAGTGGACGTCGTCGAAGTGCTCGCGGACCAGGTCGTAGTCGGAGTCGAGGCCTGCGGGCAGCTGCTGGGTCCGGGCGCGGGCCACCGCCGCGTCGAACGCCTCGCCCATGTTGCTGGGACGGACCGGCTCGGCCTCGATCGGCGCGCCCTTGCGGAGGCGGCGGATCCGGGAGGTGAGGGACTTCGGAGCGCCTGCCACGCGCGCATTCTGGCACGGCCACCACAATGGGGGTCATGTGGCGGAAGGGTCCCCGGGCGCGCGAGGTCGTGCTGCACATCGGCACCGGCAAGACCGGCACCTCCGCCATCCAGCGCTTCCTCGCCGACCACCGCGGCGAACTCGCCGCGGGCGGTGTCCTCTACCCGCGGGCGATGGGACCGGTGCGGCACACCCACCTCGGTCACTCCGCGAAGCTCGACCAGCACCTGGTCGGGTCGCTGGTCTGGCAGCGCGGCGGGCACACCGACCCGGCGGCGTACCGCGCCCACCACCGCGACGCGCTCGCCGCCGAGCTCCGGGAGGCGCGGCCCGAGCGGCTGCTGTTCTCCGACGAGGGCCTCTACGCGCTCGGACCGGTGGCGCTGGGGCGGCTGCGCACGCTGCTGGACGAGGTCGCGTCCGCACGGACGGTGCTGGTCTACCTGCGCCCGCAGGCCGAGCACCTGGTCAGCCGCTACCAGCAGTCGGTGAAGGTCGGCGAGACCGCGACCCTCGCCGAGTTCGCCGTCCGCGACCACAGCGACATCTACGACTACGCGCGGCGGCTTCGGATGTGGGAGGAGGCCATGGCGCCGACCCGGGTCGTCGTCCGGCCGTTCCAGCCCGGGCGGTTCGCCGGCGGGTCGCTGCTCCCGGACCTCATCGCCGCCGTGGACCTGCCGCTGGACGCGCCCCCGACCGAGGACGTACGCCGCAACGAGAGCCTCGACGCCGAGGCGGTCGAGCTGCTCCGGCTGCTCAACGTCGCCGCCGTCGCGGAGGGGGCCCGGCCGGGCGCGATCGACAACCGCGCGATCGTCGCGTCGCTGGCGTCCCTGCCGCGGGGGCCGGTGCTGACCCTGCCCGAGGACGTCCTCGACGCCTTCGACGCGCACTGGGCGGCCGGCAACGCGGAGGTCGGGCGGCGCTACCTCGGCGGCGCTCCGCTGTTCACCGAGGCGCGGCGGCCGGCCGCGACGACGACCCACCAGGGCCTGACGCCCACGCGGTTCGCCGAGCTCAGGGAGCGGGTCGCAGCAGCGGGCTGATCGCCTCGCGGATCACGTCCGGGATCGGGGTCGACGGGCGGGCCGGGTCGGTGTTGTCGACGTACACGTGCACGAACCGGCCCTCGGCGCTCGCCAGCTCGCCGTCGCCCTGGAACATCCCGATCCGGTAGACGATCGAGGACGTGCCGATCCGGTCGACGGCCAGACCGAGGTCGATCGGGTCCGGGTAGCCCATCTCGGCGAAGTAGCGGCACGACACCTCGGCCACGACGCCGATCGCCGGCAGCGCCCGGATGTCGACGCCGGTGGCCTCGGCGAGATGGGCGTTGACCGCGGTGTCGATCAGCTCGAAGTACCGGGCGTTGTTGAGGTGGCCGTAGACGTCGATGTCGGCCCACCGCGTGGTCGCCTGCCGCCACGCGGAGTAGTCGCTGCGGGGCCGGCGTACGCGCTCATCGGTCACGGAGCGAGACGATAGCCCTCTGCAGCGCGGGATCCAGGTACGGCGCGAGCGTGCGCGCGAAGTAGCCGATGATGTGGTTCTCGTCGGCCCAGGCCACCACGCCGCCGATGACGCTGTGGCAGCGGCTGCGGTCGCAGAAGAACCGGTTGAGGTCCACCGAGAACACCCGCTTGCTCGTCGACTCGGCGGCCGCCTGCAGCATCGGGTCCGGCGACAGCGCCGCGGAGCGCGCCACCCAGCACGGGTCGTCGCGGGTCTTGGCCCGGGCGACGCACGTGGGCAGGTCCCCCTGGTCCATCGCGGGTACGTCGCCGATGACGACCACCGCCTTCCCGGACCGGGCGAGCTGGCTCCAGGCGGACCGGAACCCCGTCTTGAGCGGGGCCCGGTTGTGGCCGGGGGGCGCCCCCTGCACCAGGTAGCGGCGGCTGCTCGACGAGGTCACGACCAGGTCGATCGAGCGGTCCTGCTCGAGCCGGTCCATCACCGAGTGCACCCACTGGTGACAGCTCGCGGCGTCCTCGGGGTAGCGCGCGGTCGTCACCGGGGCGGTGTCGAGCGGGCAAGAGCCCTTGCTCATCAGCACGACGTTCCACCGGTGCTGGACCGCGAGCTGGTCCAGCGCGGGCGCCCAGTGCCGGGCGTGCGAGTCGCCGACCAGGGCGATCCGGAGCGTCGCCGACGCCGCCGGGACGCCGAAGGAGCAGCTCACCACGCCGGGCTTGTCCTGGTCCTGCATGCACTCCGAGCCGCCGTGCAGCCGGTCGTTGTAGCTGCGGCTGGTGAGCAGTGCGGAGTCGCGGTACTTCAGGTAGTGCGGGTTCGCGCAGCGGTTGGCGATCGCACGGGCGCCGAAGCACGGCGCGGGCGAGCTCGCGGCGGCGTCGACCGTCGCGGTCGCGCGCGACACCTGGGTGTCGACCTCCTGGGTGAACGAGCTCGCGAGCACCACGACGGCCGCCATGGCGACAGCGCCGGGGGCCAGCGACCGCAGCGAGCTGCCGCGGTTGAGCCAGCCCGAGGTGCGGACCCGGTCCTCGACCAGGCCGGTGCTGATCCAGGCGATGCCGAGAGAGACCAGGAGGACGTCGCCCTTCTCCCAGTCGGTCAGCGCGTGCCCGGTGGCGTAGGGCACCAGCACGATCAGCGGCCAGTGCCACAGGTAGAGCGAGTAGGAGATCCGGCCGAGCTGCAGGCTGACCCCGCGGGCGAGCCGGACGAACCGCGGCACCAGCCCGGGGAAGCCGTCCCCGCACCAGATCACCAGGGCGGTGCCGAGCACCGGGATCAGCGCGACCGAGCCCGGGATCGGGGTGGTCTCGGTGAGGAAGTACATCGAGCCGAGGATGGCGACCCAGCCGATCGCGGCGAGCGGCAGGCGCAGCCGGCGGCGTACCGGGAAGTGGGCGAGCATGCCGCCGATCGCGAGCTCCCAGATCCGGGTCTGGGTCGCGAAGTACGCCGCGTGCGGGTCGCTGCGCGTGAGCTGGATCGAGACGACGTACGACGCCACGGCGATCGCAGTGAACGCGAGGAAGACGGCCGCCCGCGGGCGTCGTACGACCCGGCCGGCGGTGAACGCCAGCCACGCCAGCAGCGGCCAGCCCAGGTAGAACTGCTCCTCCAGCGACAGCGACCAGTAGTGCGTGACCGGCGAGGGCGACTGCGCCGAGCGGAAGTAGTCGGTGGCGTTGTGCGCGAGCGTCCAGTTCTGGAAGTAGAGCGCCGAGGAGACGATCTGGCGCATCACCTCCTGCCACATCGGCTTGGGGATCAGCAGCACGGTGCCGACGGCCGCGACCACCAGGACCAGCATGCTGGCGGGCAGCAGCCGGCGCGCACGGCGGGCCCAGAAGCGCAGGATCCAGATCCGCCGCGTCGCGCGCAGCTCGTGCAGCAGCTGGCCGCTGATCAGGTAGCCGGAGATGACGAAGAAGATGTCGACGCCGATGTAGCCGCCGTGGAACAGCCGCGGCCACAGGTGGTTGAGGACGACGCCGACGACCGCGACGGCGCGCAGCACCTGCACCTCGACGCGCAGCGGGACCCGGCGCTCCCCTGCGACCGGCGGCTCTGCCAGACCGGTCACGCGGGCTGGGTGTCGCGCAGCCGCTGGCTGATCACCGCAGACACGCCGTCGCCACGCATGGTGACACCGTAGAGGGCGTCACCAACCTCCATCGTGCGCTTCTGGTGGGTGATGACGAGCAGCTGCGAGTGCTCGCGCAGCTCCTCGTAGATCTCCAGCAGGCGACCCAGGTTGGTGTCGTCCAGGGCGGCCTCGACCTCGTCGAGGATGTAGAACGGCGAGGGGCGGGCCTTGAACAGCGAGACCAGGAACGCGACCGCGACCAGCGAGCGCTCGCCGCCGGAGAGCAGCGAGAGCCGCTTGACCTTCTTGCCCGCGGGGCGCGCCTCCACCTCGATGCCGGTGGTGAGCATGTCGCTCGGGTCGGTGAGGACGAGTCGTCCCTCGCCGCCGGGGAAGAGTCGCGCGAAGACGTGGTCGAAGGCGACCCGCACGTCCTCCCATGCCTCGGTGAAGACCTGCTCCACCCGGACGTCGACGTCCTTGACGATGTCGAGCAGGTCCTTGCGGGTCTGGCGCAGGTCCTCGAGCTGCTCGGAGAGGAACTGGTGGCGCTCCTCCATCGCGGTGAACTCCTCCAGCGCGAGCGGGTTCACCCGACCCAGCATGGCGAGTGCCTTCTCGGCGTTCTTGAGCCGCTTGGCCTGCTCCTCGCGGACGTAGGGCACCAGCTCGGGCTCGGCGTCCGGCTCGGCGTCGGGGTCCACCACGGGGACAGGCAGCTCGGGCCCGTACTCGGCGATCAGGCCGTCGGCCTCCAGGCCGAGCTCCTCGAGCGCCTTGGTCTCCAGCTGCTCGATGCGCATCCGCTGCTGGGCTCGCGCGAGCTCGTCGCGGTGCACCGAGCTGACCAGCTCCTCCAGCTCGCGGCCCAGGTCGCGCAGGGTTCCGCGCACGGTGACCAGCGCCTGCTCGCGTCCGCGGCGGGCGTCCTCGACGGCCTGCCGCTCGGCGGTGGCGAGGCCGATGGAGACCTCCAGCCGCTCGATGACGTACGCCGCCGCTGACGCGACCGCCGCCCCGGCACGACCCTCGGCGAGCAGCCGCTCGCGACGGGCGGCCGCGCGGGCGCGGGCCTCGCGCTCGGCCGCCGCCGCGCGCCGCATCTGGTCCACGCGACCGTGCAGCGCGCGGGCGCGCTCCTCGGAGGTGCGCAGGGCGAGCCGCGACTCCATCTCGGCCTGACGGGCGTTGCGGGTGGCCTCGACGAGGCGCTCCTGCTCGGTGGTGTCCGGCTCCTCCTCGCCGCCCTCCTCGGCGGTGGCGAGGCGCTGCTCGAGCTCGGCGAGGCCGACCAGCGCCTGCTCGCGGTTGGTCTCGGCCTTGCCCATCGCCTCGGTCAGCCGCTCCGCCTCGGCCCGCGCGGACCGGGCCAGCGAGCCGTGCTGGCCGAGCTCCTCGGCGACGGCAGCCAGGGTGGCGTCGGACTCGTGCAGGCGGGCCAGCGCGACGTCGGCGCGCTGCTGGGCCTCGACCCGCTCGGCCTCGAGGCGGGCGAGGTCGAAGCCGAGCCGCTCGGAGGCGGCGACCGCCTCGGCGAGCGAGGCGGTGGCCTCGTCGACGGCGGCCTGGATCTCCAGCAGGCTCTGCTGGGCCGAGGAGCCGCCAGAGGCGAAGTGGGCACCGAGCAGGTCGCCGTCGCGGGTGACCGCGACGAGGTCGGGCAGCGCGGCCACGAGGTCCTGGGCCGCCGCGAGGTCGACCACGACGGCGGTCTTGTGCAGCAGCCGGGTCAGGGAGGGACGCACGGTCGCGGGGCACTCGATGACGTCGGCGGCGTACGTGACGCCGGTGGGGAGCGCGGGCCAGTCGGACCGGTCGACGACTCCCCCGCCGAGCAGCAGCCCGGCGCGGCCGAGGTCGTCGGCCTTGAGGTGGCTCAGCGCGCCGACCGCGGCCGAGGAGTCCGCGACGGCCACGGCGTCTGCTGCGGCACCGAGGGCGGCCGCGACGGCCGCCTCGTAGCCGGACCGCACGCTCACCAGCGCCGCCACCGAGCCGAGCAGCCCGGAGACCGTGTCGCTGGCGGCGAGCAGCGCTCCTGCTCCGTCCTTGCGGGCCAGACCCAGCTCGAGGGCCTCCTTGCGGGCGCCGAGGGCCGACTTGTCGCGGTCGGCCTGCTGGGCCTCCTCGCGCAGCTTGGCGAGCCGGTCGTCGAGGTCGTCGAGGGCCGCCACCGCGGCCTCGTGCTCGGCGTCCAGGCCCTCCTCGCCGGCGTCGAGCCCCGCGACCTTGGTCTCCAACGCGGTGAAGTCGCGCTGGGCGCGGTCGGCACGGGCGAGGGCGTCGGTGCGGGCGGTCTCCAGCCGGCCGAGCTCGTCCTCGGCGGAGCTCACCTTGGACCGCAGCGTCTCGACCTGGCCGTGCAGCCGCGCGAGCCCCTCGCGCCGGTCGGCGGCGGCGCGGAGCAGGCCGGCGACGCGGCGCTGCTCCTCCGCCGCGGCCACCTCGGCGGCCTTGCGGGCCTCGACGGCCTGCTCGAGCGCGGTCTGATGCTCGGTGACGAGCGCCGCGATCTCGGCCTCCTGCGCGGCCAGGCGCGCGGCCTCGGCCTCGAGCTCCTCGGGGTCCCGGCCGCTCTCGACGTCGGTCTCGGCGATCCCGGCGGCGTTGCGGACCCGCTCGGAGGCCAGGCTGTGGGTGCCGCGCAGCCGCTCGCGCAGCGCGTTGAGCGCGGCCACGGACTCCTGGGCGGCGGCCAGGGCCGGCAGGTCCTCGCGGAGCGCCTCCTCGAGCCGTGCCTCCTGCTCGCGCGCCGTGGCGACGGCCGTCTCGACCTCCTGGCGGCGCTGGGTGAGCATGCTCTCGTCGGCGAGCTCCTGGGCCAGCGACGTACGCGCGGTGACGAGGTCGTCGGCGAGCAGCCGTGCCTTCGCGTCGCGCACGTCGGCCTGGACCGTGGCGGCCCTCCGCGCGACCTCCGCCTGGCGGCCGAGCGGCTTGAGCTGGCGCCGGATCTCGCTGAGCAGGTCGTTGAGGCGGTGCAGGTTGCCCTCGGTCGAGTCCAGCTTCCGCAGCGCCTTCTCCTTGCGCTTGCGGTGCTTGAGGACGCCCGCGGCCTCCTCGATGAACCCGCGCCGGTCCTCCGGGGTGGCGTGCAGGATCGTGTCGAGCTGGCCCTGGCCGACGATGACGTGCATCTCGCGGCCGATGCCGGAGTCGCTGAGCAGCTCCTGCACGTCCAGCAGCCGGCAGGTGGTGCCGTTGATGGCGTACTCCGAGCCGCCGGTGCGGAACATCGTCCGGCTGATCGTGACCTCGGCGTACTCGATCGGCAGCGCGCCGTCGGAGTTGTCGATGGTGAGCAGCACCTCGGCACGACCCAGCGGCGGACGTCCGGAGGTGCCGGCGAAGATGACGTCGTCCATCTTGCCGCCGCGCAGGCTCTTGGCGCTGGCCTCGCCCATCACCCAGGCGAGCGCGTCGACGACATTGGACTTGCCCGAGCCGTTCGGTCCGACGATGCAGGTGATCCCCGGCTCGAGCTGCAGGGTCGTCGCAGACGCGAAGGACTTGAACCCCTTGAGGGTGAGGCTCTTCAGGTACAACGAACGTCCCCTTCGACAGTCGGTCGAGCGCGCGTCACGGAGCCGGTCAATCTACTCAGGGCCCTGCGGGGGAAGCACAGCGCACTCAGCCTAACCCGGGAGGCCGCCGTGACCGCTTCGACACGTCACTACGCTTCGGAACATGGTGTGGGAGGCAGCGAGCCGCAGGTTGCGCCGCGAGAGCAGGCCCGAGGCGGTCCCGCCGCTCGTCGAGGAGATCCAGAGCGGCACCCGGTACGGCGAGGACGTCGACGCCTGGGTCGCGCGCGCCGAGGCGCTCGCCGCCGAGGACGGCCCCCACGTCGACGACGTCCACCGCCTGGTGCGCGAGCACTTCGACCTGCACCACTACGGCCTGCAGGCCGGGCTCCCCGACCTGGAGCGGTACGGCGACCCGGTCGCCGCCTTCCTCGCCGCCGGAGCCTCGGCGACCGCCAGCCCGGACCCCGGCTTCTCGATGGAGCACTACCTCGAGCGGCACCCGGAGCGGGGCGAGGGCCCCACGTCGCCGTACGTCGCCTGGCTGCGGGAGGGTCGCGCCGCCGGGGAGATCGCCGACCCCGCCGACGGCATCGACGCGTTCGCACCCCTGCTCGGCCTGGAGCCCGAGGAGGTCGCGGCCGAGATCGCGGCGCTGCGCGCGGACATGACCGAGCGGCTGCGCACCGGCACCCTGGGCGCCATGCTCGCCCGCGCCGCCGAGCTCGAGCCGCTCATCGCCGATGTCTGGCCGGCGACGAGCCACGTGCACCAGATCCCCTTCCGCAACCAGTACGTCGCCCGTGCCGCCGCCGCCATCCACGACGCCCACGACGACGCCGGGCTGCGGCCCGCACGCCTGGTGTTCGTGGTGGGGCGCGCCAAGGGTGCGGCGGCACGGCGCGCGGCGTACGTCACCAACGCGCTGGCGCCGTACGTCGACCCCGACCAGATGCTGCTGCTCTACACCGACAAGCCCGGCCTGGCCCGGGAGGGCCTGCACCCGGCAGGGGTGCGCGAGGTCGATTTCGCGGCACGGCTGCGCGGGGTCGGGCCGAAGATGTCGGAGGAGGCGTTCGTGGCGCTGATCCGCTCGCTGCGCGCGGAGGCGATCGTGGGGGCCGACTCGGAGCTCATGCTGCGCTGCCTGGAGCCCTACGGGCGCCCGCTGGCCGCCTCGGAGCGGATGTTCCTGTCGCTCGGCGTCGCCGACGAGACCGCCGAGGGGTGGGCCGTGGGCGCGGGCGCGCGCTGGCTCTACCCGGCCTTCGACCACCTGGTCGGCGTGATGACCGGCGTCCCGCGGCTGCGCGAGGAGCTGATCGCCCACTACCTGATCAACGACGAGGACGCCGCGAACATCCGCACCGCCGCCGACCTCTCCCCCGAGGACCTCCTCGCCTGGCTGCTGCCCGGGAGCGCGCGATGACCGACCTGACCCTGATCGTCACCGCCCACGCCGAGAGCCTGGTCGCCGGGCCGACCATGCGCTCCGCCGAGCTCGCGGTCGCCGAGGCCCGCCGGCACGGGCACACCGTGCAGCAGATCATCACCCTCGACAGGGCCACGCCCCGGGCGGCCCGCTACTTCGGCCAACCCCGCTTCGACGACTGGGAGCGGCTCACCGTCGACGTGGGCGACCAGGGCCGGGCGCGCAACGCCGCGATCGCCCGGGCCGAGGGCGACTACGTCGCGTTCCTGGACGCCGACGACCTGTTCAGCGAGAACTGGCTGGCCGAGGCGCTCGCCACGGTCAAGGCCGGCGCGGAGCGCGGCGAGCGGCTCATCGCGAGCCCGGAGATGGAGATCGTCTTCGACCGCAACATCGCGGTGAACCGCAACCTGGAGCAGGACTCGAAGCTGTTCACGCCGTACTTCCTCTACCTGCGCGGCTACTACGACGCGCTGTGCGTGTCCCCGCGCCAGGCGCACCTCGACGTGCCCTACGCCAGCCGCGACATCCCCGGCGGCTTCGCCCTGGAGGACCTGCAGTTCTCGATCGAGACGATGGCGCGCGGCTACCGGCACGTCATCGTGCGCGACACGATCATCTTCAAGCGTCGCCGGATCGGCTCGATGGTCACCCAGCGCAACCAGCGCCGCGCCACCATCCGGTCGCTGCCGGAGATGGGCATCGACCAGGTCCGGGCGCTGCGCACCGGTCCGCTCAGCCCGTAGCCATCCGCGCGGACACCGCCTCCAGACCGGCGATGAGGACATCGAGGCCGAACTCGAAGCGCTCGTCGCCGTCGCCGGTGGTCAGCGCGTCGGCGTACGTCGTGATCATGGGGAACCGTGCCGGCGGCAGCTCGGCGAACACGCGGTGGACCTCGGCCACCACAGCGGCCTCGTCGACCTGCTGGCCCGCGGCCTCCGCGGCGCGGGCGCGCTGGGCCCAGATGCTCTCCTCGGCCGCGATCCCGCTGACGTAGAGCGCGCTCAGGTCGCAGAACCACGCGGCCGCCTGGGGGTCGATGCCCCCGGCGATCAGGACCGCCATCGAGGCCTCGGCGACCTTCAGCCCGCCGTCGCCGGTCGGGATCGCCGCCATGGCGGCGCGCGCGGACCCCGGGTGGGCGCGGTACGCCGCCAGGGTGTCGCGCAGCAGCTGCTTCGTCTGCTCGCGCCACTGCGCCGGGTCCGGGTCGGGAAGCGGCACCAGCGAGGCGATCCGGTCGATGACGAGCTGGTCGAGCTCGTCCTTGTTGGCGACGTGCGCGTACATCGACGCCGGCCCGGTGTGCAGGGCGCGGGCGATCGAGCGCATCGAGACCGCGTCGTACCCGTCCTCGGCCATCTGGGCGAGCGCGGTGTCGACGATCCGGTCGCGACTGAGCCGCTCCTTGGGCGGGTCGGGGGTCGTGACCCGGATGTTCACGGGGCCTGCGCGCCACTGCCGTTCGACCATGGCTCGCACTCTACCAGTTGACACGAACGGTGTTCGTATGTAGAACAGTGTTCGTCATAACGAACACTGTTCCGGAAAGGACTGTCGCGTGAGTACCGCTGACGCCCTCCCCCGCACCACGACCATCACCGAGGCGGCCTATCGCAACCGCTGGTTCGTGATGGCGGTGGTGATCATCGCCGACGTCATGGACCTGATCGACGGCACGATCGCCCAGCTGGCCGGCCCCTCCATCAGGGCCAGCATCGGTGGGTCCGACACCACCCTGCAATGGATCCTCGCCGCCTACACGCTGGCCTTCGCGGTCGGCCTGATCACCTCGGCCCGCCTCGGCGACATCGTCGGCCGCCGCCGGATGTTCATCATCGGGATGACCGGCTTCGCGCTCTCGTCGCTGGCCTGCGGCCTGGCTCCCGACCCGACCTCGCTGATCGTCTTCCGCGCGATCCAGGGCCTGTTCGGCGCCACGATGATCCCGCAGGGGTTCGCGATGGTGAAGCAGTCCTTCCCCGAGGAGGAGCTGCAGCAGGCCTTCATCCCGTTCGGCCCGATCATGGGCCTCTCCGCGGTGCTCGGGCCGATCCTGGCCGGCTTCCTCATCGACGCCGACATCGCCGGCACCGGCTGGCGCGCGATCTTCCTGATCAACGTCCCCATCGGCCTGGTCGGCGGGCTCATCGCGTGGCGCTTCCTGCCCGACGTGCCGAGGACCGCGGGAGCGCGGCTCGACCCGCTCGGCTCGGTCCTGGTGACCGTCGCGTGCGGTGGCCTGATCTACGCCCTGGTCCAGGGCCGCGACCTCGGCTGGCCGGTCTGGCTGTACGCCGTGATCGTGGGCTCCTTCGTCCTCTTCGCGATCTTCGCGTGGAGCGAGCGGCGCACCGACCATCCCGTCATCGAGCCGTCCCTGTTCGGGCACCGCGGCTTCGTGGCCGGCCTGGTGTTCCTCGGCAGCTTCTTCGTCTCGATGGTGGGCTTCGGGCTGGTCGGCAACCTGTTCCTGCAGTACGGCCTGGGCTACACGCCGCAGCACGCGGCCATCGCGCAGACGCCGTACGCCGTCGGGCTCTCGATCGCGGCCGCGCTCTCCGGGGCGCTGCTCGGCCCGAAGCTGGGGCGGCACGTGCTGCACATCGGGCTGGCGATCACCATCGTCGCGATGGCGTGGTTCGCGCTGCTGGTGCCCGGGTTGGAGCACGGCGCCAGCGCCTGGCACCTGACCGCGCCGTTCCTCGTCGCCGGCCTCGGCACCGGGCTGATCTTCGCCCCGCTCTTCGACATCGTGCTCGCCGACCTCGGCGACACCGAGGTCGGGTCCGGCTCGGGCCTGCTCAACGCGGTCCAGCAGTTCGCGGGCGCGCTCGGCGTCGCGGTCCTGGGCACGGTGCTGTTCCACCTGCTCCCCCAGCACGGCTGGGAGACCTCGACCAGCCGGGTGCTGTGGGTGACGGTCGGTCTCTACTGCCTCGCGTTCCTCGCGGCGTTCCTGCTACCGATGCGGGCCCGGGAGGACTCAGCCGCCCACTGACCGGAGGCTTGCCGCCACGCGCACGGAAACCGCCCACGAACTCGACCGCGCGGCCGGCAGCGTGTCGCCGCAGCGACCGAGGCCGGGCGCGCGGAGCGAGGCGGCGGAGGGAGCGAGGAACGAGCGACCGGAGAGGCCGAGGGCCGCAAGTCCGGCGAGGGAGCGACCGCGGCGACACGCTCGGCCCATCAGAGAGCATGACGAAGCGACCGCGAGACGCAGTCTCGCGGTCGTTGTCATCTCAAGCCAGCTGCATGCTGTCTGCTGGATCTGCGGTGAGGATGTCTGCCGCGTGCGCGGCCATGAGGCGGTCGTTCTCCTCCGAGAGGCGGAGGACGAGGGACTCCAACTCGGCAACCCGGTTGCGCAGTCGAGCATTGTCGACCGCGAGTCGCGGGTCGCGGAGGTCGCTGTTCAGGTGACCGATCAGCGCCTTTGCCATGAAGTGACCTTCCGGTTCGCGATGTTCGCACTGGGGGTTCGGTCCGACTCGGACCGTCTACCAGCGTCCCACTCCGGGCGTTCCGGGTCAAATGCCGCGCGGCCGTCGCGGGGTCGACTGGCACCTCGGGCAGAAGTAGGAGGAGCGGTTCATGAAGGCGATCCGGCGCATCGGCGTACCGCACCGACGGCAGGGCTCGTCCTCGCGGCCGTAGGCGTTGAGCGAGCGCTCGAAGTAGCCCGACTGGCCGTTGACGTTGACGTAGAGGGCGTCGAAGGAGGTGCCGCCCTGGGCGAGCGCCTCGGTCATGACGTCGCGCACGTGGCCGAGCAGCTCGACGCCCTGGGTGCGGGTCAACCGGTCGCCGGGCCGCTCGCCGTGCAGCCGGGCGCGCCACAGCGCCTCGTCGGCGTAGATGTTGCCCACGCCGGAGATCAGGGTCTGGTCCAGCAGCAGGCGCTTGACCCCCGAGGTCCGCCGGCGCAGGCGCGCCACGAAGGCGGCGTCGTCGAACTCCGGGTCGAGCGGGTCGCGGGCGATGTGCGCGATCTCGTGGGGAAGCTCCGCTCCCCCGAGCGCCACGCTGAGCCCGCCGAACATCCGCTGGTCGACGAAGCGCAGCTCGGGCCCACCGTCGAGGGTGAACCGGACCCGCAGGTGCCGCTCGTCCGGTACGCCGGCGGGCTGGACGAGCATCTGCCCGCTCATGCCGAGGTGGGCCAGGATGGCGTTCCCGTCGTCGAGCGGGAGCCAGAGGTACTTGCCGCGACGGCGCGCGGCCTCGACCCGGCGGCCGGTCAGGTCGGCGGCGAAGCCGGAGGCGCCGGTGGCGTGCCGGCGGACGGGCCGCTCGTGCAGCACGTCGACGCGGGCGATGGTCGAGCCGACGACGTGTCGTTCGAGGCCGAGCCGGACGACCTCGACCTCGGGGAGCTCAGGCAATGCCGTCGGAGGCGATGCCGTCGGAGATCTCGCCGTACGCCGTCTGCGCGGCGCCCTGCTCGGCCTCCTTCTTGGAGCGGCCGTGGCCGTTGCCGTAGAGCTTGCCGGCGACCCGCACCTGGGCGGTGAAGGTCTTGAGGTGGTCAGGGCCGTCGTCCTCGATGACGTACTCCGGCACGCCGAGGGCGTGCTCGGCGGCGAGCTCCTGCAGGGAGGTCTTCCAGTCCAGGCCGGCGCCGAGGTGCGAGGCCGCCTCGATCAGCGGGTCGAAGAGCCGGTGGACGACCTCGGAGGAGACCTCGATGCCGCCGCTGAGGTGGATCGCGCCGATCACCGCCTCGACGGTGTCGGACAGGATCGACGCCTTCTGCCGGCCGCCGGTGGTCTCCTCGCCGCGGCCGAGCTTGATGTACGGGCCGAGGTCGAGCTGCTTGGCGACCTCGGCCAGGGCGCGGGCGTTGACGACCGCCGCCCGCAGCTTGGCCAGCCTGCCCTCGGGCAGGTCGGGGTGGGTGCGGTAGAGCGTCTCGGTCACGACCACGCCGAGCACCGAGTCGCCGAGGAACTCCAGCCGCTCGTTGGTCGGCAGCCCGCCGTTCTCGTAGGCGTAGGACCGGTGCGTCAGGGCGCGGTCGAGCAGCTCGGGGTCCAGGACCGGATCCCCGAGCGCGCGACGCAGGTCGTCGTAGATACCGCTTCCCGGCGAGGGAGGGTCAGAGAACCTGACGACGGTCGGCCTTGGCGCCGTACTGACCGCAGGTGCCACAGGCACGGTGCGGCAGGTGCTTGGCGCCACAGGCCGGGTTCGCGCAGGTCACCAGCGTGGGGGCAACGGCCTTCCACGCCGAGCGACGGTGCCGCGTGTTGCTCCGCGACATCTTCCGCTTCGGAACAGCCACTGTCTTCTCCCTTGGTTCTTGTTCTCTAGTCCTGGTCGGTCAGGCCCTGGAGGGCCGACCACCGCGGGTCGATCGCCGCGTCATGTGCATGGTCCGGCTCATCGGCCAGGCGCACCCCGCACTCGGGGCACAACCCGGGACAGTCCGGCTGGCACAGCGGCTGGAACGGCAGTGCGAGCACCACCGCATCCCGCAGCACGGGCTCCAGGTCGAGCAGGTCGTCCTGGAGCACCCGGACATCCTCGTCCTCGTCGGCCCCGCGGAGATGGTCACGGGAGTCGTCGTAGACGTACAGCTCCTGGAAGTTCACCGCGATCTCGTCGTGGATCTCCGCCAGGCAGCGCACGCACTCGCCGTCCAGGTCGGCCTGAGCCTCACCGGTGACGAGCACGCCCTCCATGACCGCTTCCAGACGCAGGTCGAGGTCGACCGGCGCGCCTTCGGGAACAGCAAGGACTTCGATGCCCAGATCCGCTGGAGCCGGCGCTGTCCGTGACACTTGGGTCTGTGACCCCGGGCGGCGGCCGAGCTCGCGTGTATCGAGCACGAGCGGCGCTCTCGGGTCCAGGGGGTTCAAGGGTTCACTTCCAGGTCCGGGCACAGCAGATCGGTTCAATGCTAGTGGCGGCGCGGACGGGCGGCCAAATCAGGATCCTGCCCGCAGCCGCCACCCGGCCGCCCCGCCACGGCTCAGTAACTCACGCGCCGCTCCCCCAGCGGTACGACGGGGCCGACCTCGTGCCCCGCGCTCCACGAGTGCAGCACGTGCTGGCGGTGGGTGCGCGGGTCGTAGGTGGCCAGGACCTGGCGAGGCACGCCGGCGGTGTCGCAGCTGGTGGTGTCGAGGATCACCGGTCGCGACCCGAGGGTGCCGACCAGGTCGACCTGCCCGTGCACACCGCGGACCTCCTGCACCTGCAGGGTCCCGTCGGCGCCCTGGCGGGTGAACCACGACCAGCCGCAGGGGCCGGCCTCCTGGACGAAGGTGCCACGGCTGGTCACCCGCGCGTCGAGGCCGCCGTAGAACCGGTCGTCGGCCGGGTGTGGCCGGGTCACGGCGACGAGGGCGCCGACCGCCGGGTCCAGCCGGAACAGGGTGCCGGCCGCGGACAGGTCGCCCCTCGTGCACGCCAGCAGGACCGAGGTCGCGTCGTAGGAGCGCACCGGGCGGCAGTCCCTGCCACCGGTGGCGATCACGTGGCCCAGGCCGCCGGTGCGGCCGTCGAAGAGCCGCAGGGCGTGCCGGCGGCCGGTGGTGGGCACCAGGACGTCGCCGTCGGCGCTCAGCCAGGCCGACGACGTACGCACCCAGGTGCGGGCGCTGACGCTCCCGTCCCAGCCGGTGCGGGCCAGCTGGTCGCGGTAGTCGTCGGCCGACTGCCGGATCTCCAGTACCCCGGAGCCGTCGGGCTCGAGGAGGGCGCCGAGCAGGCGGCGTACGGCGGGCAGCCGGTGGGTGACCTGACCGGTGGTGGTGTCGATGGTGGACAGGCGGGTGCGGACGCCACCGAGGTCCTGGACCAGCGCGGTGCGGCCGTCGGCGGACACGTCCATCAGCTGCAGGGCGCCCGCGTCGGTCGCAGGGTCGGGATGCACGGTGCGCAGGACGGTCTGGCTGCCGTCGCGGTGGACCACGACGAGGCGCTGCGGCCCCTCGGCGTACCCACTGCCGTCGGCCGCTGCCGTCAGGGTCGAGACGATCGCGAGGAAGCCCCGTTGCGGCGCGACGGGGATGATCTGGGCCGCCGGGGCCGCCTCGGCTCCGGCGGAGGCCCCTCCGGCCGGGTGCAGGAACGGGACGACGGCGAGCAGGGCGGCGACGACGCCGCCCGCGGCGAGGGACTGGCGGCGCAGGCGCATGGCGATCTCCTTGGGGTGGTGGTTCACCCCGTGCGATGCCGGCGCGGGCCGTTCGGTTGCAGGTCAGCCGCAGGTGGTCAGGAGAGACGACGGGCGAGGCGGGCCAGCACCGCCGGCGGGACCAGCTCGGACACGTCGCCCCCGAGCGAGGCGACCTCCTTGACCAGGCTGGAGGAGACGTAGCCGAGGCTCGCCGTGGTCGGCACGAAGACGGTCTCGACGCCGGTGAGGTGGGAGTTCATCTGCGCCATGGGCAGCTCGTACTCGTAGTCGTTGCCGCCGCGCAGGCCCTTCACGATGGCCTGGGCGCCCACCTCGCGGCAGAAGTCGACGATCAGGCCGGTGAAGCCCATCACCTTGACGTTCGGGAGGTCCGCGCAGGCCTCGCGGAGCATCTCCATCCGCTCCTCGGGGTCGAACATCCGGCTCTTGGAGACGTTGGTGCCAGTCGCGACGATGAGCTCGTCGAACAGGCCGGACGCCCGGCGGAAGATGTCGACGTGGCCGTTGGTGACCGGGTCGAAGGAGCCGGGGCACACCGCGCGCGTCATGGGATCAGGCTAGTGGGGCGGCCTCTCGGCGAACCACAACGTGGTCTCGCCGTACTTCTTCATGGCGCGCTTGCCGGGCAGCGGCTCCAGGCCCGCGGGCCACGAGGGCTCCGGGCTGCGCCGCGAGCGCTCGACCACGACGAGGGCGTCGTCGGCCAGCCAGCCGTGCTCGACGAGGAGGCGGAGGTCGGTGGCGAGGTCGTCCTCGGAGAGCGGGTAGGGCGGGTCCAGGAAGACCAGGTCGACCTGCCTCGGGGCGGGCTGGGCGAGGAAGCGGGCGACCGGCTGGGCGGCCACCTCGGCGACCGAGCCGAGAGTCCTCGCGTTGCGGCGGATGAGGTCGGCGGTGGCGCGGTCGGACTCCACGGCGACGACGTACGACGCCCCGCGGGACGCCGCCTCCAGGCCGATGGCGCCCGATCCGGCGTACAGGTCGAGGACGCCGATCCGGCTCAGGCTCCCCTCGAACCATGCCTCGAGCGTGGAGAACAGCGCCTCGCGGACGCGGTCGCTGGTGGGGCGGGTCGCGTCGCCCTTGGGCGTCTCGATCCGCCGGCCGCCCGCCGTGCCGCCGATGATCCGCGTCATCAGCTCTTGTCCACGAAGTCGGCCTGCTGGGAGTGCTCGAGCTGGTCGACGCGGTCGGCCAGGAGCGGTGCGCCGGCCAGGCCGGGATCGGTGTCGAGCAGCGACTCGGCGGCCTTGCGGGCCGCCACGATGGTGTCCTCGTCGCGCAGGACGCGCAGGTTCTCCAGGCTCGAGCGGCGTCCGGACTGGGACGCCCCGAGGACGTCGCCCTCGCGGCGCATCTCCAGGTCGATGCGGCTCAGGAAGAACCCGTCGGTGGTGGAGGCGACGGCATCGAGCCGGCCGCGGGCGTCGCTGAGCGACTCGGCCTGGGTGACCAGCAGGCACAGCCCCGGCAGCCCGCCACGGCCGACGCGCCCGCGCAGCTGGTGCAGCTGCGAGACGCCGAACCGGTCGGCGTCCATGATCACCATGGTGGTCGCGTTGGCGACGTCGACGCCGACCTCGATGACGGTCGTGGAGATGAGCACGTCGACGTCGCCGGCGGCGAAGGCCCGCATGGTGGCGTCCTTCTCGTCGGTCGGCATCCGGCCGTGCAGCTTGGCCAGCCGCAGGCCGGCGAGCGGGCCCTCCTGGAGCCGCGGGAGCAGCTCCTCGACCGTCGCCGGCTGGGCGGGGCGCGGGATCTCGACCCCGTCCTCGTCGTACTCGACCTCGTCGACCCAGCCGTCGTCGGCCTGCTCGGCGGAGATGCGCGGGCACACGACGTAGACCTGGTGGCCCTTCTCGACCTCCTCGCGGATGCGGGCCCAGACCCGGTCGAGCCAGGCGGGCTGCTCCGCGACCGGGACCACGTTGGACTGGATCGGCGCGCGACCCGCCGGCAGCTCGCGGAGGGTCGAGACCTCCAGGTCGCCGAAGACGGTCATCGCGACCGTGCGCGGGATCGGCGTGGCCGTCATGACCAACACGTGCGGCGGGTTGAGGGCCTTCTCGGTGAGCGCGGCCCGCTGCTCGACGCCGAAGCGGTGCTGCTCGTCGACCACCACCAGACCGAGGTCGTGGAACATCACCTGGTCGGTCAGCAGCGCATGGGTGCCGATGACGATGCCCGCGTCGCCGCTGACGATCCGGGAGAGGACGGGTGCGCGCTGAGCCTTGGTCATCGACCCGGTGAGCAGCTCGACCTGGGTCCCGACGCCGGAGCCGAGGAGCGTGCCGCCCTCGGCGAGCTCGCCCAGCATGGCGACGATGGAACGGTGGTGCTGCTGCGCGAGCACCTCGGTCGGCGCCAAGAGGGCAGCCTGGCCGCCGGAGTCGACGACCTGCAGCATCGCCCGCAGTGCGACCAGCGTCTTTCCGGAGCCGACCTCGCCCTGCAGGAGCCGGTTCATCGGGTGCGGCTGCGCGAGGTCGCGCTCGATCTGCTCCCCCACCTCCCGCTGGCCCTCGGTGAGCGTGAACGGGAGCGTCTTGTCGAAGGCCGCGAGCAGCCCGTCGCCGCCGGTGCGCGGGGTCGCGCCGAGCGCCCGGAGCGCACGGCGCCGGCGGCCCAGCAGCACCTGGGTGACCAGGGCCTCCTCGAACCGGAACCGGTGGTGGGCCCTGTCGACCTGCGAGCGCTCCTCCGGGGTGTGCACCCAGCGGTAGGCGTCGTGGATCGGCAGGACGTCGTACGCCTCGCGGATCTCGCCGGGCAGCACCTCGGGGATCTCGTCGACGACGGTCAGCGCGAAGCGCACGGCCCGGGCGAGGTCCCAGGTCTCGACGCCCTTGGTGAGCGGGTAGATCGGGAACAGCGGCCCGATCTCGTCGGGCTGGAACGTGTCGCCGTCGGGCTCCTCGGAGTCGGCGAGGCCGAAGATCGTCATCTGCGGGTTGGTCAGCTGCCACTGGTCGCGGAACTGCTCGGCCTTGCCCAGGAAGACGCCGCGGTTGCCCTCGGCCACGCGGCGCGAGTGCCAGCCGGCGGTGCCCTTGTTCTTGGCGAAGAACGTCATCTTCAGCCGGGGCCCGTCGGTGCGGAGCAGGGCCTCGACCCGGTACGCCGGGCGGCCGGTGCGCCGGTCGGTGTAGGTCTTGATGTCGCAGCGCTCGATCTCGCCGACCACGCACAGCATCTGGCCGACCCGCAGGTCCTCGACCTTGGTGAGCGAGCCGGTCTCGAGGTAGCGGCGCGGGAAGTGCCGGAGCAGGTCGCCGACGGTCCTCAGGCCGAGGCCCTTCTCGATCTTGGCGCGCTTGGCCGGGGTGGTCGCGCCGAGGACCGCGGTGAGGGAGGAGTCGAGGTCGATCATGCTGTGCCCACCCTGACTCACTCGACCGACAGCAGGAGGGGGTAGCGCTCCTGGCCGCCGGCGTAGACGACGGCGTCGACGCCGGGGTGGTGCTCCTCGGCCCAGCCCGCGAGCGCCTCGGCGAGGGCCGGGTCGGCGGGGTCGGAGCCGCTCACGATCGTCACCAGCTCGCCGCCGGCGGCCATCAGCCGGCCGAGCACCTCCTCGGCGACCGAGCGCAGATCGGCGCCGACGACGGCGAAGTCACCGGCGACCACGCCGAGGACGTCGCCGACCTCGCAGGGTCCCGCGGAGGTGAACGCCTGGCGCGCCGCGACCGTGACGGCGCCGTGGCGCACGTGGCGCGCGGTCGCGGTCATCTCGGTGACGTCCTGGTCGAAGCCGCGGGCCGGCTCGTGGACCGCGACGGCGGCCAGGCCCTGGACCTGCGCGTGGGTCGGGATCACCGCGACCCGGATGCCGTGGTGGTCGGCCTCCGCGGTCGTCGCCGCCGCCTGCGCAGCGCGGATGGAGTTCTCGTCGTTGGGCAGCACGATCACCTCGCTGGCCCCGCACGCCAGGATCGCCTCGAGCAGCTCGCCGGTCGACGGGCGGCGCTCCGGGCCGCCCTGGACGACCACGGCACCTGCCTCCGCGAAGAGGGCGGCCAGGCCGTCGCCGGCGGCCACGGCCACGACGGCGCGTCCGGTCTGCGGGGCCGGCTCGGGCTGCTGGGCGCTGACCTGATCGGCGAAGTGGGTGACCCGGATCCGGTGCGGGCGGCCGACCCCGAGGCCCGCCTCGATCGCAGCGCCGACGTCGTCGGTGTGGACGTGGACGTTCCACAGGCCCTCGCCGCCCACGACCACCACCGAGTCGCCGATCGTGCGCAGCGTGGTGCGGAGCACCGGAGCGTCGTCGTCGGGCGCGTCGAGCAGGAACATCACCTCGTACGACGGCCCGTCGGCGCTCAGGTCGCCGCTGACCGGCACCGGGGTCGGCGCGGGTGCGGGTGCGGGCGAGCGGCGGGTGAGGGGCTTGGTCACCGCGATCGGGCGCTTGCCGGTGACGGCCGTCTCGGCGGCGTCGAGGATCACGCAGATCCCGCGGCCACCGGCGTCGATCACGCCCGCCCGCGCCAGCGCCTCGAGCTGCTCCGGGGTGTGGCCGAGCGCCTCGCGGGCGGCGGCCGCCGCGGCGGTGAACACGTCGCGCGTACGCCGGTGCGGGTCCTTGGCCTCGAGCTCGGCCGCCTCCGCGGCGGCTCGGAGCACGGTGAGCATCGTGCCCTCGACCGGCTCCCCGACCGCGGCATAGCTCGCCGTCACGGCCCGGCTCAGCGCGTCGGCCATCACGACGGCGTACCGCTCCTCGGGGCTGGTGGTGGCGATCCGGCGTACCAGCGCGCCGATCATCTCGCTCAGGATCACCCCCGAGTTGCCGCGGGCGCCGAGCAGGGTGCCGCGGGCCAGCGCGGCGAGGGTCTCGGCGCGGGTGCCGCGGGAGGCCTCACGCACGGCGTCGCGGCCGGAGCTGATGGTGAGGTACATGTTCGTGCCCGTGTCTCCGTCGGGCACCGGGTAGACGTTGAGCTGGTCGATCTCCTCGCGCGCGGCGGCCAGCGCATCGGTGGCGATGTCGACGAAACGGAGCACCGTCTCGATCTCGATGCCGCCACTCACCGGTGGGGCCGCCTGCTCGTCCATCAGCGCAACCCTAATGGCGGCGCCGACAGTGACCCGCGATTTCCTCGGCGGGCGTCTCCTCGGCTACGCTCTCCCGGTTGTCCGAAGAGTGTCGTCGCCCACCCGTGGGCCCACCCGCCGGGCACGAAGACTTGATCATCTGCAATCTCCTAGGAGTCCCCGTGGCCGCCGTGTGCGACATCTGTGACAAGAAGCCGTCCTTCGGCAACAACCGGCCGTGGTCGCGCAAGATCACCAAGCGCCGCTTCGACCCGAACATCCAGCGCGTGCGTGCCGTGGTCAACGGCACCCCGAAGCGCCTCAACGTCTGCACCGGCTGCCTGAAGGCCGGCAAGGTCAGCCGCTGACCCCAGCTTCACTACCGAGGCCGTCACCCCTGGGGGTGGCGGCCTCGATGCTTTTGCCGCTCAGAAGTGGGTCCAGCCGGTGGGGCCGTCGTAGGCGGCCCCGTCGACCGTGACCGCAGGCCCGTCCCCGGCAGCCCCGACCGAGCCGATGACCGTCCAGCCCGCCGGCACCGAGGCCGCGTCGGGGAAGGTCGCGAGCAGGGCGTGGTCCTCCCCGCCGCCGAGGATGTAGGTGAGCGGGTCGGCGCCGATGGCCTGGCCGACCGCGACCAGCGGCTCGGGGATCGCGAAGGCGTCGCTGCGGATGTCCAGCGACACCCCCGAGGCGCGGGCGACGTGGGCCGCGTCGGCCAGCAGCCCGTCGGAGACGTCGATCATCGAGGTGGCGCCGGCGGCGGCAGCGGCCGGGCCCTCGGCGTACGGCGGCTCCGGGCGCCGGTAGGCCTCGACCAGGACCCGTGGCGAGCGGAAGCCACGGCCGAGGACGGCGAGCCCGCCCGCGGCCCAGCCCTGACGTCCGGCGAGCGCCACGACGTCGCCGGCGCGGGCGCCGCTGCGCAGCACCGGCGCGACCGAGCACTCCCCGATCACCGTCACCGCGATCGTGATCTTGTCGGCCGAGGTGACGTCGCCACCGACCACACCGGCGCCGACCGAGGCCGCCTCCTCGGCGAACCCGCGGACGAAGTCCAGCGCCCAGCTCGCCGGGAGGTCGGCGGGAGCCGCGAACCCGATGGTCAGCCACTGGGGCCGCCCACCCATGGCGGCGATGTCGGCGAGGTTCTGGGCGGCCGCGCGGTGCCCGACGTCGCCCGCCTCGGCCCAGTCCCGACGGAAGTGGCGCCCCTCGACCAGGAGGTCCGTGGACACGACCACGTGCCCCTTCCTGACCCGCAGCAGCGCCGCGTCGTCGCCGGGGCCGACCACCACGTCCTCGCCCGGCGCCGTGGCCGCCACGATGGCCGCCACCTGCTCGATCAGACCGAACTCACCGAGGTCCGCCAGGGTCGCTGCAGGAGATGCCATGGGTCCATCCCACCAGATCGATCCGCGGACTCGCATTTGGGCGAAACTCCTCGTCGGGGAGTAGTTTGCTGAGGTCCGATTCCGACGCAGTCAGGAGCGCTCCCATGGTGGTGCAGGCCTACATCCTCATCCAGACCGACGTCGGCAAGGCGGCCGAGGTCGCGAAGGCCGTCGGCCAGATCAGCGGCGTGACGCTCGCCGAGGACGTCACCGGTCCGTACGACGTGATCGTGCGCGCGGAGGCCCGCACGGTCGACGAGCTCGGTGCGCTGGTGGTCTCGAAGGTGCAGACCCTCGACGGCATCACCCGCACGCTCACCTGCCCCGTGGTCCACATCTGATCCTGATCTGATCTTGCGTCGCTCGCTCCGCACGGCGGGCGCCCTGGGACTCGCCGTCGCGCTGTCCGGCTGCGGGTCGTCGCCGGTCGCGGTGCCCCATCCCAGCGGTGCCGACGCCAAGGCCTGCGCGTCCTTCATGGCCGCGCTCCCCCAGCGCCTCGCCGACCAGACGCTCGCCTCGAAGGCGAGCGACGGGCCGCAGGCGTCGTACGGCGATCCGGCGATCGTGGTGTCCTGCGGGGTCGGCGTACCGGCCGGCTTCGGGGTCGGGGCCGAGTGCCAGGTCGCGAACGGGGTGGGCTGGTACCTCCCCTCCGAGCAGTACGACGACCAATCGCTCGACGCGACCGTCACCGCAGCCGGCTACGAGCCGCGGGTGGAGGTCGACGTCCCGGCGCGCTACCGCCCCGAGGCCGTCGCCGCCGTGATGTCGCAGCTCGCGGGCGCGGTGAAGCGCTACTTCCGCAAGACCACCGGCTGCGTCTGAGGATCGGCGGGGATCAGCGCAGGCCGGTGTCGCGCTGCAGCGCCAGCTGGATCAGGCGATCCACCAGGTCGGCGTACGACAGGCCGCTGTGGGCCCACATCAGCGGGAACATCGACAGCGGGGTGAAGCCCGGCATCGTGTTCAGCTCGTTGATGACCAGCGACCCGTCGGGCAGGTGGAAGAAGTCCACGCGCGCCAGCCCCTCGCAGCCCGTGGCCAGGAAGGCACGCGCCGACATGTCCCGGATCTGCTCGATCGTCTCGTCCGGCAGCTTGGCCGGTACGTCGAGCTCGGTGTGCTCCTCGGCGTTGTACTTGGCGTCGAAGTCGTAGAACTCGTGCTCGCTGCTGATCCGGATCTCGGCCGGCATCGTGGTGTCGACGCCGCCGTCGAGGCTCTCCAGCACGCCGCACTCGATCTCCCGGGCCCCCTCGGCCGAGACCTCGACGAGGACCTTCGGGTCGTGGACCAGCGCACCCTCGATCGCCTCGGCGAGCTCGGAGGCGTCGTGGGCCTTGGCGATGCCGATGCTGGACCCGCCGCGGGCGGGCTTCACGAACAGCGGGAAGCCCAGCTCCCCGATCCGTGCGGCCGAGCCCTCGGGGTCGGCCGCCCACTCCCGCGCGGTGACCACCGCACCGGGCATGACCGGCAGCCCCGCGTCCTGCAGCACGATCTTCATGAACGCCTTGTCCATGCAGATCGCGGAGGCGAGCACGCCCGAGCCGACGTACCGGGTGCCGGTCATCTCGAGCAGGCCCTGGATGGTGCCGTCCTCGCCCCACGGCCCGTGCAGCAGCGGGAAGACGACGTCGAAGCCGCCCTCGCCGCCCTCGCCGAGCGCGATGGGCGTGCGGTCGCCGTCGACCGCGGGGAGCTGGCGGGGACCGCCGAGGACGTACTTGTCCGGGTCGTCGGCCTCCAGCACCCAGCGGCCGTCGGAGGCGATGCCGATCGGCACGACGTCGTACTTCTGGCGGTCGATGGCCTTGAGGACGCTGCCCGCGGTGACGCAGGAGATGGCGTGCTCGGTGGAGCGGCCGCCGAAGACGAGGGCGACGCGAATGCGCTGGCTCATTGGCATGACCCTACCGTTGGACGCATGCACCCCAGCACTGTGGCGGTCACCGCCGGACGCCCCGCGCACACGCCTGACGCACCGCTGAACCCGCCGATCACGATGGCGTCGACGTACGTCGCGACCGGTGACCTGGAGTACGGGCGCTACGGCAACCCGACCTGGACGGCCTTCGAGGACACCCTCGGCGCGCTGGAGGGCGGCCGGACGCTGGCGTTCTCCTCGGGGATGGCCGCGGCGTCGCTGCTCATCGACCTGGTCGGACAGGGCTCCAGCGTGATCGCGCCGCGGCACGCCTACCAGGGCTGCCTGGTCGCACTGGCCGACGCCGAGTCGCGCGGGCGGCTGCGGACGAACCTGGTCGACATCTCCGACACGGCGGCGGTGATCGCCGCCCTGCAGGAGGACGAGGACGTCGCGATCCTGTGGATCGAGTCGCCCACCAACCCCGCCCTGGAGGTCGCCGACATCGCGGCACTGGCCGCGGCCGCCCACGAGCTGGGCGTCCAGGTGGTCGTGGACAACACCTTCGCCACTCCCCTGCGCCAGAAGCCGCTGGAGCTCGGCGCCGACATCGTGCTGCACTCGGCGACGAAGTACATCGCCGGGCACAGCGACGTGAACCTCGGCACGCTCACGATCAAGGACGACGAGACGTACGCCGCCATCAAGGCCCGCCGCGACCTGACCGGCTCCACGCCGGGGCCGTTCGAGGCCTGGCTGGCGCTGCGGGGCCTGCGGACGCTGCACGTGCGGCTGGACCGGGCGGAGGCCAACGCGCGCGAGCTGGCGCGCCGGCTCGCCGACCACCCGGCCGTCGACGAGGTCCGCTACCCGGGCTTCGGGGCGATCGTCGCCCCGGTGCTGGCCTCCGCGGACGCGGCCGACTTCGTCGTACGCTCGACGGCGCTGTGGATCCACGCCACCTCGTTGGGCGGGGTGGAGTCCACCTTCGAGCGGCGGCGCCGGTGGAAGTCGGAGTCCGCCACGATCCCCGAGGGCCTGGTGCGGATGTCGGTCGGCATCGAGGACGTCGAGGACCTCTGGGAGGACCTCCGCCAGGCGCTCGACCGCGCCGTCTCCTGACAGCGCGAAGCGTCACCTCTGCACCGCCGAGGCGTCACCTCTGCAACGCCGAGGCGTCACAAGCGCACCGCCGAGGCGTCACAAGCGCACCGCCGAAGCGTCACCTCTGACACGCCGAGCTCCGGCGGCGGGCGGGTGCAGAGGTGACGCTTCGCGGGTGCAGAGGTGACGCCTCGCGGGTGCAGAGGTGACGCCTCGCGGGTGCAGAGGTGACGCCTCGCGGGGCGGTCAGCGCAACTCTGGCTTGGTGTCGCGGTTGATGAAGGCCTCCATCAGCTGCGAGGTGGTCAGCCGGCCCGCGACGACCTCGTCGACCGCGATGGCGATGGGGGCGTCGACGCCGGTCTTCTCGGCGAGGGCCCGGATCGAGGAGCACGACTTCGCGCCCTCGGCGACCTGCCGCGTGGAGGCGTAGATGTCGGGGACGCTCATGCCCTGGCCCATCCTCTCGCCGAAGGTGCGATTGCGCGAGAGCGGCGAGGAGCAGGTGGCGACCAGGTCGCCGAGGCCGGCAAGTCCCATCAGCGTGAGCGGGTTGGCGCCGAGGTTCATGGCCAGGCGGGCGGTCTCGGCCAGCCCGCGGGTGATCAGCGACGCCGTGGTGTTGTCCCCGAAGCCCATGCCGACCGCCATGCCGACGCACAGCGCGACGACGTTCTTGTAGGCGCCACCGAGCTCGCAGCCCAGGACGTCGACGCTCGTGTAGGGACGGAACGCCGGCGCGTGGCAGCGCCGCTGCAGCGTCGTCGCCACCTCCTCGTCGGTGCAGGCGATGACCGACGCGGCGGGCTCGCGGCGGGCGATCTCGCGCGCCAGGTTGGGGCCGCTGACCACGGCGATCCGGTTGCTCGGGACGTCCGCGACCTCGGCCACGACCTCCGACATCCGGCGTTGGGTGCCGAGCTCCACGCCCTTCATCAGCGAGACGAAGACGGCGTCGTCGGCGACGTACGGCATGAAGGAGGGGAGGTTGTCGCGCAGCGACTGGGAGGGTACGGCGAGCACGACCACGTCGGCACCGGCCAGTGCCCGCTCGGGGTCGGTCGTCGCGCTGATGGTGCGCGGCAGCTCGATGCCGCTGAGATAGTCGACGTTCTCGTGGCGCTCGTTGATGTCGGCCGCGACCTCGTCGCGCCGGGCCCAGATGGTGACGTCGTTGCCGGCGTCGGCGAGCACGATGGAGAACGCCGTACCCCACGAGCCACCGCCGAGGACGGCGACCTTGCCGCTCACGAGTCCGCCTTCTTGAAGCGGTCGCCGTCGACGGCCATGTCCCACCGGTGGGCGGGGGCCTTCTCGCCGCGGATCTGCTCCAGCTCGGCGGTGATCGCGGTCATGATCCGCTCGGTCGCCTGCGCGACGACCTCGGGCGTGCGCTCCTGCGCGGCGAGGTCGGTCAGGTCGACGGGCGCTCCCACGCGCTGGACCAGCCGCTTGCGCGGCGGCAGGACGTGCAGTCGCTTGCCGTACGGCGCCAGCAGGTCCTGGGCGCCCCACTGCCCCACCGGGATGACCGGGCAGCCGGTCTCGAGGGCGATCCTGGCGGCTCCGGACTTGCCCTTCATCGGCCACAGGTCGGGGTCGCGGGTGATCGTCGCCTCGGGGTAGATCACGATGCACTTGCCGGCCCGCACGGCCTGGACGGCGGCCGCATAGGCCTCCGCCCCGCGCGAGTCCCGCTCGACCGGGATCTGGCCCGCGCCGTTGAGGATCGCGCGAACGCCGCGGACGTCCCACAGCCCGGCCTTGGCCAGGTAGCGCGGGAGCCGCCCGTAGTCGTAGACCAGGTGCGCGGCGGTGATCGGGTCGATGTGCGAGAGATGGTTCATGGCGATGATGAAGCCGCCGGTCTCCGGGATCCGCTCCGGATGGACCCAGGTGCGCTTGGTCGTCAGCCACATGAACGGCTTCACCACGAAGCAGGCGAACCAGAAGGCCCAGCCGCGCTTCTCCTGCATCCTCCGCACCGTCACGGGTGCAGGCTACCGGTCACGCCGGCTGCGAGGACGCCTGTGGGCCCATGGTGGTGGCGGGTCCTCAGAGCGCCGGTGCGACCGGCACCTCGGGGTCGACGCCGGCCGTCTCGTCCATGTCCTCGAGGGCCATCCCCTTGGTCTCCTTGACCAGCTTCACCACGAACAGCAGCGAGAGCACGGCGAACAGCGTGTAGAGGCCGTAGGCGAGGACCAGGGACAGGCTCTTGAGCGGCGGGAAGCTGACGGTGATGACCCAGTTGGCCGCCCACTGCCCGGCAGCCGCCAGCGACAGGGCCGCGCCACGGATCCGGTTGGGGAACATCTCGCCCAGGAGCACCCACACCACCGGGCCCCAGCTCATCCCGAAGAACACCACGAACAGGTTGGCGGCGACCAGGGCGACCGGTCCGGCGGCACCGTGCAGGTGCGGCGTGCCGTTGACGACGTCGGCGGTGCCGAAGCAGATCGCCATGGCCCCGAGCGTCACCGCCATGCCGGCCGAGCCGACGAGCAGCAGGGGCTTGCGGCCGATCCGATCCACCAGCGCGATCGCGATGATCGTGGTGAGGATGTTGACGATCGAGGTGAAGACGCTGATCTTGAACGACGCGCTCTCCTTGAAGCCCACGGCCTCCCACAGGATGTTGGAGTAGTAGAAGATCACGTTGATGCCGACCGCCTGCTGGAAGACCGACAGGCCGAGGCCCACCCACACGATCGGGTGGATGCCGCCCGTCGGCCGCCGCAGGTCGCTCCAGGAGGGCCTCTTGTCGGCGTGCAGGCTGGTCCGGATGCGGTCGATGGTGATGTCGAGGTTCGCCTCGCCGAGCAGGAAGGCGAGGACCTTGCGGGCCTCCGGGATCCGGTGCTGCGCCACCAGGAACCGCGGGGACTCCGGGATCGTCATCGACAGCACGCCGTACAGGACCGCGGGCAGCGCCATCGCGATGAACATCCACCGCCAGGCCTCCAGGCCGAGGGCCAGGTCCTGGTCCGCGCTGCCCGCGGCGTCGGCCAGCAGGTAGTCGACCAGCAGCGACAGGAAGATGCCGAGCACGATGGCCATCTGCTGTAGCGAGCCCAGGCGACCGCGGATGCGGGCCGGCGAGGTCTCCGCGATGTACGCCGGCGCGATGACCGAGGCGATGCCGATGGCGACGCCGCCGACGACGCGACCCACGACGAGAAGGGCCAGGTTCGGCGCCAGGCCGGTGCCGATCGCACTGATGAAGAACAGCACGGCCGCGATCTTCATGACCGTGAGCCGGCCGACCCGGTCGGCGATGCGACCCGCGCTCATCGCGCCTGCGGCCGCTCCGAGCAGCGCCGAGGCGACCGCGAAGCCGAGCACCCCGTCGCTGACGCCGAAGGCGTCCTGGATCGAGGCGACGGCGCCGTTGATCACCGCGCTGTCGTAGCCGAACAGCAGGCCGCCGAGCGCGGCCACCGAGGCGACCCGGATGACGCCGGCGCTGCTGCCTCCCTCGTCGTCGCCGAAGATCGATGGTTCGTCGGGAAGAGCCGCGTGCTCGCTCATGGGGTTCCTTCCTGCGGTGCCGGGCGCATCGTCACCAGGCGGATCCGGCGATTCCGAGAACGTGACGCCCGCCACTCAATCGGGCGAGGTGGACATGTTCAAGTCCCCTGCCGCCAACCGGTCGGTCCCCAGGGTCGTTCGTGGAGGATCCGACCCGGCGTCGCCGGCCCTTCGCAGCCACCTGGGACGATGCAGGGGTGTCCCCCGTCGTGCCCCGTTTCGTCGCCCTGGTCCCGGTGAAGCCACCGGCCATCGGCAAGTCGCGGCTCGACGGCGTCGGCGACCGGGCAGGACTGGCACGGGCGATCGCGGTCGACACCATCTGCGCGGCCCGCGACGCGTCGGCCGTCGCGGGGGTGCTGGTGATCACCGACGCCTCGTTCGGCGAGGAGGTCCGCGGGCTGGGTGTCTCGGTGTGCGCGGATCCCGGTGGGGGTCTCAACGCAGCACTGCGCGGGGGTGCGCGCGTCGCCGCATCGCGCTGGCCCGGGCTACGACCGGTCGCACTCCTCGCCGACCTGCCCGCACTGACACCCGGCCTGCTCGACACCGCGCTCGCGTCGGTGACCGGGCCGGCGGCGTACTGCTGCGATGCGGAGGGGACGGGCACGACGCTCTACACGGCGGCGTACGACGACTTCGACCCGCGCTTCGGGATCGGCTCGGCGGCGGCGCACCGGGAGGCCGGCGGCGTACCGATCGAGGGCGCGCTCTCGGGCCTGCGTCGCGACGTCGACGACGCCGAGAGCCTCGCCGCCGCACGGGTCCTGGGGCTCGGGCCGGCCACGACGGCGCTGCTCGACGCGGTCCGGACATGACGAACGGGCCGCCCCGAGGGGCGGCCCGTCGTCGTGGAGGAGGTCAGGCCTTCTTGGCCGGAGCCTTCTTCGCGGGCGCCTTCTTGGCGGCCGGGGCCTTCTTGGCCGGAGCGGCCTTCTTGGCGGGGGCGGCCTTCTTGGCGGCCGGAGCAGCCTTCTTGGCCGGGGCGGCCTTCTTGGCGGCCGGAGCAGCCTTCTTGGCCGGAGCGGCCTTCTTCGCCGGGGCGGCCTTCTTGGTGGCCGCGGTGGCGGCCTTCTTCGCCGGGGCGGTGGCCTTCTTGGCGGCGGTGGTGGCCGCCTTCTTGGCGGGGGCGGCCTTCTTGGCGGCGCTGGTGGCGGCCTTCTTGGCCGGGGCCGCGGTCTTGGCCGGAGCAGCGGCGACGGTCTTCTTCGCAGCAGCGGCGGCCTTCTTGGCCGGCTTCGGCAGCGGCGGGAGCTTCTTGGCGCCGGAGATGACGTTCTTCAGGTCCGCGCCGGGAGTGAACTTCGGGACCGACTTCTTCTTGGTCTTGATCTGCTCACCGGTCTGCGGGTTGCGGACCAGGCGCGGGTTGCGCACGAGCTTCTCGAAGGAGCCGAAGCCGGTGATCGCGACCTTCTCACCCTTCGCGACCTGGCGCGTGATCGTGTCGAGCACGGCGTCGAGAGCGTTCGCCGCGGCCTTACGGTTGCCGTCGAAGCGCTCGGCGAGCGCATCGACCAACTGAGACTTGTTCACTGCTTGTCCTTCCGCCAGAACGACGAGGTCGCCGTTCTTGGTCGTTGCGACGGGCCCACGCCCGACGTCCTTGCGCCTGACGCTAGGCACAGATGACCGCGGTCACAATCACCACGCCGGGGAATTCCCCGGTTTTTTCACGGATTCCGGCACTTCTTGGTCGCTTCTCAGCCGGTGCGTACGGCGTGCGGAGCGAACCGGATTCGGCTGCGGGGCGTCGTACGCAAATGCCACCGGGGGCTTCGGCGATGCCGAAACCCCCGGTGGAATGGGACTTCTGAGTGTCGTGCCGGCCTTCAGGCGTGCTGCGTGACGGGCTTCCAGCTCGGCCGATTCTGCTCGTACGCCGCGATGTCGGCCTCGTTGCCGAGGGTGATGCCGATGTCGTCGAGCCCGTTGAGCAACCGGTAGCGCGTGTAGTCGTCGATCTGGAACTCCGCGGTCAGGTCGCCCGCCGTGACGGTGCGGGTCTCGAGGTCGACGGTCACCTGCGTGGTGGGGTCGGCCTCGACCATCTCCCACAGCCTCTCGATGACGTCCTGCTCGACCGGGACCGAGAGCAGGCCGGCCTTGCCGGAGTTGCCGCGGAAGATGTCGGCGAAGCGGCTCGAGAGCACGACCTTGAAGCCGTAGTCCATCAGCGCCCACACGGCGTGCTCGCGCGAGGAGCCGGTGCCGAAGTCGGGACCGGCCACCAGGATCGAGACGCCCTGGTACTCCGGCTTGTTGGCGACGAACTCCGGGTCGTTGCGCCACGCGGCGAACAGGCCGTCCTCGAAGCCGGTGCGGGTCACGCGCTTGAGGTAGACCGCCGGGATGATCTGGTCGGTGTCGACGTTGCTGCGGCGCAGGGGCAGCGCCGTACCGGTGTGCGAGGTGAACTTCTCCATGACTCAGGCCTCCACGGTCTGCAGGTCGGCGGGCGAGGACAGGGTGCCGCGGACGGCCGTCGCGGCAGCGACGGGGACGGACACCAGGTGGGTGCGACCGCCCTTGCCCTGGCGGCCCTCGAAGTTGCGGTTCGAGGTGCTGGCGCTGCGCTCCTGCGGAGCGAGGGTGTCCGGGTTCATGCCCAGGCACATGGAGCAGCCCGCGCCGCGCCACTCGGCGCCGGCCTCGATGAAGACCTTGTCCAGGCCCTCCTCGATGGCCTGGTTGCGCACGCGCACCGAGCCGGGGACGACCAGCAGGCGGGTGCCCTCGGCGACCTTGTGGCCCTTGATGATGTCGGCGGCGAGACGGAGGTCCTCGATCCGCCCGTTGGTGCAGGAGCCGACGAAGACGGTGTCGACCTTCACCTCGCGCATCGGGGTGCCCGCGGTGAGACCCATGTACTCCAGGGCCTTCTCGGTGGCGATCTTGTCGCTGGGGTCCTCGAAGTCCTCCGGGCTCGGGACGTTCGCGCCCAGGGGCACGCCCTGGCCCGGGTTCGTGCCCCAGGTGACGAACGGCGTCACGTCGGCGGCGTCGATCACGATCTCCTTGTCGAAGGTCGCGTCGGCGTCGGTGACGAGCGTCTTCCAGTGCTCGACAGCGGCGTCCCAGTCGGCACCCGTGGGCGCCTCGGGCTTGCCCTCGATGTAGGCGAAGGTCGTCGCGTCGGGTGCGATCATGCCGGCCTTCGCGCCCCACTCGATCGACATGTTGCAGACCGTCATGCGGCCCTCCATCGAGAGCCTCTCGATGGCCTCGCCGCGGTACTCGACGATGTAGCCCTGGCCGCCACCGGTGCCGGTCTGCGCGATCAGGTAGAGGATCAGGTCCTTCGCGGTGACGCCCTCGGCCAGCGCACCGTTGACGGTGACGGCCATGGTCTTCGGCTTGGCCTGCATCAGCGTCTGCGTGGCGAGGACGTGCTCGACCTCGGAGGTGCCGATGCCGAACGCGATCGCGCCGAAGGCCCCGTGGGTGCTGGTGTGCGAGTCACCACAGACGATCGTCATGCCGGGCTGGGTCAGGCCCAGCTGCGGGCCGACGACGTGCACGATGCCCTGCTCGATGTCGCCCAGCGGGTGCAGCCGTACGCCGAACTCCGCGGCGTTCTTGCGCAGCGTGTCGACCTGGGTCTTGCTCACCGGGTCGGCGATCGGCTTGTCCCAGTCCAGCGTCGGGACGTTGTGGTCCTCGGTGGCGAGGGTCAGGTCGGGGCGGCGTACCTTGCGACCTGCGAGGCGCAGGCCGTCGAACGCCTGCGGGCTGGTCACCTCGTGGATGAGGTGAAGGTCGATGTAGAGCAGGTCCGGCTCTCCGTCGACCGACCGGACGACGTGCTCGTCCCACACCTTCTCCGCCAGGGTCCTACCCATGACACCCTCCTGAAAATCGCTCTCGTCGCCCGGTCTGGGCCACCGATCAGAGCGTAGACCTTGCATCCCAACTTCTGAGACGGCAGTATTGCCATATGGACAACTCGAGCGGCGTCGGCGTACTCGACAAGGCGGCCCTGGTGCTCACCGCACTGGAGTCGGGACCTGCGACCCTGGCCGGCCTGGTGGCCGGCACCGGGCTCGCGCGTCCCACCGCGCACCGGCTCGCCGTGGCCCTCGAGCACCACCGCCTCGTGGCACGCGACATGCAGGGCAGGTTCGTCCTCGGCCCGCGGCTCGCCGAGCTCTCCGCCGCCGCCGGCGAGGACCGGCTGCTCGCCACCGCCGGCCCCGTTCTCGCGCGCCTGCGCGACATCACCGGCGAGTCCGCGCAGCTGTGGCGCCGTCAGGGTGACGCGCGCGTCTGCGTCGCCGCCGCCGAGCGACCCTCGGGGCTGCGCGACACCATCCCGGTCGGCTCGCAGCTGACCATGCGCGCCGGATCGGCCGCGCAGGTCCTGCTCGCCTGGGACGACCCCGAGCGCATCCACCGCGGCCTGCAGAACGCCGCGTTCTCCGCGGCCGAGCTCTCCGCGATCCGCCGGCGCGGCTGGGCCCAGTCGGTCGGCGAGCGCGAGCAGGGCGTCGCCTCGGTCTCCGCCCCCATCCGCTCCCCCGGCGGCAAGGTCATCGCCGCGGTGTCGGTGTCGGGGCCGCTGGAGCGGCTCTCCCGGCAGCCCGGCCGGATGCACGCCCCCGCCGTACTCGCGGCCGCGGAGCGGCTCTCGGAGTCGTTGCGGCGGGCTGCGGCCGAGTGACGCGAGACCCGGGTCCTGGCTCTCCGAGACCCGGATCCTCGCCGAAGGACGCACCCAGAGACGGGTCTCGCACGGCCAGAACCCGGGTCTCGCGGGCTAGAAGAGCTGGTCGGTGCGCTCCAGGTCCAGCAGCAGCTGCTTGCGGTCGATCCCGCCGGCGTAGCCGGTGAGGGTGCCGTCGGCGCCGATGACGCGGTGGCACGGGATGACGATCGGGATCGGGTTCGATCCGTTGGCCGTGCCGACGGCCCGCGACGCGGCGTTGGTCTTGCCCAGCCGGGCCGCGATCTCGCCGTACGACGCCGTCCGGCCGTAGTCGATCTTCAGCAGCTGCTCCCACACGCTGCGCTGCCACGCGCTGCCCGCGGGCGCGAGGGGGAGGTCGAAGGCGGTCCGGTCGCCGGCGAAGTACTCGGCGAGCTGGTCGGCCGCCGAGCGCAGCACGGGATGGTCGTCGGCCTGCGCCCCGCGGGGCCGACCGTCCTGGTCACGGAACGGGCTGAACTCGATCGCGGTGATCGCACCGTTCTGCTCGACGATCCGCAGCGGTCCGATCGGTGAATCGACGACGGTCCACATGTCAGCTCTCCTTGTTCGGGTCGGTGGTCCACAGGTGCAGCAGCGCGTAGGAGCGCCAGGGCGCCCAGCCCTCCGGGTCGGCGCCGGGCAGCGCCTCCAGCGCATGCCGCACGCCCAGGTCGGTGGGCAGGAAGA
This sequence comes from Nocardioides ultimimeridianus, assembly GCF_054777895.1. Taxonomy (NCBI): domain Bacteria; kingdom Bacillati; phylum Actinomycetota; class Actinomycetes; order Propionibacteriales; family Nocardioidaceae; genus Nocardioides; species Nocardioides ultimimeridianus. Next base: position 19,722 of record NZ_BAAHAB010000007.1, on the reverse strand, counting down.
TGTCGGGATCGCCCAGCGCGCGTAGGGCGATGTAGTCCGCGGTCCACGGCCCGATGCCGGGCAGGGCCAGCAGGTCGCGTCGTACGTCGGAGCGGGCCGGGCCGGGCTCCAGCACGAGATCGCCGGCGGCGAGCCGGGCGGCCAGACCGACCAGCGACCGGCCGCGCGAGCGCGGCATGGCGATCGTGGCCGGGTCGAGCGCCGCGAGCGCGTCTGCGGTCGGGAACAGATGCGTGAGGCCCGGGATGTCGGTCGTGATCTCCCGGCCGTGGGCGGCGACGAGACGCGCGGCGAGGGTGCGCGCCCCGGCGACGCTGACCTGCTGGCCGAGGACGGCACGGGTCGCGAGCTCGACCCCGTCGACGTGTCCGGGCACGCGCAGACCGGGGCGGCGCCGGACCCGTGGCCGCAGCGCGGGATCGGCCGACAGGTGCGCGTCGACGGCGACCGGGTCGGCGTCGGCGTCGAGGAGCCGGCGGGTGCGGGCGATCGCAGCGGAGAGGTCCCGCAGGTCGCCGAGCACGAACCGTGCGGGCACGAACGTCATCCCGCGCTCGGCCGCATCGGCGAGCTCGAGCCGGACCGTGCCGGGGCCGTGCGGCAGGTCCAGGGTGCGCGCGTACGTCGATCCCTCGGCGACCTCGATCCCCGGGACCGCCCGCAGCACCAGGAAGTCCAGCAGCGACCGGCCCGCGAACGGCGCCCGCACCGCGAGCCGGAGCTCGATCGCGTTGGCGGTCACTCCCCCGCGCCGGCCGCGCAGCGCGGTCGGGGTGGCGGCGTACACCTCGCGCACGGTGTCGTTGAACTGCCGCACGCTGCTGAAGCCGGCGGCGAACGCGATGTCGGCGAACGGCAGCGACGTGGTCTCGATCAGGATCCGCGCGGTCTGCGCGCGCTGGGCGCGGGCCAGCGCGAGCGGCCCGGCGCCGAGCTCGGCCGACACGACCCGGTTGAGGTGACGTGGGGCGTAGCCGACCCGGCGGGCGAGGCCCGGCACGCCCTCCCGGTCGACGACGCCGTCGAGGATGAGCCGCATCGTGCGGCCCGCGACATCGGCGGCCACGTCCCACTCCGGGCTGCCCGGCGTCGCGTCCGGCAGGCAGCGCTTGCAGGCGCGGTAGCCGGCGAGCTGCGCCGAGGCGGCGGTGCGGTGGAAGGTGACGTTGGCGCGCGCCGGCGTACGGGCCGGGCAGGAGGGTCGGCAGTAGATCCCGGTCGTGCGGACCGCGACGTAGAAGACGCCGTCGTAGCGACGGTCGCGCGACTCGAGCGCGGCGTACCGCGCATCGTCGACGGCGTCATCGCGGAGGACCTGGGTCATGGCTCCATCCTGCACCCCGCCACCGACATCTTCTGGCGGGAATCGGACATGGCTGCATTGCCCCACAAACGCTCACCGATCTGGGACTGTTACCGCATGGCAGACAACCCGAACCCGATCGACCTGATGCTCGCCGCCAGTGCGGCGGCGACCAAGCTCGCCACCGACACCATGCGCCTGGCGGCCTCGACGGCGATGGCGGGGGTCACCCGGCCCGAGGAGCTCGCCAGCCAGCTGTCGGGGCAGGTCGCCGATCTCGCGGGGACCGTGGCCGGCATGGCGTCGGCGTTCACCGGTCTCGCCGGGACGACCGCGCAGCCGCTGCAGGACTTCGTGGTCCGTCAGCGCGAGCTGGCCGACACCGTGGCCTCGCTGGCCGAGGCGCAGGCCCACCTCGCCGAGATCGTGTCAGGACTCGCGGACCGGCAGGCCGAGGTCGTCGCGGCGCTCGAGAACGTGACCGCGCCGCTGTTCCAGTTCATGGGGACCAAGCCGACGAAGCCGGCCCGCCCGCCCCGGCGTACGACGAAGCCGAAGGGGGACGAGACGGCCTGAGTCCGGCTCGAACCGGTCCCACCCGCGGCTGGTAGCGTCACGGCGCGATGACGATCGAAGAGCCGCGGGACGACCGGAGCGGAGCCCGGGGATCCACCGTCCGCCGGGGCAGGGTCGTTCTCGTGTGCGGTCTGCTCGCCTGCGTGGTCGTCGTACTGCTCAGCCCCTCGTTCGGCCGGGCGCGACCCAGCGGCTCCTACCGACCGCTGCTGCCACCGGACGCCCTCACGAACGGGTGCTACCCGCTGCCGGCCGGGGTCCGGCTCGATCTCCCCTACCAGGTACGCCGCGACGGCGACACTGTCGTCCCGGGCGAGGGCCGCCGGCGCAGGCTGGAGCTCCAGTACGACCTGATCGACGTCGGCCCCGCGACCTCCAGGCTGAGCGAGTCCTTCGTGCGCGCCGGCTTCCGGGAGACGGGGTCGAGCGCCGGCCCGACACCGGGCAGCCGGAGCATCCGGCTGGCCAGGAAGGGGATCGGCACGGTGAGCGCCGTCGTGACACCACTGAGCCCGTTGGGCAGCGACCAGATCGTCCGCGGGACCATCGTCCTCGACCTGCCGGTGGCCGCGCCGGCCTCCGACTCGCCGGTCTGCTCGGACCCCGGGTCGACCAAGCGCTACCCGACGGAGCCGACCCCATGATCACGTGGCTCCGGAGCGCCCCGCGCACCACCCGGATCCTGGTCGCTCTGTTCGCGGCCCACGTCGTGCTCGGGCTCGTCCTGCTCGCGTTCGTCTCGCAGGTCGCGCTGATCGGTGACCAGGTCTCCTACTGCGACGGGGCGATGGCGCTGTCCAACGTGGTCCGCGACCTGGCCGCCGGCGGACCCGTCCACCTCGGCGAGCTCCAGCGCAACCTCGTCGCGGGCGGCTGGTTCACCCCGGGCAGCAGCATCGCCCTGACTCCGTTGTACGTCGTGGACCCACACGCCTCGATGTTCGTGCTGCGGGCCTACCTCGGGGTCGTCAGCACCCTGCTGCTGCTGTTCACGGTGCTTCGAGTACGCCGGGTCCTGGGCGACCTCTCCGCGATCGTGCTCCTGGCGCTGGTCGGCCTGAGCCCGACGTGGGTGCTCTTCTCGATGGCGGCCTGGGGCGACACGCTCGCGGGCCTGCTCGCCACGATCCTGCTGATGGAGCTGATCACCCTCATGCGGGCCGTCCTCGCCGGCCGTTCCCCGCGCCTGCGCGACGGCATCCGGTTCGGCCTCGCCGCGGTCGCGATGGTCTACGCCCGGTCCAGCACCACGCTGATCGTCGCCGGCGTCGGTCTGGTCCTCGCGGTCACGGTGGTCGTCGCCCTGCGCGGCCGGGGTCGCTGGCGAGCGCTGCTCGCGTGCGCCGTCGCGGCCGGCACGTTCGGCGTGGTGCTGGCACCGTGGTCGGCGTTCGCGTCGTACACCCTGAAGGCGCCGGTGCTGACGACGACGACCGTGCCGGTCGTCATGTCCATCACGTTCGGTGACACCGATCGGGTCTGCTTCGGCCCCTGCGACCCGATGCTCAACCCCGGCACCAACACGGCGAACGTCTGGTTCCCTCCCATGCAGTACAGCCGCGAGGTCGCGCGCGCCACGGGCCGCAGCGAGGTCGAGGTCGAGAAGCAGATGTGGCCCTACGCGCGGACCTCCGTGACACCCCACAGCTACACCCGTGACGTCATCGCCGACTTCGGCCGGTACGCCGGTAAGCCCGCCTCCTTCGCGAAGCTGATGCTGCCGAGCGGGCCGCACGGTGTCGGCTACTGGCTCGTCTTCGTGCTCACCTACCTCGCCTGGATCCCGTTGCTCCTGGCGGCCTTCGCCCTGATCCTGAGACCCGTGCGCACCACCATCGACCACCAGATCGTCGCCCTGCTGACCTCGGTCTGTCTCGTCGCCCTGTTCACCCAGCCGTTCGTCCACGTGGGCTCGGGCCGCTACTGGACGACCGCGGCGCCACTGGCGGCGATCGGCCTCGCGCTGCTCCTCGAGGTCCGCGACACGCGCCGGCCGGCACCACGCCTCGCCGACGCGGAGTGGACCGCTCCGCCGGACCCGGACCCGTCCGCTGCGGGGACCCCGGTCCGGCGATGGCTCACGCTGGCGCAGTGGGGCCTCGCCGGTGTCGTCGCGACGGCGGTCGTGGTCGTGCTCGTGCTGGGGCTGGCATGAGCACCGGCCCGCGGCGCACGGTCGCCTACGTCCTCCCGGTCTACGACGAGGCCGAGGTCATCGCGGTGTTCCACGCCGCGCTGTGCACCGCGACCGAGGCCCGGCCCGATCTCGACTTCGAGTTCATCTACGTCGACGACGGCAGCAAGGACGGCTCCCTGGAGGCGCTTCTCGCCCTGCGCGCCGGGGACAGCCGCGTCACCGTGCTCGCGCTGTCCCGCAACTTCGGCCACCAGGTCGCGGTGACCGCCGGGCTCGACGCCGCCTCCGACGCGGACGCGGTGATCGTCATGGACACCGACCTGCAGGACCCGCCCGAGGTCAGCATGCAGATGATCCCGATGTGGGAGGACGGCGTCGACGTGGTCTACGCCCAGCGCCGCAGCCGCAAGGACGGTCCGTTCAAGCGGGCCACGGCGTACGGCTTCTACTGGGTGCTGGACCGGCTGGCCGAGATCGAGATCCCCCGCAACGTCGGCGACTTCCGCCTCATGGACCGTCGCGTCGTCGACGTCGTCAACCGCTACCGCGAGCAGGACCGCTTCCTGCGCGGGATCGTGGCGCACGCCGGCTTCCGGCAGGAGGCGCTGCTGTTCGACCGCGACGAGAGGTACGGCGGCCAGACCGGCTATCCCCTGCGCAAGATGATCCGGTTCGCGGCCAGCGGCATCATCGGCTTCTCGACGACACCGCTCAAGCTCATCTCCCGGCTCGGCTTCGCGATCTCCGGAATCAGCCTGCTGCTGGCCGGCTACGTCCTCGTCGTACGGCTGTTCTTCCCGCAGGACGCCGTGCCGGGCTGGGCGTTCCTGGGCGTCGGCATGTTCATGATGAGCGGGCTGCAGCTGATCATGATGGGCGTGATCGGCAGCTACCTCGGACGCGTGTACGTCGAGGCCCAGGATCGGCCGCTCTATGCGATCGCGCTGGTCGCCCGGACCGGCGCGGGCCGAGGTGGCTCGGGTGGACAGGACCGCGAGGAACGACCCTAGGTGACGCCTCGCGGGTGCACAGGTGACGCCTCGCGGGTGCAGAGGTGACGCCTCGCGGGCCGGGGTTCCGCCCACGGGTGGCGGGGTTTTCGTAGAGTTCGGGACGTGACCGATCTGCTCGAGCCCCGAAAGCGGCCAGCCCAGGAGCGCAGCAGGCTCAAGTTCGACCAGCTGCTGCAGGCCAGCCGCGACGTCTTGATGGATGTGGGCTTCGAGTCGTTCACGTGCGAGGAGGTGGCCCATCGGGCCGGCGTGCCGATCGGCACGCTCTACCAGTTCTTCGCCAACAAGTACGTCATCGTCTGCGAGCTCGACCGCGTCGACGCGGTCGCTGTCCAGGAGGAGCTGCGGGCGCTGGCCGAGCAGCTGCCGACCCTGGACTGGCTGGTGCTGGTCGACCGGCTGATCGACCACGTCGCCGAGCTGTGGCGCAAGGATCCCTCGCGACGCGCGGTCTGGCACGCCGTGCAGTCCACGCCCGCGACGCGCGCCACGGCCGCGGTGACCGAGCGCGAGCTCGCCGCCGAGGTCGCGCGGGTCCTCGCACCGCTCACGCCGGGTGTCCCGCGCGAGCGCCGCCGCATCTCCGCCGAGGTGCTGATCCATGTCGCGTACTCGATGTTCAACTTCTCCGTGCGCGACGGGCAGGAGCACGCGGAGGCGATCATCGAGCTGAAGCGGCTGCTCACCAGCTATCTCCTCGCCGCCGAGGCCGGGGACTAGGAGCTCCGGCGCTCCTCGAGCACCACGACGGCGATCGCGTGGTCGCCGTCGTGGCTGAGCGACACCTGGTGGTCGTACGACGCGAGCGCGTCGGCCACCTCGCCGTGCAGCACCAGCCGCGGCCGACCCCATGCATCCGTCGCCACCTCGATCTGCCCCAGTACGTCGTCCCCCGCCGGCGGCGCCTGCCCGAACAGGACCGAGGACCAGGCCTTCACGAGCGCCTCGCGGGCGCCCCACCGGGCCGCCCAGTACGCCGCGAGGCGGTCGCCGTCGAGCATCCGGCGTACGGCCTCGGCCCGCTCCCCCACGGTGAACACCGAGGGGAAGCGCGAGCCGGGCTGCGCGAGCTGCTCGGCGAAGCCGGGGACGTGCACCAGGTCGACGCCGAGGCCACTCACCACTCGTAGCTCCCGGTGGATGCGAGACGCGCGGTGTCGTCGAGGAGCACCGAGGCCTCGAGCTCCTTGGGCTCGCGGCCCTCGACGGTCTCACCGAGGCGGCGGTCGGAGCGCTTCACGAAGCCCGGCTCGCCGAGCATCGTCCGGGCGACCCGCACCGCACCGGCGACGCGACGGGCCCGCGCGGCGGCCCGGTAGGCCTCCTGCTGGTCCTCGGGCAGCGCGGCGACGAACACGTCGGGGTGGGCGATCGCCAGGATGCCCGCGACGTGGCCGAAGCCGAGGCTGGTGACCAGGCCGGCCTTGAGCGGGCCGGTCTCGATCGCCTCGCGGTGCCAGACCAGGTGCGGGTGCTGCTCGAGCACCGGGTCGACGCAGTCCAGGCTGCGGTTCGGCGGGATGACGCCGGCCGCGAGCGTCTGGCACAGGCCGATCACCTGGAAGGCGGCCGCGCCGCCCTTGGCGTGACCGGTCAGCGTCTTCTGCGAGATGACGTGCAGCGGGTTGCCCTCGCTGCGGCCGATGGCCGCGGCGAGCCGCTCGTGCAGGTCGGACTCGTTCGGGTCGTTGGCGGCCGTCGAGGTGTCGTGCTTGGACACCACCGCGACGTCGTCGGCGGTCAGGCCGTGGGCCTTCAGCGCCTTCGCCAGCGGCGAGTTGGCGCGACCGACGCCGGCGGCCAGCGCCCCGATGCCCGGAGCCGGGATCGAGGAGTGGATGCCGTCGGCGTACGACGCGGCGTACGCGACCACACCGAGGACGGGCAGGCCCATCCGGGCCGCGACCTCGCCGCTCGCGAGCAGCACCGTGCCGCCGCCCTGGGCCTCGACGAAGCCGCCGCGACGGCGGTCGTTGGCCCGGCTGAAGCGGTCGTCCGCGATGCCCTGGGCCCGCATGGCCTCGGTCTCGGCGGTGGCCGACATCGCGCCGAAGCCGATGATGCCCTCGTTGCTGAGGTCGTCGTAGCCGCCGGCGACCACGAAGTCGGCCTTGCCGAGCCGGATCTTGTCCGCGCCCTCCTCGATGGAGACCGCGGTCGTGGCGCAGGCCGCGACCGGGTGGATCATCGCGCCGTAGCCACCGACGTAGGACTGCATGACATGCGCGGCGACGACGTTCGGCAGCGCCTCCTGGAGCAGGTCGTTGGCGACCGGCTCGCCGAGCAGGGTGTCCAGGTAGAGCGACTGCATGGAGGTCATGCCGCCCATGCCGGTGCCCTGGGTGTTGGCGACCCGCGCCGGGTGGATCCAGCGCAGCAGCTCGGCCGGCGTGAACCCGCTCGCGAGGAACGCGTCGATGGTGCACACCAGGTTCCAGATCGCGAGCCGGTCGACGGAGTCGACCATCTCCTTGGGGACGCCCCAGGCGACCGGGTCGAAGCCGGTGGGGACCTGGCCGCCGACCGTGCGGGTCAGCTCCAGGCGCCGCGGGACGCGGATCTGGGTGCCGGCCATCCGGGTGACGGTCCAGCCCTCGTCGGTCTGCTCGATCCGGGTCTGCTCGGGGTGGCTGGCCTGCAGCGCGCGGGCCTCCGCCTCGGTGTCGACCGAGAAGGTCAGGTCCTGCTCGAGGAAGACGCCCACCAGCAGCGGCGCGCTGGCCTGCTCGAGACGGCCGTCGTCGGCGTACTGACGGATGCCGCAGCGGGACACGACCTCGTCGTGGTAGCGGTCGAAGATCTCGCCCTCGGCCACGGCGTCGTCGGAGGCGACGTCGCGCCAGGTGCGGGCCTTGTCGTCCCAGCGGACCAGCCCGGTCGCCCAGGCGAGCTCGAGCACGCCGGCGGCCGACAGGTCACCGACCTCGGCCTCGTAGCGGGTCCGCGAGGAGCCCCACGGACCGAGCTCGGCCGCACCCACGATGACGACCATGTCCTCCGGCGCGAGCGCCGGCCGGGCCACCTCGATGATCGCGGGGTCGACCAGCTGCGCCGGCGAGGCGGGCAGGGCCGCGATCGTCTCCGTCGTGTCCTCGGCCTCCTTCGCCCGCGCGTCGTGGGCGGCCTGGGCGGCCTCCGCCAGGTCCCGCATGCGTACGTCGGCAAGGCCCTCGGCGAAGTCGGCCTGCAGCGGCTGCTGCGCGGCCTGCTCGCGCGCCTCGGGGGTGCACAGCGCGAGCAGCGCCTGCGCCATCTCCTCGGGCGTCCAGACCCTCACGCCGGCCTCGCGGGCGGCGTCGACCATCGGGTCGTTGCCGCCCATCAGGCCGGTGCCGGCGACCCAGCCGATGACGGCGTGGGCGAGCGTGACGCGCTCGGGCCAGCCGCGCTCGGCCGACCACTTGGCGACGATCGCGTCGAGGGCGGCCTTGGTCTCGCCGTAGGCACCGTCGCCGCCGAACATGCCGCGGTTCGGGGAGCCGGGCAGCACCACGTGGACGCGCTGGTCGCCCCACTTGGCGCCGATGAGCCGCTCGACGGACCACAGCAGGATCCGCGCCTGCGCCTCGGCCCCGGCGCCGGCCTCGGAGAGGTCACCGGAGGCGGGGCCTGCGGCGAACGGGAACAGCAGCGTCGGGTGCAGCGCCGGCTTGATGACCTCGGTCTTCGGGCCGACGCGGCGGACCTGCTCGCCGCGGACCCAGTCGACGAGGGCGTCGACGTCGGCGTACGACGCCAGGTTGGCCGGGACCACCCACAGCGTCGCGCCGACCCGGGCGGTGCGGGCGTAGAGCTCGCGGAACCGCTGGATGCGTGCCGGGGAGGTGCTGGACGTGGTCGCGACGACGGTCGCGCCGCCGGCCAGCAGCTCGGCGACGATGCCCTCGGCGATGGAGTCGGGGCCGGCGCCGGTCACGACCGCGACCTCGTCGGTCCAGGTGCCGGGCGTGGTGTCGAGGGCCTGCTCGGCGAGGTGGTCCAGGCCGTGCCAGCGGGCGATCGAGGCGACGGCCTCACCGGCGCCGGTGAGGTCCGGCGTCAGCGCCTCGCCCCGGGCGATCCGCACCACGTCGGTGCGGGCGCTGGCCCAGCGGTCGTCGAAGAGAACCGCGCGGCGCCCGTCGAAGGCGGGCCTGGTGAGCCGCATCCAGTCCGAGCCGAGCTCGGCCTCGACCCGGGCGACGACGGCCCGGGCCTCCTCGTCGGCGCCGGCGGTCGCGGCGACGGCGGGGGCAGAGCCGAGCCGGTCGAGGATGGTGCGGGCGGAGGCGACGAGCGCGTCGGTGATGCCCCCGGTGAGCTCGGCGGCCGCGGCGGCGTCGATCGTGCCGCCGCCCTCGCCACCGGCGCTCGGGATGGCCACGGCCACGCCGCGGCGGCCGGCGACGGACTGGACGGCCGCGTCGATCGCGCTGTCGAGGTCGCTGATCGCGCTCTCGCGGGTGCTGAGCGCGAGCTCGGCGAGGACGTGGGTGCCCCAGCCGGAGCCGAGCTGCCAGGTCTGCGTGACGCGGTCGGTCACCGTGGACTGGCGCGCGCCCACCGGGCCGAGCACCTTCTTCAGGTGGTCGCCGATGGCGGTCGTCAGCACCGGGCCGAACGGCTTGTAGGAGCGGGCGAGGCCCTGCACCTGGCCGGTGAGCTGGCCGATCGGCGCCTCGGCGGCGCCGTCGATCGCACCCAGGCCGAGCTCCGCACCGAGGTCCATGAGCAGCTGGTTGCGACGCGAGGACGCACCGTCGGTCAGCGACTCGATGCTGTCGGTGGCGGCCAGGTCGGCCGGGTGGGTCTTGGTCCACCAGGCCAGCAGCAGGGTGGTCGCGTCGGCGGCGGTGAAGGCGATGTCGTCGACCGAGCCGGCAGCAGCGGCCGGGGCCGCGGGAGCGGGCGCGGCGGGGGCGGCCGGGGCGGCCGCCTGCGCGGCTGCCGGGGCGGCCTCGGCGACGGGCTCGTCGTCGACGACGACCTCGTCCTCGTCACGGCCGAAGACGACGTTGGCGTCGCGCTCGAGGTTGAGCACCTCCACCGGGCCGGCGAGGGTACGGCGTACCTCCGGCAGCTTCAGCGTCTGCGCGGCGATGTTGGCGAGGGTCGGCGCCGAGCCCACCCCGATCTCGACCAGCCGCTCGACGCCCATGCCGCCGTCGGCGGGGTCGGCGAAGAACAGGTCCTGGGTCTCGATCCAGCGCACCGGGCTGGCGAACTGCCAAGCCAGCAGCTCGACCAGCAGCAGCCGGCACAGCTCGCCGTCGCGGCCCTGCCAGGCGTCGAGGTCCTCGAGCGCTGCGGAGATCGCCTCGGCCGGGGCGACCTCGACGATCGCCTCCAGGAACGCGCGGTCCAGGGCGAACGGTCGGGCGACCAGGTTCGGCACGTAGCGGCCGACCAGCAGGCCCGGGTCGATCGCGGCGGGCAGCAGGTCGTCCAGCTTCTGCCGGAAGTCGGCCACCCCGTCGGCGAGGACGCGGGAGTGGAACGGCACGTCGATGCCGGGCACCAGGACGAACGCGGCCTTGCCGCCGAACGCCGCACGGCGCTTCTCGATCTCGGCCTCGAGCGCCTTCATGCCGGCGACCGTGCCGGCGATGGCGTACTGCGAGCCGCGCAGGTTGAGGTTCGCGATCTGCAGGAACTCACCCGTGGTCGCCGAGATGCCGTCGATGAACGCAGCGACCTCGTCGTCGGCGATGTCGCACTGGGCCGGGCGGATCGCGGCGAGCCGGTAGTCGCTGCGGCCCTGGGCGTCACGCGGGACCAGGGTGTGCATGACCGAGCCGCGGCGGAACACGATCTCCACGACGGCCTCGAGCTCGAGGACGCCGGAGACCGCGGCGAGCGCGTTGTACTCACCGACGGAGTGACCCGCGATGATCGCGTCGTCGATCGCCACGCCGGCCTCGATCATCTCGGCCATCTGCGCCGAGCCGAGGACCGCCATCGCGACCTGGGTGAACTGCGTCAGGAACAGCACGCCGTCGGGGTGCCGGTGCCAGGTGCCGTCCACGAGCAGCTCGGTCGGGTTGTCCTTGACGACCCGCAGCACCGAGAAGCCGAGGACCTCGCGGGTGTGCTTGTCGGCACGGTCCCAGATCGCCTTGGCGGCGGCCGAGCGGGCGTAGCCCTCCATGCCCATGCCCTGCTTCTGGATTCCCTGGCCGGGGAAGACGTACGCCGTGCGCGGGGCCGCCACGCGGGCGGTGGCGCTCATGACGAGGGTCGAGCCGTCCTCACCGAGGGTGCTGGCCTGGACCTCGACGATCTCCTCGCCCTGCGCGAAACCGACACGGGTCAGGACCAGGTCGACCTGCGCGCCCGGGCGGACCGGCGCGAGGAAGCGGGCGGTCCAGCCGGACAGCGGGCGGCCGAGGGTCTCGACGAGCGCACGCTGGGCGGTGGCGGAGAGCCACATGCCGTGCACGATCGGACCGCCGAGGCCGGCGAGCCGCGCGACGGCGGTGCTGGTGTGGATCGGGTTGTGGTCGCCGGTGACCTGGGCGAAGGCGTTCAGGTCGGTCGGCGCGGTGACGGTGACGCGGCCGCGGGTGCGACGGGTGGTCTGCGCGACCTCCTCGGCACCGCCGGCCACGGCCGGGTCGGTGAGCGGGGTCTTCGTCGTACGGCCCCGGATCGCGAAGCGCTCGGTGAGGCGGGCCTCGCCGATCGCGACCTCGACGGTGGCCACGCGGCCGACCTCGGTGTCGGTGACGTCGACGAGCTCGGCGCTGATCGCCGGCGCGACGGGCGCGGCCGGGACGGTGCCGGTGAAGGAGTGGTCGAGGTGGACCAGGTCGAGGAAGCCCTCGGCCACGTCGGAGCGCTCCGACAGGGTGGCGAAGACCGTCGGCCAGGCGAGGCCGACGAGGACGTCCGGGACGGCGTCGACGCGGGTGCCGCCGACCGAGGTGACGGCCGCGTGCGCGGCGACCAGGCCCTCGGTGAGCTCGGTGGTGCCGCCGGCGGCGAGCGCGAGCAGGTCGCGCATGGCCTCCGCGGGCTCGTCGACGACGATCGCGGCACCGGTGGCGGCGTCGCCGGCCAGCAGGCGCAGGCGCAGCTCGCCCCGCTGGAGCCGAACGGTCAGCACGCCGTGGTCTCCGTCGACGACGAGCGCGGCGCCGGTCTCGGCGTTCTCCGCACGGTCACCGGTCACGGTCCAATCGCCGATCCGACGGACCGGGTTGACCACGGTGCGGCCGGCCCAGACGGCGTCCGGCGCGGCGAGGAGTACGCCGAGCAGGCCGGCCGCGCCCTCGGCGCGACGGCGCCCGGGGACGTCGATGACGGCCTCGTCGACCGCGTCGACGACGGCGGCCTCGAAGCGGTCGAGCAGCTCGGCGACGGGCTCGTCGGCGCGGGTGATGCCGGCGACGGCCACCGGGCCGGGGATGACCGCGACGGCGTCGGCCGGGTAGCGGTCGTCGTGGGCCTGCCACAGCGAGTCGGAGCGGTACCAGCGACGGACGTCGCCGTCCAGCACCGGAACGAACGGGACGGGCTTGCCCGGGCGGGCGCACACGTCGAGGAAGAACGGCAGGTCGGCCGGGTGCAGCTGCACCTCGGCGGCCGCCGGGTAGGCACCGAGCAGCACCTCGAGGGCGGCGGCGCCGTCCGCGACGTCGGCCGGGGCCGCGAACAGGGTCGGGATGTCGCCGTGGTCGACCTCGGACAGGCGCGCCTCGGCGCGCTGCAGCAGCTCGTGGAAGCGGTCGCGGATGGTGACGTCCATCCAGGCCGGGGTGCCGGCCAGCTCAAGGAAGCGCTGCAGCCACTGGGCGTAGGTCATCGTGGTGACGTCGCCGAAGAAGGGCTTGGCGGTGAGCGCGAGCGCGGCCTCGATCTCGTCGCGGCGCTCGGCCACGGCCTCGGCATCGCCGGCGACCTGGTCGAGCAGCCGTCCGCAGCGAGCGGCGGCGTTGTCGATCTCGTGGATGTCGGCGCCGAGCTGGCTGCGGCCGGAGGTGACCCCGCCGCTGACCTCGCCGGCCCTCACCCACTGGTCGGTGCCGGGGGTGTCGACGAGCAGCTGCTTGACCTGCGGCGACGTGGTCGCCTCGAGGCAGGCCATGGCGGCCGTGCCGACCAGGATGCCGTCGAGCGGCATGCGGGGCTCGGCGTACTGCTCGCTCCAGGCGCCGCTGATGTAGGCGGCCGCGGCCTCGGGGGTGCCGATGCCACCGCCGACGCAGACCACGACGTTGTCGCGGCGGCGCAGGTCGGCGTACGTCGCGAGCAGGAGGTCGTCGAGGTCCTCCCACGAGTGGTGGCCACCGGCCTTGCCGCCCTCGATCTGGACGATCACGGGGACGGGCGCGACGGCGTCGGCGATCTTGAGGACCGACTTGATCTGGGCGACGGTGCCGGGCTTGAAGACGACGTACTCGATGCCACCGGCGCGCAGCTCCTCGACCAGCGCGGCGGCCTCGTCGAGCTCGGGGACGCCCGCGGTCACGATGACCGCGTCGAACGCAGCACCGGCGGCGCGGGCCTTGGGGACGAGCCGCTGCGAGGCGACCTGGAGGCGCCACAGGTACGGGTCGAGGTAGAGGGAGTTGAAGGCCGCCGTACGGCCCTCGTCGAGCAGCTCGCCGAGGCGAGCGACGTTCTCGTTGAACACCGGCTCGGTGACCTGGCCACCGCCGGCGAGCTCGGCCCAGTGGCCGCCGTTCGCGGCCGCGGCGACGATCGCCGGGTCGACGGTGGTCGGCGTCATGCCGGCGAGCAGGATCGGCGAGCGGCCGGTCAGGCGCGTGAACGCGGTCTCGGCGTGCACCCGGCCGTCCGGGGTGCGGACGACGGCGGGGGCGAAGCGCGCCCAGCCGCGCGGCTGCTGCGGGGCGGCACCGACGACGGTCAGCTCACGCAGGCCCTTCGGCGTGGCCGGGGCCAGCGTGCCGATGCCGTACGCCGCCGCGAGCTCGTGGGTGAAGCCGGAGATCAGGTCGCTGGGACCGAGGTCGACCAGCCAGCGGGCGCCGGCGTTCGCGAGGCGGGCGACCTCGGCCGGCCAGTCGAGGGGCTCGACCAGGATGGTGCGCGCCAGGCGCTCGGCCCGGTCGGCGTCGAGGCCGGAGCGGGCGGCCCAGTCGCGGACCAGGACGACGGCGGCCTCCATCTCGGGGTGGTGGAAGGCGGCGCCGGCGCTGATCGGCTCGGCGACCGCCCCCTTGGGCAGCGCCTCCTGCAGCCGGGCGAGGCCGCGCGGCGTACCGGACACGACGGTGCTGGTGCGGCCGTTGCGGACGTTGGCGACCAGGCGGCTCGAGGCCGGCAGGGTCGCGATGATCTCGGCGACCTCGGCCTGCGGCAGCGCGACGTGCAGCATGGTCTCGCCGGCCAGGCCGGCGGCCGGGGCGACGCGCTGCGACGCGGCACCGAGCAGGCGGGCCAGCGCGAGGATCTCGGACGGCTCGGCGCCGTCGACCAGCTCGACGGCGAGCAGGCCCTGCGAGTGACCGATCGCCGCGACCGCACCGCGCGGGTCGAGGCCGAGGCGGCGCACGGCGCGCAGGGCGGCGGCCTGGGTGAGCAGCACGCCCGGGAGGGCGTACGCCGGCTGCAGCCGCGCGTCCGCGTCCGGGATCGCCGGGGTGGCGATGCCCGGGGCGTCCTCGTCGTCGACGTCGACGGAGGCGGAGGAGGCGGCGAGGTGGGCGTCGACCCAGCGCAGCGGGGTGAAGGAGGCGGCGGTCGGGCCCATCTCGTCGATGACCGGCGCGAGCAGGGCGTCGCTCGCGACGACGAGCGCGTTGAGGTCGAGCGCGTGGGTGCGGATCAGGTCCGCGAGCGAGACCAGCCAGTCCGCGCCCTGGCCGCCGAAGCCCACGGCGTACGGGGTTCCGGCGGCGAGGCGGTCCAGGAGGCGCTTGGGCCGTCCGCCGGCAGCGGTCTCGGCATGGGCGTGCTCGGCACGGTCGGCCTGCCCGTCGAGGGCGGGGTGGGCACTGGCGTCGATGGCGTCACTGGTCACACACACCATGAGAACAGAACGTGAGGCAATCCTCAAATCTTTCGTGAGGAGTTTCTCATGTTTTTACATGGCGGTCGCCTCCCGACCCCGGGATGTCACACGCCGGGGCGCTCACCTTTCGTTCGCGAAATACTGGAACGCCGCCCAGAAGTAGGGGTGCGGGTGCTCCGCCGCCACGGCGCGCTGGGCGTCGGCGAGGGCGGTCCGCGGGTGCCGTCCCTGGGCCAGGGCCTCGTAGAAACGGGTCATCAGCTGCAGCGTGACCATGTCGTCGACCGGCCACAGCGACGCGACCACCCCCTGCGCCCCCGCCAGCAGCGCCGCCCAGACCAGCCCGATCGGGTCCGGCATCCGGTCCGAGGACCTTCCGGAGACGCAGGCGCTGAGCACGACCACCCGTCCGGTCAGCACCACCTGCCCGTTGATCAGGTCCGCGGCGCGCAGCCAGCCGTCACCGAGGTGGACGGCGGAGTAGAGCGGGTTGCCGCGCCGGAAGCGGCCGTGCGCGGCGATGTGGACGACGTCCACCGCGTCGGCCCGCTTGGCGAGCACGGTCGTGGTGGCGTCGCCGTCGACGTACACCTCCGCGCCCGGGAGCGTCTGCGCGATCATCGCCGCCTCCCGGCCGATCCCCGGTGCGTCGTCGTCGGGTACGGCCAGCACCAGGGTGGCCACCGGCGCCGCCGCGGCGACCGGCTCGGGACAGGGGCCCTGACCGACGCCGGGGAGGCGCTCGCGCCAGGGGGCACCGCGGCTGAGCAGCGCGGCGCCCGGCAGTGCGTGCAGGTGCCGGTGGCCCAGGACCTGCAGGGGCTCGTCGCCGAGGTCGGCCAGCCAGTCCTCGACCGGCGCCACGAGCAGGTCGTACAGCGCATCCAGCACCGCCGACCCGGCGTCGCCGTCGCGCGGCCCGGTGGCGGCCATCAGGATGCACTCGTGCTGCCAGGCGGTCGTCAGCCGCGCCGACTCCGCCGCGACGCCGCGCAGGATGGTCCCGGACACGAAGCCGTCGCGCAGCACGAAGCAGGCGATGTCGGCGCCGAGGACGTAGTACTCGATGCCCGCCGCCTGCGGGACCGGCGGAGCGGCCTCGGTGACGATCGGGATCGAGCCGGTCGCCGTCCGGCTCAGGGCCCGCTCGAGCAGCTCGTCGAGGCCGAGGCACACCGCGGCGGGATCCGTCTCGCCGTCGACCCGCCACCGGTCGGAGTGGCGGTGCAGCACGGTCAGCGAGACGCGCTTGGCACGGCGCACCCGGGTCCACGCCTCGGTGACGCTGGCGTGCCCGCCGTCCTCGAGCAGCATCCGCACCAGCAGGTCGGTGGCGTCGCCGGCCGGCGAGTGGCCCTGCATGCCCGGGAGCTGGTTGTGCGCCGGGGACCCGACGAACTCCGCGGCGGCGCGCAGCTCGTCGAGGGCCTCCTGGAGGGCGCCGGTACGCCGGAGGTGGCGGGCCCGCTCGATGCGGAGCCGGATCCGCAGCTCGGGCTGCCCGAGCCGGTCGGCGATCGCGGCGGTATCGGCGATGAGCTCCTCGGCCTCGTCGAGGTCCTCGGTCGTGCGCACGATGAGCAGCTGCGCCCAGGCGCGGTTCGGTGGCGAGGCGGTCGCGTCGCGCAGCTGCCGGGCGATGGCGTCGGCCGTCTCCTGGTCGCCCTCGGCGTACGCCACGGCGGCCTGGAGCAGCCGCGCCTGCTCGGCGGCCTGGACGAACTCGCAGCGGCGGGCGATCGCGGCGGCCGAGGCGAGCGCCTGGTGGGCGGCCTCGAAGCGGCCGATCCGGATCGCGGCCCGCGCCAGCGCGAGCTCGGACATGGCCGCGGAGCCGAGGTGGGCCATGTCGCGGAACGCGTCCCGCGCGGCGATCGCGGCAAGGCATGCCTCGTCGCCCAACCCGGCCCCGAGCAGCGCGCCGGACCGGGCCAGGTCGTGCTCGGCGATGGTGCGCGGGTGGCCCTCGAGTGCCGGCCGGACCGCCTCCAGCAGCTCCATCGCGGGGATGGCCCGGCCGATCCCGGTGAGGGCCTCGGCGATCGCGACGACGACCCGGTCGGCCCACACCTCGGCCCCGATGCTGAGGAACTGCGAGCGGCTGCGCGACAGCTGCTCGATCCCGCGATGCACCATGCCGGCCAGCAGCATCTTGCGCCCCCGCAGGTAGCCCACCTGAGCGACCTCGAACGGGTCGCCGATCAGCCGGGCCAGCTCGTCGGCGAGGTCGAGCGAGCGGACCCCGGCCGCGAACTCACCGGTGATCGCGAGGGCCGCGCCGAGCTGCCGGTGGGCGTGGAGGTGGAGCCGGGTCGCGAGCTCCTCGTCGAGCCGGCTCTCCCCCTCGAGCCCGTCGAGGACACCGCGGACGATGGTGATGACGTCGCGGTACTCGCCGGCGACCAGCAGCGCCGACGTACGGCCCAACAGCGCGCGGCGCTCCTCGAGGGGCAGTCCGACGGTGAGCGCGGCCAGGCGCGCCCGCTGGAAGCGGTGGATGGCCTCGCCGACCTCGCCGCGCTCGACGGCGATCGTGCCGAGCAGGGTCTCGATCTCGACGGTCGCCTGGTCGTTCGCCGATCGGTCCGGGTGCGCGCTCGCCCGGTCGAGCAGCAGCCGCGCGCCCTCCGGGTCGCGCGCCAGCTCGCTCGACGCCTCCGCGATGAGCTCCTCCAGCGCGGACACCTCCCGCCACCCCCCGGTCGGCATCTGAGGTCCGCTACTGCAGGCCGAGATCGGCGCTGAGGCGTACGTCGCCGACCGAGATCCGTATCTCGTCCGCACTCAGCGGTACGTCGAGGAGCTCGAACCGGCCGTGCGCCCCGAGCGGGGCCATCCGGCGGGCGACCCCACCCTCGGTCACGGTCACCGACCCACCGCCGGTCACGTCGTCGAGCAGCACCAGCCCGTAGAGATCCACCGCCGCCGGGCTCGCCGAGCGGCGTACCTCCAGCACGAAGCGGCCCTCGGCGGCCTCGAAGGCCAGGTAGCGCTCCCCGGCGCCGGCATCGAGGCGGGCGCCGGCGATCCGGCCCTCGGCGGTGTCGTGGAGCAGCCGGGCCACGGACCAGTCGGCCGTCCCCGCACGGCCCGCGGGGAAGAGTGCCCGGAGCCGGTCGCGCAGCTCGGCCGGCGGCTCGACCAGCGGCAGTGCGGCAGCGGCCTGCCCGAAGTCCCGGATCCACGCGACGGCGTCCGCGGCGGCCCCGTCGGCGCGCACGTGTGCGGCGACGAGCGCAGCGCGGTCCTCGTCGAGCCTGCCCTCGACCCAGTCGACCAGGTCGGCGAAGGAGGGGGTGCGACTCACCACGGCCCGTCCTCGGTCAGGATCGCCCGGAGCTTCTCCAGGCAGCGGCCGCGCAGCGGGCCGATGCCGCCGATGGAGCGGCCCATCCGGGCCGCGATCTCGGCGTAGCTGGGCGCCTCCGCCTCGAGGTAGAGGGCCTCGAGCAGCCGCTTGCAGGTGCCCCCGAGCTCGCTGAGGGCGTCGTGCAGCGCCATCACGGAGTCCCAGTCGGCGAGCGGCTCCTCGGCGGTCTCCGGGAGGGCGTCGAGGTCGACCTGGGTCCGCGCGCGGTTGCGCACCCGCCAGGACTGCCGGCGCGCCACGGTCATCAGCCACGAACCGAGCCGGTCCTCCTCGCGCAACCGCTCCAGGGAGTCGATGAGTGCGACGAAGGTGGCCTGCGTGACGTCGGCGGCGTCCTCGGAGCTCAGCCCGTTGCGGACCGCGACCGAGTAGACGAGTCGTTCGTAGCGGGTGACCAGGATGTCCCAGGCCTCGGCGTCACGGCGTCGGCACCGGGCCAGCAGCTCGGCGTCGGTCGGCGCGACGTCGGTCTGCTGGGCGATCATCGATCGGAACGGGATGACCTTCCCCTGTGTCGGCGGGGAGGCTTCCGCGGGAGGCGCGGGGAGCGCGGCCTCTCGAGCAATATTCATGTGGCGTTTTCCTGTGGTCGTCGAGTCGGCGCAGGACGACGCACCCGAGTGTGCGGCGAGCTGTCAATGTGGTTCCCGAGCACCATCCCCCAACCCGGACAGGACTTTCGCCACGGCCGATTCCGGAAGGTGCAGGTATGTATAGGACTAGACGAGCGTACGTCCGGAATGTCACGCGAATTCCACGCGATTACCCCGTTTGTGGCTCGAAACGCCAAACTTTTACCTTTGTACCGTAACGACACGCCGGACGACCGTGTTCAACGGTCGACGCGGTCCAGCGCCCTCCGAAACGCGGCGTACGCCGAGATCTCCTGCTGAATCGGTAGCACCACGCTCTGCTCGACGACCCGCCCGATCGTGCGCCCCACGGTCGCCCCGACCTGCCCGGACCACCGGTGCGCGGCCCGGTCGGCGGCCCGTCGTCCCGCGCCGGCGACCACCGCCACCAGCCCGAGACCGACGGCCGCGAGGACGACGGGAGGCGTGACTCCGGCGCCCGCGAGCAGCGCACGGACCGTCGCTCCCACGCCGGCCAGCGCGAGCAGGACCGCGACCACCTGCGCCGCCCGGTTGCCTGCTCCGAGCCCGGAGGGTGCGGGCACGCGCAGGGCGGCCAGGTCGGCCTCGACCCGCTCGCTGAGCGCCGCCGGACGCTGCGCGGTCCGCTCCCGGATCGGCTCGGCCCATCCGGGCGCGAGGGAGCCGCACACCTGGTCGATCAGGGCGCGGACGGCCGTGCCCACCGACGGGCGGTCGACCGCGCCGAAGCGGGCTGCGGGCGCCTCGCCGC